>NZ_JAGEUF010000013.1:0-78205 GCF_018101215.1 Phaeobacter sp. HS011 | reverse complement strand
CAGGGGGATTTACCGCCCATCTCCAGCGCGCAGCGGGCACCACGGCGGACCGCGCTGGCGCCGATCTCCAGCCCCGCGCGGGTCGAACCGGTGAAGGACATCACCGCCACATCGGGATGATCGGTGAGCTGCGCCCCGACCGAGGCCCCATCGCCGTTGATCAGGTTGAAGGCACCGGGCGGCAGGCCAGCGGCGTCCAGAATTTCGGCAAAGATCCGGGCGTTGAGCGGCGTATGCTCGCTGGGTTTCAGGACGACCGGACAGTCGGCCGCGAGGGCTGCAAAGACCTTGAGACTGATCTGGTGGATCGGCCAGTTCCAGGGGGTGATCAGCCCGGCGACGCCGGTGGGCTGTCGGATCAGGTGATCGCCGTTTGGCAGTGTTTCGGCAAAGGCAAACCCGCGCAGGGCATCAAGGGTGGCATCCAGCTGGATCAGGAAGGTTTCGGCCTGCGCGTTGCGGGACAGATCAATCGGCGCCCCCATCTCCAGCGAAATCGCCTGCGCGAGGTCTTCCCGGCGGCTGTCAAAACCGGCTCTGATCCGCTCCAACAGGGCGACCCGGTTGTCCTTGCTGCCAAGTGCTTCCGCCAGATGGGCGCGTTTGGCCGCCGCCACGGCGGCCTCCACATCCGCAGGACCGGCGTGATGCAGCATGGCCACTGGCGTCTCGGTGGCAGGGTTGATGACAGGGCTGCACTGGGTGCCGGTTACTGGTGTCCAGCGACCATCTATATAGCTGTGGGTCAGATCGGAGGGGGAATATGTCATGGGAAAAGCCTCGGGTTGGATCGAATGGGGGGGTGACATGGCGCCGGGCGCGCACAAGTGCGGGATCCAAAGGGGGTGTCCCCCTTGGATGGTGTTTTTTCTGTTTGGTCGGAACGGATGAACCGTGATGGTTATCGGGGGATCCAGGCCCCCCCTTCGGCAGAGGAGGTCTGTGCGGCAGAGATGAACCACATCCCGTCCAGCCCCGCCTGAAGACCGGGCAGCATCGGATTGTCGGTGCCGGTCTCGATCACTTCGGCGATGTCGGTGTAAAGCGTTGCGAACCCCTCCAGATATCCCTCCGGGTGGCCAGGTGGAACGCGGGTCCAGTCCGGGCCAATATTGGCGCCGCCACGAGTCAGGATCTGTTTGGGTTCACCAAAGCGGGTGAAGGTCATCTGATTGGGGTCCTGATGCTCCCACTCCAGACCGCCCTTGTCGCCATAGATGCGCAGGCGCAGGCTGTTTTCGCAGCCGACCGCAATCTGGCTGGCCCAGAGCATACCGCGCGCGCCCTCGGCATAGCGCAGCAGGATATGAGCGTTGTCATCAACCTGACGTCCGGGCCCGAAACTGTGCAGCTCAGCCGAGAGCGCCTCTGGCGCCAGACCGCTGACAAAACAGGCGAGGTTAAAGGCATGGGTGCCGATATCGCCAATCGCCCCGGCGCCGGATTGGGCGGGATCGGTGCGCCAGGCGGCCTGTTTGTGGCCCTCCTGTTCAATCACGTTGGTCAGCCAGTCCTGCGCATATTCCGCCTGCACCAGCCGGATCCGGCCCAGATCGCCGCGCGCAACCATGGCACGGGCCTGCCGCAGCAGCGGATAACCGGTGTAGTTATGGGTCAGAAAGAACCGCGCGTTGCTGCTGCGCGCCGCCTCTTTGATCGCCTCGGCCTCTGCCACGCTGGCGGCAAGGGGCTTGTCGCAGATCACATGGATGCCCGCGTTGAGAAAGGCGATGCTGGGACCTGCGTGCAGATGGTTGGGGGTCACGATGGCCACCGCATCGATGCCATCCTCACGGGCGGCCTCGGCCTCGGCTATCTCCGCAAAACTGGCATAGCTGCGATCCGGGTCAATCCCCAGCTCGGCGGCGCTGGCGGAGGCACGCGCGGGATCAGAGGACAGCGCCCCGGCAACCAGCTGAAACCGGTCATCCATCCGCGCGGCGATCCGGTGCACCGCTCCGATGAAGGCGCCCTGTCCGCCCCCGACCATGCCCAATTTGAGGCGTGTCTTGCGATCTGTCGTCATAGTCCCAGCATCTCCCGGATTGTATCGTTGTCCCGTTCGCCCCCGGCAAAATCGTCAAAGGCCTTGTCGGTGACCTCGATCAGGTGGCGTTTGATGAACGGCGCGCCCTCGGCGGCGCCCTGTGCGGGCGATTTGAGGCAGCATTCCCATTCCAGCACCGCCCAGCTGTCATAGCCATATTGGGTCAGCTTGGAAAAAATCGCTGAAAAATCAACCTGCCCGTCGCCCAGAGACCGGAACCGGCCGGCACGGTTGGTCCAGTTCTGATAGCCTGAGTAGACCCCCTGCCGCCCGTCGGGATTGAACTCCGCGTCCTTCACATGAAAGGCATTGATCCGATCATGGTAGAGGTCGATGAAGGCGAGGTAATCCAGCTGCTGCAGCAGGAAATGGCTGGGATCATAGTTGATCATCGCCGCCGCATGGCCGCCGCAGGCCTCCACAAACATCTCAAACGTCGCCCCGTCAAAGACATCCTCGCCGGGGTGGAGTTCAAATCCGATATCCTGCCCGCAGTCAGCATAATGATTGAGGATCGGCGTCCAGCGCCTGCCCAGCTCGGTGAAGGTTTCCTCAATCAGCCCCTCCGGGCGCTGTGGCCAGGGGTAGAGATAGGGAAAGGCGAGCGAGCCGGTAAAGCTGACCGTATGCGACAGGCCCAGCCGCTGGCTGGCGAGGGCGGCCTTGTGCATCTGATCCACCGCCCAGGCTTGCCGCTTGACAGGGTTGCCGCGACACTGCTCCGGCGCAAAAGCATCCAGCGCGAGATCATAGGCCGGGTTCACCGCGACCAGCTGCCCCTGAAGATGGGTCGACAGTTCGGTGATCGCAACGCCCGCATCGGCGCAGATGCCCTTTACCTCGTCGCAGTAGGTCTGGCTTTCGGCGGCGCGCTCCAGATCAAAGAGACGGCTGTCGAATGTCGGGATCTGCACCCCCCGATA
This sequence comes from Phaeobacter sp. HS011, assembly GCF_018101215.1. Lineage (NCBI taxonomy): Bacteria > Pseudomonadati > Pseudomonadota > Alphaproteobacteria > Rhodobacterales > Roseobacteraceae > Phaeobacter > Phaeobacter sp. HS011. The sequence goes on along the minus strand of NZ_JAGEUF010000013.1, from coordinate 75,235 downwards.
GCCAAGGCCAGCGGCCCATTTGGTGATCGTGTCCAGTGAATTGAACGGCGCCTCATCCCCGGCGAATTGCGCCAGGAACAGCGCCGGGCCTTTGATCTGCGTCTTCACGTCTGCTCTCCCTCAGACCTGGGTCATTCCCAGGTGACAAATTCGGTTGGTACTTCCAGAAACTGCTGCGGCGGCAGGTCCGGCGATTTGATCGCCTGGAGTGCCGCCTTGGCGAGGAAGACGCCGGTGGCCTCGATATCTTCCTGAACGACAATGATCTCTGGGCGCACGAATTTCAGCATATGCAGCCCCTCCTTGGCGACGACGTCGAATTCCTGCCCGACGGTGCAGCCGCAGCTTTCCATGCCGGCAACCACCGACATGGTGGCGTTGGTGGAGGCGCAGAGGAAGCCGTCGATTGTCGGATCCTCGCGGTGTTTCTCGGCTGCCCAGTTGCGCAGATCCTTATATAGGCCGTTGCTCTGGACCTGACGGGCCACGTGCAGCTGGATCCCCAGCGCCTTGGCGGCGTGGCGGGCGCCGTTCACCATGTCATTGGCATAGTTCTGGGCCAGAGGCGGCGCCAGCAGTACGATATTCTTGCGGCCCCGCGCGGCCAGTTCGGCGAGGGACAATTCGGAAAAGGCGAAATTGTCGAAGTCGTAATATGGGTGCTGATCGGCCCATTTGGTGCGCCCATGGGTGGCAAAGGGGAAATTCCGCTCAATCAGATATTCCGCGCGCTTATCCTCTGGTTCGACCTGATTGAAAATCACGCAATCTGCGGTCTGGTTCTCGACGATGTAGCGCACCGCGCGCAGCGGATCGTCGTCTGGAAACACCGGCGAGACATTGAGGTGATAATGGGTTTCGCGCAGCGCCAGCCCCAGCGAGGTCAGCAACCGCGCCGTCTGGGTCATCATTTCGCGTTCTGCGGACATCACCAGACTGATGACATTGGTGCGCCCGGTGCGCAGCCGCACGCCAGCGCGGTTTGGCACATAGCCGAGCGCATCGGCGATTTCGCGTACCTTCTTCTTGGTCGCCTCGCTGATATCGGGCGCATCGGAAAGCGCCCGCGAGACCGTGGGCACAGCCATGCCGCTGGCCTTGGCGATGGTTTTGAGCGTCGGCTTCTTGCCATCGCGGGGCAGGCCGTCACTTGGGGGATTTGATTTGGGCATCGGTGCCTCGCCTTCCTCACATCGGGGTTTGGGACCTCTATCAGATCCACGACCCCACGTCCTGATCTCCGTGTTGCAGAAAACATCTTGCGAGGTCAATCTAAATCGTTATAAGTCGACCTATAACGATTTAGTCAGGGAGGATAAATCGTGAAATTAACATCCATACTGATGACGACAGCACTCAGTGTTAGCGCCACCATTGCCCAGTCTGCCGATCTGGAGGTTACCCATTGGTGGACCTCGGGCGGCGAGGCTGCGGCGGTCACGAAATTTGCCGATGCGGTCAATGGCCAGACGGCGCATAACTGGGTTGATGGCGCAATTGCCGGATCCGGCACCACTGCGCGTCCGATCATCATCAGCCGTATTCTGGGCGGTGATCCAATGGCCGCGACGCAGCTCACCCATGGTCGCCAGGCCGAGGAGCTGATCGAGGCGGGGCTGATGACCGATCTCACCGAGCTGGCGGAGAAGGAAGGCTGGCGCGATATCGTCAACCCGCCGTCGCTGCTGGACAGCTGCACCTACGAGGGTCGCATCTACTGCGTGCCGGTCAATATCCATTCCACGCAGTGGCTCTGGCTCAGCCATGAGGCCTTTGACAAGGCAGGGATGAGCGTGCCGCAGGATTGGTATGAATTTGTCGCCGCCGCGCCAAAGCTGGCCGAGGCCGGTATCGTGCCCTTGGCGATGGGGCAGCAGGGTTGGCAGCAGCGGATCGCCTTTGGCGCGCTGACCGTCGGGCTGGTTGATCAGGACAGCTGGCGCAAAGTGTCGCTGGAGCGGGATGCCGGGGTTGCCGCCGGGCCGCAATATGCCAAGGTCTTCGACGCGGTGGTCGACGCCCGTGAGCTGGCGCGCAACAGCAATGTGCAGGACTGGAATCTGGCCACCAATATGGTCATCACTGGCAAGGCCGGTGGGCAGATCATGGGCGATTGGGCGCAGGGGGAATTCACCCTCGCTGAACAGGTGGCCGGACAGGATTACACCTGCCTGCCCGGTATGGGGCTGAACCAGATCATCGATACCAGCGGTGATGCCTTCTACTTCCCGGTGATTGATGATGCCGAGGTCAGACAGGGGCAGATGGATATGGCGTCGGTGCTGATCTCCAAGGAGGTTCAGGTCGCTTTCAACCTGACCAAGGGCTCCCTGCCGGTGCGCGGGGATGTCGATCTTTCGGCAGCCAATGACTGCATGAAAAAGGGTCTCGCGATCCTGGCGGATGGCAATGTGCTGCCCAGCATGGATCAGGCGTTTTCAGCCGATACCCAGGCGCAGATTCAGGATCTGATGGCGGAATTCTGGGCCTCCGATATGGCGGCGGCAGATGCGCAGGCGCGCTATGCCGAGATTATCGCGGACGCTGACTGAGCCGCACGTCAACCGGGGCACGCTGCGATCTGTGCCCCGGTTGCCGTCTGCCCCTGATCGGTACGCTGATCCAGAACGAGACATATCATGACACCAGCCCCTCCAACCGGCCGCTGCGGGCACAGCCCCGCGGCCCGGCCCCGCCCGCCGCGCGCCTTGCGCAATCTCAACGCAAAAATCGCCTCCGTGCCGATGATCCTCACCGCGCTGGTGGTGTTCATGGGGGGTACCGCCTGGACCGTTGCGCATTCCTTCACCAAATCGCGGCTGCTGCCGAAGTGGAAATTCGTCGGCTTTGATCAATATGAGCGACTCTGGTCCAGCAATCGCTGGCTGATCTCAGTCGAGAACCTGCTGATCTATGGCCTCTGCTCGCTGATGCTGACGATGGCGATCGGCTTCACACTGGCGGCGCTTCTGGATCGCAAAATCCGCTTTGAGGGCGCGTTTCGCACCATTTTCCTCTATCCGTTTGCGCTGTCCTTTGTGGTGACTGGTCTGGCCTGGCAATGGATCCTGAACCCAGATTTCGGCATTCAGAATGTGGTGCGCAGCTGGGGTTGGGAGAGCTTTGCCTTTGACCCGCTGAACAACCCTGAAACGGTCATTTTCGGCGTGCTGATCGCCGGGCTGTGGCAGGGTAGCGGTTTTGTCATGGTGATCATGTTGGCCGGGCTGCGCGGCATTGATGAGGACATCTGGAAAGCCGCCCGCGTCGATGGCATCGGCGTCACCAAAACCTATGTCCGCGTGATTATCCCGATGATGCGTCCAGTGTTTGTCACCGCGCTGGTGATCATCGCCAGCGGCATTATCAAGCTTTACGATCTGGTGGTGGCCCAGACCAATGGTGGCCCCGGCATATCATCCGAGGTGCCTGCAAAATATGTGATCAACTACATGTTTGAGGCCCAGAACCTGGGCCAGGGTTTTGCCGCCTCCACCATGATGCTGCTGTCGGTGATCATCATCCTTGTGCCTTGGGCCTATCTCGAATTCGGAGGAAAGAAACGTGGTTGATTTGACCCCACAGACCCCGAAAGGTAGCCCGGTTCGTATTTTGGACGGCCCGCGCGGCGCCAAGCCAAAGACGAGAGTGTCGCGGCGAAATGTCATGCTTTACGGAACGCTGCTGCTGATCGCGCTCTACTATCTGCTGCCGCTCTATGTGATGGTCGTTACCTCGCTCAAGGGGATGCCGGAAATCCGGTTGGGCAATATCTTCTCCCCGCCGGTCGAGATCACATTTCAGCCCTGGATCAAGGCGTGGTCAGAGGCCTGCACCGGCATCAACTGCGATGGGCTGAGCCGGGGGTTTGGCAATTCGATCAAGATCCTGGTGCCGTCGGTGGCTCTCTCCATCGCCATTGCAAGCGTCAACGGTTACGCCCTCGCGAACTGGCGGTTCAAAGGATCGGAGACGTTTTTCACCATCCTGATCATTGGCGCCTTCATCCCCTATCAGACCATGCTTTACCCGATTGTGATCATCCTGCGCGAGCTGAAGCTGATGGGATCGCTATGGGGGCTGGTGCTGGTGCATTCGATCTTTGGCATGCCAATCCTGACGCTGCTGTTCCGCAACTATTTTTCCTCCCTGCCGGAGGAGCTGTTCAAGGCGGCGCGGGTGGATGGCGCCGGGTTCTGGGGCATCTATCTGCGCGTCATGGTGCCAATGTCGATCCCGATCTTCGTCGTGGCCATGATCCTGCAAGTCACTGGAATCTGGAACGATTTCCTGTTTGGCGTGATCTACACCAAGCCCGAAACCTATCCGATGACCGTGCAGCTCAACAATATCGTCAACTCCGTCCAGGGGGTGAAGGAATATAACGTCAACATGGCTGCAACCCTGCTGACCGGGTTGGTGCCGCTGGTGATCTACCTCGTCTCTGGCAAACTGTTTGTGCGCGGCATCGTTGCTGGCGCCGTGAAAGGCTGATCTCTCATGACACTTATGACCCACTCCGTTGAGATCCGCGACCTCGACCTCCATTTCGGCGAGTTGCAGGTTCTGCATCAGCTGAATCTTGATATCGAGCAGGGTGAATTCCTTGTGCTGCTCGGCTCATCCGGCTGCGGCAAGTCCACCTTGCTGAACTGTATTGCGGGCCTGCTGGATATCAGCGACGGGCAGATTTTTATTCAGGGCCAGAATGTTACCTGGGCGGAACCGTCGGAGCGCGGCATCGGCATGGTGTTCCAATCCTACGCGCTTTATCCGCAGATGACGGTTGAGGGGAACCTCTCCTTTGGTCTGAAAAACGCCCGCCTGCCCAAACCGGAGATCGCCAAACGCGTGGCCCGCGCCGCCGAGGTCTTGCAGATTGAGCCGCTGTTGAAACGTAAGCCCGCCGCGCTGTCGGGCGGGCAACGCCAGCGCGTCGCCATCGGGCGGGCGCTGGTGCGCGATGTGGATGTTTTCCTGTTCGATGAGCCGCTGTCCAATCTGGATGCCAAGCTGCGCGCCGATCTGCGGGTGGAGCTGAAACGGCTGCATCAGCAGCTGGCCAATACCATGATCTACGTCACCCATGATCAGGTCGAGGCGATGACGCTGGCCGACCGCATCGCCATTATGAAGGGCGGCCGGATCATGCAGTTGAGCAGCCCGGATGAAATCTACAACCGGCCCCAGAACCTCTATGTGGCTGGCTTTATTGGCAGTCCGGCAATGAACCTGATCGAGGGGGTGCTGATCGATGGCGTCTTCCATGCCGGATCTCTGGCCCTGCCCATGCAGCGATACGACTACCGGAACGGGCCGCACCACGGCGCCGCCGTGATTGGCATCCGTCCGGAACATATCCTGACCGGAGAGCAGATCACCCGCGCTGATGCCACTGCCGAGGTCTTGGTGGATCTGGTCGAGGGGCTGGGGTCGGACACGCTGGTCTATGCCACCCATGGCGCGCAGAATTTGCGCCTGCGCATGGATGGGGCCAGCCGGGTTTCGGCAGGCGACCGGCTGCGCATCGGCTTTGACACGGCCCGTGCCTCTCTCTTTGACCCCAACACCGAAGCGCGCCTGTGACAGCGCCAGAAGGATCCATCATGACGGCAATTTCCTATCAACTCTATGGCTCGCGCAATTGGCCGCTGGCTGAAACGCTCTCCATGCTGGCGGAGGCTGGCTATAAACATGTTGAGGGCTACGGCGCGCTGTTTGCGCAGGCGCCCTCCCTTGCGGAGGATCTGCGCGCAGCTGGGCTGAGCATGCCGACGCTGCACTACGGGCTGGGCGATCTGGAACGGGATCCACAGGCGGCCATTGATCTTGGTCGCGCAGTCGGCGCCGAGGCGATTTTCGCGCCGATGCTGCAGGCCCCGGATCGGCCTGTGGATCCTGCCGGCTGGCAGGCGTTTGCCGCCCGACTGGTGGCCGCTGGGCGGCCTTTGCAGGAGGCGGGATTTGTCTTTGGCTGGCACAACCATGATTTTGAGCTGATCGATCTGGGCGACGGGGTGATGCCGCTGGATATCATTGCCGGGGCCTCGCCCGAGCTGAAACTGGAGCTGGATCTGGGCTGGACGGCCCGCGCGGGTCACGACCCGGTCGCTATGGTGGAGCGTTTCGCAGGTCAGATCCACGCCGCCCATATCAAGGACGTCGCTCCGGCCGGCGCCTGCACGGATGAGGACGGCTGGGCCGATGTGGGTCACGGCATGGTCACATGGGCCCCGGTTCACGCCGCCCTGCAAAAGGCGGGTGTGCGCCGTTACGTGATTGAACATGACAACCCCAGTGATCATCGCCGGTGCGCCCGTCGGTCGCTGGCGACGGTACAGGCGTTCTGAGAGGATATCATGACAGAGCTGGGCATTGGCATCATCGGATGCGGAAATATCTCCCTCACCTATCTGAAAATGATCCCCCTTTTCAGCGGGATGAAGCTTCGCGCGGTGGCCGATATCAACCCCGAAGCGGCACAGGCGCGGGCGGCGGAACACGGGCTGCGTGCCGAAACCGTTGAGGGTCTTTTGGCGGCTGAGGATGTCGCGGTGGTGGTCAATCTCACTATTCCGGAGGCGCATTATCCGCTGACCCGCCGTATTCTGGAGGCGGGCAAACACGCCTATTCGGAAAAGCCACTGGCGCTGACGCTGGACCAGGCCATTGCCCTGCGGGATCTGGCCGGGCAGCGCGGCCTGCGTGTGGGATCCGCGCCCGATACATTTCTGGGCGGCGCCCATCAACTGGCCCGCGCCATGATTGATGAGGGCCGGGTCGGCCAGGTGATCGGCGGCACCTGCCATGTCATGTCACGCGGGATGGAGCATTGGCATCCGAACCCTGATTTCTTTTTTCAGCCGGGGGGCGGGCCGGTTCTGGACCTCGGGCCCTATTATATTGCCAATCTCATTCAGCTGCTGGGGCCGGTCAGATCGGTGGCGGCGATGACGGCGGCCAGTTTCCCCACCCGCACCATCGGCAATGGGCCGCGCCACGGTGAAGAGATCCCGGTTGACACGCCCACCAATATCCATGCGCTGCTGGAATTCGACACCGGCGCGATCATCACCCTGGGGGCCAGCTGGGATGTCTGGACCAGCAGCCACCCCAATATGGAACTCTACGGGACCAAGGGCACCCTGCAGCTGCCCGACCCCAATTATTTCGGCGGCGTGGTCAGGATGAGCGAAGGGGACGGTGATTTGACCCCCTTGGCACCGGATGATCATCCCTTTGGTCAGCTGAACGAAACGCGGCCCGACGGGCGCCGTCAGGCCAATTACCGCGCTGCGGGTCTTGCGGATATGGTTGCCGCCATCAGTCAGAACCGGCCCCATCGTTGCGGCATCGAGCTGGCGGCCCATACCGTTGATGTGATGATGGCCATTCTGAAGGCAGGCGAGACCCGCGCCTGGGTCGCGACCACCACCAGCTGCCCCCGCCCTGCCCCACTGCCCCCGCAGGCCGCCCAAGCTTTGATGCGCTGAGGGCGGGGCCAGGATCGTCCGCGATCTTGATGGTCAGGTCGGCGGCATCATTCATCCAGAACGGATGTGTCGACGGCCAGTAACTCCTGGACCAGCGGGTTCGGGAAACGGCGTCTCAGGGTGATCGCATAAAAGGTCTCGCGGATGCGGGGGTGATCTTCTGCCTCCAGCAACCGCCCGGAAGACAACTCATCCTGCACCACGATGGGGGCCACCAGCGCCAGGCCTATGTCTTCGCGGGCCAGCAGACGCATCATCGCCATGTCGTCGACCTCCGCCGCTACCTGCGGCACCACCGACAGGCGACTGGCCATGGCATCAAAGGCGGTGCGCACCGTATTGTCGGTGGTCGGCAGCACAAAAGGCTGGGTGGTCAGCAGCTCCCGGATGGGCAGGCCCGGGTTCAGTCGGTCCGGGGTGCCGACGATGCTGACCGCCTGATCCGCGATCTGATGGGTTTCATAAGGTGTCAGGCTGTCATTGGGGGGTTCGCGGTTCATCAGCACCAGATCAAGGTTCAGCGTCGCCAGCCCTTCCAGCAGCTCGGTCGGGCTGCCGGATCGGAGGATCACCTCAACATCACTGCGCGCCAGCATTGGCCGCAGAAATCCGATCTGAAAGTTCCGCGACAGGGTCGCCAGCGCGCCGACGCGCAGGGCCTGGCGGCTGCGGCCAGTGTCCTCAAGCGTGGCGATCAGCTCCTGCCCGGTGGCAAAGATCGCATCCGCATGATCCAGCGCGATCCGTCCGGCTTCGGTCAGATGCAATTGTCGCCCGCGCCGGTCAAACAGCGGGTGCCCCAGCCGTTCTTCCAGCTGCTTGATCTGCACAGACAGCGCCGATTGCGACAGGTTCAGCCGCTGGGCGGTGCGGGTCAGATTGCCATCATGGGCCACAGCCCAGAAATAGCGCAGGTGATGATAGTTCAAAGGCATTCATTCGTTTTAATAGAACGAAAAGAACGGAACAATGAATTTTTATTAATATGCGCCCGGCGTTACCTCTTTCGCTGACGCAGCGTCGCTTGCTGCACTGTGATTGGGAGAGCCTCTTATGCTGTATTTGTTTCTGCCGCTTCTGGCCCCGGCCCTGCTGCTGGCGGTGGCGTTCCGTGCCCGCCGCAGCCCCGGTCGGCGCCCTGCTGCATTGCCACGTCTGGCGGAATATGCAGGGCTTGGCGCTTTTGCTGTTTCGGTGATGTCTGCGGTTTTGCTGATGATGACCGGTCCGGGCAGCTCGCCTTTGCTTGGCCTTTTTGGAGTTGGCCTGTCGGTGCGGCTGGATGTGGTCAGCGTTGTGATGCTTTGTCTGGTCAGTTTCATCGGCTGGATCGTGCTGCGTTACAGCGCCACTTATATGGATGGCGAGGCGCGGCAGGGGGCCTTTACCGGCTGGATGGCGGCCACTTTGGCGGCGGTTCTACTCTTGGTGATGTCGGGTAATCTGGTGCAGCTGGTGCTGGCCTGGACTGCCACCAGCCTGTGTCTGCATCAGCTGCTGCTGTTTTACCGTGACCGGACCACAGCGCGCCGCGCGGCCCGCAAGAAGGCCTTGGTGGCGCGGGCCAGCGAGCTGTCTCTGGCCGTCGCCGCGCTCTTGCTGATCATGGCCTATGGGACCAGCGATATTGCCACCATTCTGGCCACCGCTGCGCCGGATCTGCTCACCGGTGCTGCCGCAGTGCTGATCGCGCTGGCGGCGGTTCTGGCCTCAGCGCAGTTTCCGACCCATGGTTGGCTGACCGAGGTGATGGAGGCCCCGACGCCGGTGTCCGCATTGCTGCATGCGGGCGTGATCAACGCCGGGGGTTTCCTGCTGATCCGCTTTGCCGATGTGATGCTGGCCGCGCCTGCGGTGATGGCGGTGCTGGTGATGCTGGGTGGGTTCACTGCGCTGTTTGGCGGGTTGGTGATGCTGACGCAGCCGGCCGTGAAGACCTCGCTTGCCTGGTCCACCATCGCGCAGATGGCGTTTATGATCATGCAATGTGGTCTGGCGCTGTTCCCGCTGGCGCTGCTGCATATCGTGGCGCATTCGCTCTACAAGGCGCACGCGTTTCTCAGCGCGGGTGAGGCGGTGGCCAATGTTGCCGCGATCCGGCGCCCCGGTCCCGTCGCAGTGCCGAGCGGACGCAATGTGATGCAGGCCTTTGGCATCGGTATCGTGATTTATGCACTGGTTGGGGCGGTCTTTGGCTTTGACGGCAAATCGGTGCAGGCGATTGCGCTGGGGGTGATCCTGATTTTTGGCGTGGCCTATATTCTGGCTCAGGGGCTGGCCGATGCCGCCCCCGGTGCGCTGACCCGGCGCACGGTGATCTATGCGGCGGCCACCTCTGTCAGTTATTTCCTGCTGCAACTGGCGGCGCTGAAACTGACCGCAGGCACCCTGCCCGCCACCCCTGCCCCCGGTCCGCTGGAATGGGCGCTGATCCTGCTGGCGCTGGTCAGCTTTGGCGCGGTGGCTGTGGCGCAGGCGACCTTCCCGCTCTGGGCGATGCATCCGGCGGCTGCGGGGCTGCGGGTTCACCTGTCCAACGGGCTTTATGCAAACGCAATCTTTGACCGGCTGCTGGACGGCTGGTCCAAGCGCACAACGGCCTGAAACCGGGAGACTGACCTTATGTTGATGAAACACGAAACCTATCCCGCCGCCCTGCTGGAACTGGTTACCAAGGCCAATACCGCCAGTCGCCAGATCCCGCCGCTGTTTCCGTTGACCGCAAGTGTGGCCGTGAATCCCTTTCTGGGCCAAAGCGACGAACCGCTGGCCAGGGCCTCGGCGCGTCTGGCACGGGTGGCGGGCCAGCGCATCACCCCGCAGCGCAGCCATTGGGCCGCGCAATATCATAGCGGCGCACTGCGCGACGATGAGCTGCGCGCGGCCCTCGCGACTGCTGTACATGGCCCTGCCGAGGCGGTCACCTTGCAGGATCTGATCGCTGTCCTGACATCAAAGGCCCCGGATGCGGGCGCTACAGAACTCAGCGCGGTGCCAACCGTGGCGGAACTGGCCGCAGATATTTCCGGCATCGACTGGCCCGGCCTTATTGAGGATCGGATCGGTGCCTTTGCCGCCAGTCATTTCGATCAGGGGCAGGCACTGTGGCAGCCCGACCGGACCGGAGGTGCCTATGCCGCGTGGCGGCAGTTTGCCACCCGCGACCTGACACCAGAGATTCACGGGCTTGTGGGGTTTGGCGGGTTTGTTGCCGCCACCAACCGGTCACATTGGCGCGCGATTGGTCGCGCCTCCGAAACGCTGGGTATCAGTTTTGACGCGGCCGAAACCGCATTTCATCGCTGGCTGATCACCCTTCAGGGCTGGGCGCAATATGGCCGCTACCTGTCGTGGCAGGCCGAGCTGGAGGGCGGCAGCGACACCACCACGGTTGAGCTGTTGGCGATCCGCATGGTGTTTGACGAGGCATTGTTCCATCAGTACCGCGATCAGATCACTGCCCGTTGGGACGCGGTGATCACCAGCCATGAAACCCCGGTGACGCCAACCCGCGATCAGGTGATGGATGCGATCCTGCAAGAGGCTGGCGACCGGGCACAGCAGCGGCAATTGGCCAACACATTGGCAACGCGCAGCCCGCAGGATGCCGCGCAGGACAACGACACCAATGCGCGGCCCGCGGTGCAAGCGGCCTTTTGCATTGATGTGCGGTCCGAAGTGTTCCGCCGCGCGCTGGAGGCGCAGGATAGCGGCGTCGAGACCATCGGGTTTGCCGGGTTCTTTGGCCTTGCGGCGGCGCACTCAGCGGCTGGATCCGATGTGTGTGAGGCCCGTGGGCCGGTCCTGTTAAAACCCGGCGTCACCTCATCGGCGGTTGAGGCGGACAACCTAGATCTGGCGCGGCGCTATGCGGCGCGGGCCAGACGCGCCTGGGGTCGGTTCAAGCTGGCGGCGGTGTCTTCCTTTGCCTTTGTTGAGGCGACGGGGCCGGTTTATGCGGGCAAGCTGCTGCGCGATGCCTTTGGTGTCAGCGGTCGCACCGCTACCGATCCGGCGCCGCAACTGGACGCGTCGGTGGATCTGGACAGCCGCGTCGTGATGGCAAAAACGATCCTGTCAGCGATGTCGCTGACCGACAACTTTGCCGCTGTGGTTCTGCTGGCGGGTCATGGCGCGGATGTGACCAACAACCCCCATGCCAGCGCCCTGCAGTGCGGCGCTTGCGGAGGTTATGCGGGCGATGTGAATGCGCGGTTGCTGGCGGGATTGCTAAACGATCCATCTGTGCGCGCCGCCTTGTCGGATCAGGGGATCAAGATCCCTACAGACACGGTATTCCTGCCTGCGTTGCACCACACCACCACCGATCAGGTGACCCTGTTCGAACAGGATTTGCCCGATGGGTCCGCAGTGCGTCTCACGCGTGAGCTGGCCCGCATCCGCTGCTGGGTCAAGGCTGCTGGCGCATTGGCGCGCAGTGAACGGGCGGCACGGCTGCCACGGGCGCAATCGGGCAAGGATATTCTGCGGCGCTCGTCTGATTGGGCCGAGCTGCGCCCCGAATGGGGGCTGGCGGGGTGCCGGGCCTTTGTTGCGGCGCCACGCAGCCGGACCGACGGCACTGCGCTGGACGGCCAGTCCTTCCTGCACAGCTATGACTGGCGGGCGGATGAGGGGTTTGGCGTGCTGGAATTGATCATGACGGCGCCGGTGGTGGTCGCCAGCTGGATCAGCCTGCAATATTATGGCTCCAGCGTGGCCCCGGCCCTGTTCGGCGGCGGCAACAAACTGTTGCACAATGTGGTCGGCGGTATCGGCGTGCTGGAGGGCAATGGTGGTGCGCTGAAACCCGGCCTGCCCTGGCAGTCGGTGCATGATGGCGAAGCACTGCAACATGACCCGCTGCGCCTGACCGTGGTGATCGAAGCGCCGCGTGTGGCCATGACGCAGATCCTGGAACGCCACCCGCAGGTGCGCGCGCTGTTCGACAATGGCTGGCTGCATCTGATTGCGATGGATGAGCACGGGCAGCTGGCTTGGCGCTATGACGGGGACCTCAGCTGGTCACGGTTTGATCGGGGCGACGCCCCCGGCGCCGTGTCCCCGCTTGGCATCGCTGCCGAGTAGCCGGAGCCAGCCGCCGTCTGACCCAGAGCGCCGCCTGGCCAATGCGCGGGCGGCGTTTTTGTGGCGGGTGATCTGGTGCCAGCAGGCCGGGATCAGTCCAGCGAGACCCAGAGGACATGCGCGTCCTCCTCGCTGGTCGATACGCAGCAATGGCCCATACCGCTGTCATAATAGACCGTATCGCCGGACTTCATCGGCAGCGGGCGGTAATGTTCAGTATAAAGGATCAGTTCACCACTGATCACCAACATGAATTCCTCGCCGCTGTGGCGGATCCATGTTTCAAACTCCGACACATCCCGCGCCTTGATCCGACTGAAATAGGGCAGCATCCGTTTGCTTGTCAGCTCGGTACAGAGCAGCTCATGGTCGTAGGTCTCGGTTTCCTGATGCTCGCCTTGGCCCTTGCGGGTGTAGTCGCGCCGACCGGAGATATCGCTCTTGGCGGATTGCACGAAGAGCTGCGGCGTCTGCAGATCCAGCGTCTGCATCAGGCGGCGAATGATCTCGAAACTGGGGCGGGTTTGGTTGTTCTCGATCTTCGACAGTGTGGAGCGCCCGATATTGGCGGCCTTTGCGGCCTCCTCCAGCGTCAGCCCCTTATCTTTTCGCGAATCTCGAATCATTTTCCCCAGCGCATCGCCGTCCGGGGCCTCGGCCACCTCTGTCACGGGGGCACCGTCTTCCGGATTGATGGGTTCCATTGGCGTGCAATCTCCTGAGTTTCCCAATGTTTAACTCCCTCCCAAACTTAGGTCAAAGTTTCTATGTGAAACCAATAGTTGCTTATGGTGGAAAAGTTTCTTAAAGGAAACTCATGGGAGAGTTAGGGACATATGTTCCCTGACAGATAAACTGGAGGGCAGATTATGAGCCTATATGACCTGATCGTTATTGGTGGTGGCCCCGGTGGCTATGTCGCAGCCATTCGCGCGGCTCAGCTGGGTCTGAAGGTTGCCTGTGTCGAAGGGCGCGGAACCCTGGGCGGCACCTGTCTCAATGTGGGCTGCATCCCTTCCAAGGCGATGCTCTCCTCCTCCGGTAAATACGAAAGCCTGTCGCATTTGGCCGGTCACGGGATCGCCATTGAGGGCGCCCGACTGGATCTGGACGCGATGATGGCGCGCAAGGACAAGATTGTCGGCGATCTCACCAAGGGCATCGCCTTCCTGTTCCAGAAGAACGGCGTCGATCTGATCGAAGGCTGGGCCAGCATCCCTGCTGTCGGCAAGGTGAAGGTCGGCGACGAGATCCACGAGACCAAGAATATCCTGATCGCCACCGGCTCCGAACCCACTCCGCTGCCAGGGGTGGAAATCGACGAGGGCGACGTGGTCTCCAGCACCGGCGCGCTGACCCTGCCAGAGGTGCCCAAGCATCTGGTGGTGGTTGGTGCCGGTGTCATCGGGCTGGAGCTGGGCCAGGTCTGGTCGCGGCTTGGCGCGAAGGTCACCGTGGTCGAATATCTCGACCGTATTCTGCCGGGCATTGACGGCGAAATCGCCAAACTGGCACAGCGGGCCCTGTCCAAACGGGGGCTGAAGTTCCAGCTGGGCCGCGCGCTGAAGTTCATCGACCGCAGCGACGAGGGCCTGACCCTGACGCTGGACCGCGTCGGCAAAGACAAAGAAGAACAGCTGGTCGCCGATAAGGTGCTGATCGCCATCGGGCGCCGCCCGGTGATCCGTGGTCTGGGGCTGGAGGCGTTGGGCGTCTCGGTCAATGCGCGCGGCTTTGTCGAGGTGGACGAACGTTTCTCCACATCTGTCGAAGGCATCTATGCGATTGGCGATTGTGTGCCCGGCCCGATGCTGGCGCATAAGGCCGAAGAAGACGGTGTTGCCTGTGTCGAGATGCTCGCCGGTCAGGCGGGGCATGTGGATTACAATACCGTTCCCGGCATCGTCTATACGGATCCCGAGGTGGCATCGGTTGGCAAGACCGAAGAGGCTCTGAAAGACGCGGGCACTGATTACATTGTCGGCAAATTCATCTTCATGGCCAATTCCCGCGCCCGTGCGCAGGGCGAGACCGACGGCGCAGTCAAAGTGCTGGCAACGCCGGAAGGCAAGATCCTGGGCGCGCATATCTGCGGCGCCCATGGCGGTGATCTGATTGCCGAACTGGTGCTGGCGATGACCAAAGGCGCCACCGTCGCCGAGGTGGCGGCCACCTGCCACGCGCATCCGGCGATGGCCGAAGCGGTGAAGGAAGCCTGTCTTGATGCCATGGGTCGGGCCATTCACGCCTGATAGCGCCCGATCTCTCGCCCTGAGGAGGTACCCCAGATGAACGTTCCCATGCCCCGGCTCCGCCACCCGGAAAAGTCGAAGAAGGCCGATAGCGAGATCCCGCGCAAGCCGAAGTGGATCCGCCGCAAGAAAATCGAGAGCGCCGAGTATTTCGAGACCCGGCGCCTGATGCGGGATCACAATCTGACCACCGTCTGCGAAGAGGCCGCCTGCCCCAACATCGGCGAATGCTGGTCCAAACGCCACGCCACCATGATGATCATGGGCGAGGTCTGCACCCGCGGCTGTTCCTTCTGCAATGTCTCCACCGGCCGCCCCGATGCGCTGGATGCCTTTGAACCCGGCCGCGTCGCACTGGCGGTGAAGAAACTGGCGCTGCGCCATGTGGTGATCACCAGCGTCGACCGCGACGATCTGGAAGACGGCGGTGCCGAGCATATCGCCCAGACCATCCGCGCCGTACGCCACCAGACCCCCGGCACCACGATTGAGGTGCTGACCCCGGATTTCCTCGGCAAGGGCAACGCCGCAGAGATCGTGTTCGAGGCCGCACCTGATGTGTTCAACCACAATCTGGAAACCGTGCCGCACCTCTACCCCCGTGTTCGCCCCGGCGCGCGGTATTACAGCTCGCTGCGCCTGCTGGATGATGCCAAACGCGCCAATCCGCAGGTGTTCACCAAATCCGGCCTGATGGTCGGCATGGGCGAAACACTGGAAGATCTGCGTCAGGTGATGGACGATCTGCGCGCAGCCGACGTCGATTTCCTGACCGTGGGCCAATATCTGCAACCCACCCCGAAACACCATCCGATTGATCGCTTTGTCACCCCTGAGGAGTTTGAGCAGATCGAGCGGATGGCCCGAAGCAAAGGGTTCCTTGGTGTCTCGGCGACGCCTCTGACCCGCTCATCCTTCCACGCGGATGAGGATTTTGCAGCGCTGAAAGAGGCCCGGAACCGGCAGCTCGCCAGCGTCAATGCAGGGGGAGACGGCACAGCATAATTTCCCGCATTTGGGGTCTGCCCCGCGGCTGGTCGGTCGCGGCAGGAGGGGCGGAACCCAGAAAATGACTTGTCACCGGTCGCGAACCGCAGCAAAGGCCGGGGCAGGCAATCTAAGGCCAGAGAATACCACCTAAAGGGAGGAAAAATATGGAAGTTCTGAATTCAATTGTGGGCTATATCAACGGGATCGTCTGGGGCCCGCTGATGCTGGTCCTCATTCTCGGCGTCGGTCTGTTCTTGCAGATCGGGCTGAAGCTGATGCCGATCCTGCGCATTGGCACCGGCTTTGCGCTGCTGTTCAAAGGCCGCGAGGCGGGCGACGGCGAAGGCCAGATCACCCCGTTTAACGCGCTGATGACCGCACTGTCCGCCACCATCGGCACCGGGAACATCGCCGGTGTTGCAACCGCCGTGTTCCTCGGCGGTCCCGGCGCGCTGTTCTGGATGTGGATGACCGCACTCGTGGGCATGGCCACCAAATATTCTGAGGCCGTGCTGGCGGTGAAATACCGCGAGCAGGACGGTCAGGGCAACTATGTCGGCGGCCCGATGTATTACATCAAAAATGGTCTTGGCCAGAAATGGGCCTGGCTGGGCTTTGCCTTTGCCCTGTTCGGCGCAATCGCGGCCTTCGGCATCGGCAATGGCGTACAGGCCAATGGTGTGGCGCAGGTTCTGGAAACCAACTTTGGCTTCAACCCGTCCATCACCGGTATCGTGCTGATGGCGCTGACCGGCGCTGTGATCCTTGGCGGCATCACCCGTATTGGTGCTGTGGCCGGTAAGCTGGTGCCTTTCATGGCCGTCAGCTACATCACCATCGGTCTCTTGGTGCTGATCATCAACGCCGATCAGCTGGGCAACGCATTGGGTCTGGTATTCACCTATGCTTTCACCCCTTCCGCTGCTGAAGGTGGTTTTGCCGGGGCCGCTGTCTGGGCTGCGATCCGCTTTGGTGTGGCCCGTGGCGTGTTCTCGAACGAAGCCGGTCTTGGCTCCGCACCGATTGCGCATGCCGCAGCTGAGACCAAAGGTCCGGTAAACCAGGGTCTGATCGCCATGCTGGGCACGTTCATCGACACCATCATCGTCTGCTCCATCACCGGTCTGGCCATCATCGCCTCCGGCGCCTGGACCTCGGGCGAAAGCGGTGCTGCGCTGACCTCGCTGGCGTTTGAAACCTCCCTGCCCGGCTTTGGCGGCTATGTGATTGCCATCGCGCTGTCGATCTTTGCCTTTACCACCATTCTGGGCTGGTCCTACTATGGCGAGAAATGCGTCGGCTACCTCTTGGGGGCCAAGGTGCTGATCGGTTACCGTGTGCTGTGGATCGTGGCGATCTATTTCGGTGCGACCGCTGATCTGGGCTTTATCTGGCTGCTGGCAGACACGCTGAACGCCATGATGGCGATCCCGAACCTGATCGCTCTCGCCCTGCTGAGCCCGGTTGTCTTCAAGGTGACCAAGGAGTTCTTTGCCTCCAACGGGCAGACCGAAGAGCCGAGCAAAGGCGCGGCAGAATAACCAAAATCAATCTACATCGGGGCGCGGCAGGCGTCGCGCCCCGGTTCCTTTCACACTCCAATTCAAGGGCAAGACGCTATGACCGACGCGCCGAAACGTACTCCGCTCTATGACCTGCATGTCGCCCTCGGCGGCAAGATGGTCGACTTTGCCGGCTGGGAAATGCCGGTTCAATACCCCATGGGCATCATGGGAGAGCACAAGCAGTGCCGCGAGAAAGCTGCGCTGTTCGATGTCAGCCACATGGGTCAGGTGATCCTGCGCGGCGACAACGTCGGCGAAAAACTGGAAGCGATCTGCCCGCAGGCCTATGCCACTCTCAAGGAAGGCAAGGCGCGCTATGGTTTCTTCACCAATGAAGACGGCGGCATCATGGATGACCTCATCGTCTCCAATGCTGGCGACCATTATTTCGTGGTGGTGAACGCGGCTCTGCGCCATCAGGACATCCCCCACATGAAGGCACACCTCGACGGTGTCGAAGTGACCGAGATCTTCGACCGCGCGCTGGTGGCCGTTCAGGGCCCCGCAGCCGAAAATGTGGTGGGCGATCTTTGCCCCGCTGCGCGTGAGATGAAATTCATGGAAACCATCGTCGCTGATATCGACGGTGTGGAATGCCGCCTGTCGCGTCTCGGTTACACCGGCGAAGACGGCTATGAGATTTCCATCCCCGATGCAGACGCCGAACGCATCACCAAACTGTTCCTGGCCCATGATGATTGTGAGCCGGCCGGTCTGGGCGCGCGTGACAGCCTGCGTCTGGAAGCCGGTTTGTGCCTCTATGGCAACGACATCGACCAGTCGACCTCCCCGATTGAGGCGTCGCTGGCCTGGGCGATCCAGAAACGTCGCAAGGAAGAGGGCGGTTTCCCCGGTGCCGACCGCATCCAGAAAGAGCTGGCCGACGGTGCTGCCAAGAAACTGGTCGGGATCAAACCCTCCGGTCGCGCGCCAGCCCGTCAGCACGTTGAGATCCAATGCGCCGAAGGCAACACCATCGGTGAAATCACCTCCGGCTGCTTTGGCCCCACCGTCGGCGGCCCGGTCGCCATGGGCTATGTCGCAGCTCCCCACGGCAAAGCCGGCGAACAGGTCAAACTGATCATTCGGGGCAAGGCCCATGACGCAGAAATCGTCGCCCTGCCCTTCGTCACCCAGAATTACAAACGCTAAGCTCCAGGAGTACCCGAGATGACCACCTATTATTCCGAAGATCACGAATGGATCACCGTCGAGGGCGACACCGCCACGCTCGGCATCACCAAACACGCGGCTGACCAGCTGGGCGAAGTTGTCTTTGTCGAGCAGCAGGACACCGGTGAAGAGTTCGAAAAAGGCGGCGAGATCGGCGTCATTGAATCGGTGAAAGCCGCGTCGGAAATCTATGCCCCCCTTGATGGCGAGATCACTGCCGTCAACGAAGATCTGGCCGACAACCCCAGCGCCTTGAACGAAGACCCCGAAGGGGCCGCCTGGATCTACAAGATCAAGCTCTCCGACAGCGCACAGCTGGAAGATCTGATGGATCTGGACGGCTACAAGGCCCTGATCGGCTGATCCTGCTGATGGGCCGGGCTGGCTGTTGTGCTGGCCCGACCCCTCCCTTGATTACCCGCCGGTATGGTCCGGCGGGACCACCACGAATTAGGACATTCCCATGGCCTTCAAACTGACTGATTACGAAGCCTACGACTTTGCCAATCGCCGCCACATCGGGCCCAGCCCGCGTGAGATGGCCGATATGCTGAAGGTGATCGGCTTCAACACGCTCGATGAGCTGATCGACGCCACCGTGCCGCCCGCCATCCGCCAGAAAGAGGCGCTGGACTGGGGTCCGGCGATGACCGAACGCGATGCGCTCTTCCACATGAAAGAGATCGCGGGCAAGAACAAGGTGCTGACCTCCCTGATCGGTCAGGGCTACCACGGCACCACCACACCCGCGCCGATCCTGCGCAACATTCTGGAAAACCCCGCCTGGTACACGGCTTACACGCCTTACCAGCCCGAGATTTCGCAGGGCCGCCTTGAAGCGCTGTTGAACTTCCAGACCATGGTCAGCGATCTGACCGGCCTGCCGGTGGCCAATGCGTCGCTGCTCGACGAAGCCACCGCCGCTGCCGAAGCCATGGCGATGGCCCATCGTGGGTCGCGCTCCAAGGCGAATAACGCAGCCTTCTTCGTGGACAAGAATTGCCACCCGCAGACCGTTGCTGTGATCAAGACCCGCGCCGAACCTCTGGGCATCGACGTTGTGGTTGCCGAACCGACCGAGCTGGATGCAGGCGCCGTCTTTGGCGCAATCTTCCAGTATCCGGGCACCCATGGCCACGTCACCGATTTCAGCGACCAGATCGCTGCCCTGCACGAACACAAGGGCATCGCGGTTGTGGCTGCGGACATCCTGTCGCTGGCGCTGCTGAAATCCCCCGGTGAAATGGGCGCGGATATCGCCATCGGCTCCACCCAGCGCTTTGGCGTTCCCATGGGCTACGGCGGCCCGCACGCCGCCTATATGGCGACCTCGGACAAGCTGAAACGCTCCATGCCGGGCCGGATCATTGGTGTGTCCATCGACGCGCGCGGCAACAAGGCCTATCGCCTGTCGCTGCAGACCCGCGAACAGCACATCCGCCGCGAAAAAGCCAACTCCAACGTTTGTACCGCACAGGCGCTGCTGGCGGTGATCGCATCGATGTATGCTGTCTACCACGGTCCCGATGGCATCAAGGCGATTGCCCAGTCTGTACACCGCAAGACTGCGCGTCTGGCGGCTGGTCTGGAAGAGGCCGGGTTCAAGGTTGAGCCGGAAGTCTTCTTCGACACCATCACCGTCGAAGTTGGCCACCTGCAGAAAACCGTCATGGAAGCCGCCGTTCAGCGGGGCATCAACCTGCGCCGCGTCGGCGAAACCAAGGTCGGTATCTCGCTGGACGAACAGACCCGCCCTGAAACCATCGAGGCCGTCTGGGGTGCCTTCGGCATCGAGCGCAAGGACGACAGCTCCAACAAGCAGTATCGTCTGCCCGAAGCCATGCTGCGCGACAGCGAATATCTCACCCACCCGATCTTCCACAAGAACCGGGCCGAGGCAGAGATCACCCGCTACATGCGCCGTCTGGCCGACCGCGATCTGGCGCTGGACCGTGCGATGATCCCGCTTGGCTCCTGCACCATGAAGCTGAACGCGACCATCGAAATGATCCCGGTCACCTGGCCGGAATTCAGCAACCTGCACCCCTTCGTTCCTGAAGATCAGGCGCAGGGTTACCACCAGATGATCGACGATCTGAACGACAAGCTGTGCCAGATCACCGGCTATGACGCGATTTCCCAGCAGCCGAACTCCGGTGCGCAGGGCGAATACGCGGGCCTGTTGACGATCCGCAACTACCACGCATCGCGTGGCCAGGCGCATCGCAACGTCTGCCTGATCCCGACCTCTGCCCATGGCACCAACCCGGCCTCCGCACAGATGGTGGGCTGGAAAGTGGTTCCGATCAAAGCGGACGACAACGGCAACATCGACGTCGCGGACTTCCGGGAGAAGGCAGAGAAACACTCTGACCACCTCGCGGGCTGCATGATCACCTACCCGTCCACCCATGGCGTGTTCGAGACCACCGTTCAGGAGGTCTGCCAGATCACCCATGATCACGGCGGTCAGGTCTATATCGATGGCGCCAACATGAACGCGATGGTGGGTGTGTCCCGTCCGGGTGATATTGGCGGTGACGTCAGCCACCTGAACCTGCACAAGACCTTCTGCATTCCGCATGGTGGTGGTGGCCCCGGCATGGGTCCGATCGGCGTCAAGGCGCATCTGACCGAACACCTGCCGGGTCACCCGGAATACGGCACCGCCGTGGGTCCTGTCTCGGCAGCGCCGTTCGGCTCGCCCTCGATCCTGCCGGTCAGCTGGGCTTATATCCTGCTGATGGGTGGTTCTGGTCTGACTCAGGCGACCAAGGTGGCGATCCTCAACGCCAACTATATCGCTGCGCGTCTGCAGGATGCCTATCCGATCCTCTACACCTCCGAATCCGGTCGTGTGGCGCATGAGTGCATTCTGGACACCCGTCCGCTGAATGACGACGGCGGCGTGACCGTGGACGATGTGGCCAAGCGCCTGATCGACAGCGGTTTTCACGCACCGACCATGTCCTGGCCGGTGGCTGGCACGCTGATGGTGGAGCCGACGGAATCCGAACCCAAGGACGAGCTGGACCGCTTCTGCGAAGCCATGCTGTCCATCCGGTCGGAAGCGCAGGATATCATCGACGGTAAGATCGATGCCGAAAACAACCCGCTGAAGCACGCACCACACACCGTGCGCGATCTGGTCGGTGAGTGGGATCGCCCCTACTCGCGCGAGCAGGCCTGCTTCCCTCCGGGTAACCTCGGCGTTGATAAATACTGGCCGGCGGTGAACCGCGTCGACAACGCCTATGGCGACCGCAACCTGATCTGCACCTGCCCTCCGATGGAGGACTACGCAGAGGCGGCTGAATAAGCCTCCCTCCCAAAACCCGAGGTGTCGCCGGTCTCGATCGGCGGCACCCCTGTCCGGACCAATCCGCGTCACAGTACGAGAGGCAGACAGATGACCATCCACTCCCCGCACCACCGCGACACCGATTTTGCCTTTGCCCAAGGCCGCGCCCTGCGCCATATCGATGTCGTCCTTCCCGAGGGCGCGCCGCGTTCCTCCGCCCAGATCATCCTGGATCTGTTCGAGGCAGCAAATGAGCTGCTGGACGGGGTGCAATACCGGGTGCGTGTCTGTGGTCTGGATATGCTCTCCAGTGGTCCAGCCGGTGCCCGACCCCGCTCTCTCGTGGTCTTTCTCGGCGATATTCACAGCCGCTGGCAGCTGTCCGCCAAGGAGCGCGCCCGCGTCAATCAGGTGATGCGACTGGCCGAACGCAGCGCCTTTGTTGGTGGTGCGGTGTTCCTGCTGGATGCGCTGGCCCGGGGCCAGGATCACGATCTGGCAATCCACCCGAATTTCCTTGCCTCAGCCGGGGAGTGCAGCCTGCGTCAGGATCAGGAAGGCGCCGCAACCGCTGTCTCCGGCACGGTGCATTCGGCGATCTGCAACTTTGCCACCCCCCGGATGCTGCTGGATATCGTTGCCGCCGATTGCGGACGGCTGGCCGCCGATGGCATGGCGCATTACCTTGGCCTTGATACCGGCAAACGCCCAACCAAGAGCCGCGTTGCCCTGAACCTCGAACAGAAATCCGCAGGCGATACGCTGATCACCCAATGCCTTGCGGTGATGCAGGAGAACATTGAGGCACCCCTCTCTGTCGCAGCCTTGGCCGAGACCCTCAATGTCTCCACCCGCTGCCTGCAGCGCCGGTTTACCCGCCATTTCGACCGCTCGCCGCTCAGCGTCTATCGCGCGCTGCGGGTGGAGCGCGCCCATCAGCTGCTGACCCAGACCGATATTCCGGTGCGCCAGGTTGCTGTGGCCACCGGGTTTGGCAGCTATCAGAGCCTCAGCCAGCACATCCGCGAAACCTATGGCCATTCTCCCGACGTGATCCGCCGCAGTGCGTTTCGCGGCGTGGCCCCCGAAACCATGCGCCCGCGCCGGTTTCGTCACGCCGAAACCGCGCAGGCGGACAGCCGGGTGATGTAAACGGGCAGGCCTGAACCGGAGCGTTCCGATTCAGGCCTCAGGTCTCCAGCCACAGGCAGCGCACCGACCGATAGCCAAGGTCCACCTGACCGTCAGCTTTCAGCAGGTTGAGATTGACACCTACGGCCTCTTTGGTGACCCCCAGAAGAGCGGCCAGTTCGCTCTGACTGATCGACAGCGTGGTGGTGGCCTGCCATTTGCACAGCTGCGCCAAGGCCACGCGCAACCGTTGTTCCAACGGCAGAAAGACCGCGTTTTCATAGGTCTTGTAGAAATGACCGACATAGCCTGCCAGAACACCGCTGACCGCACGCCATAGCAGCGGATCAGCCTTGCCTGCGATCTCCACCGCACTGAGTGGCACATGCACCAGCACCGTATCTGTCAGCGCAGAGGCATCATTGGGTCGTATGCCGGAACCATAGCAGCCAATAAAGCCAAACCAGTGGCCCGCTGTCAGATCCCGCACGATCAACGCCTTGCCCTCTTTGTTCACCGCGCCAAACCGCACCGCGCCTGACCGGATGAAAAACAGCTCCGTCGCAGGATCGCCGATCTGATGGATACCCTCCCCCTTGCCGTACCGCCGGGACCGTCCCTGCGCCAGCAGCGCCGCCTGCGTCTGTGGCAGACATTGGTCGAGCCATCGGTCCGAGGTCAGGTTTTTCATCGCAATACCAATCCAGATTGTCGTCTCAACAGGGCCGGGCCGATTAGCCTGCTGACGATCAGCTACACAGGATAGAGTACGATGAAAATAACCGCCCTCTCGCTTTCTATTGCGATTGCACTGTCACCGCTTGCCAGCAGCGCTGTTGAGCTGCCCCAACGCCCGGTTCTGACCGCGGCCGTGGCTGAGGCCATTACGAAAGCCGCCATCGCCGAATGCGACAAATCCGAAACCGTGGTCTCCGTCTCTGTTGTAAATGATCAGGGCCGTCTGGTCTATTTCCAGCGCGGCGACGGCACCGGTGCCAATACGATCCACACCAGTTTCCGCAAAGCCTACACCTCTGCCAGCCTGAAGATCCCGACCTCGGTCCTGAACCAGGCGCCGGAGGCCGAGGGGTATAGCCAGCTTGGCAAGATGGAAGACGATATTCTGTTGCTCACCGGTGGGCTGCCGATCTTTCACGACGGCGCGCTGATTGGTGCCATCGGCCTGTCCGGCGCGCCCGACCCGAATATTGAGGAAGGCTGCGGTGAGGTCGGCATCAAACAGGTGATGGACGCAGGCGAATAAGCCAGCCAGCACAGGGGCCGCGTCTGGACATCACCGCGCGCGGCCCTTCGTCGGATCAGATCCGGTCCTTCAGATGATACCAGCCAAAGGCCAGCGGCAGCGACAGCCGTCGCCACCGGCCCAGCTCAAACCGGCGCAGGGGGCGCTGCATCAGACCCGGGTGGGGCCGCTGATGGCGCCCCAGCGCCTGATCAGCGATCAACGCCCCGGCATAAGGCGCCATACAGACGCCGCTGCCATGATAGCCAAGCGCGGCCCAGGCGTTCTTCATCCCCGGTATCGCCCCGGCAAAGGGCACCAGATTGCGGGTCATGCAGATGAGGCCGGACCAGAAATGCGCCGTCTCCACCGCGCGCCAGGCTGGGAACATACGGTCAAAATCTGCCCGGGCCCTGGCCTTCGTGACGGCGATATTCTCTTCGCTCATCCGAACCGAGCCGCGCAGCCCCAGCAACAGCCGACGATCCGGCAGCAGGCGCAGATAATGCAGCAGTGTGCGGCTGTCACAGACCATCTGCTCACTCCACCAGCCCTGATCAGCGATCTCCGCCTCGCTCAGCGGACGGGTTACCATGATATTGGACTGCACCGGCAGATAACGCCCGGCCAGCGCCTGTGGCAGATCATCCGAGGAATAGCCATTGGTCGCAATCAGCAGGTGTCGGGCGCGCACCTGCCCCGCCGGCCCCTGCAACAGATACCCGCCCGCCGCCGGGGTGATCGCCTGCACCGGCGTGTCGGAGAACATCCGCACTCCGGCTGCCTCCACCGCGCGGGTCAAGCCCAGCACGAATTTCATCGGATTCAGGGCAAAGCCAACCGGCAAGTTGACGGCGCCATGAAACTCCGGGCTGTTCAGCCCATGCGCGGCCATCTCTTCCTTCGGAATAAACTCATAAGGCAGCCCGTAGCGGCGGGTGTACTCCTGCCCATAGTCATGCAGCTCCGTCAGACGGTCCGGACGATGCGCCACAAATGTATACCCGCGCGAGTGGCGATCCACCTCCAGCGCCAACCGCTCCACATAAGTCTCCACCAGATCGACAGCGGCGCGCTCTGCTGCGAAAAACTGTTCCGCATCCGCCTGTCCGTAGCGGCGCAGGATGGCATCATCTGCCAGCTTCGCACTGCCAACCGACACCAGCCCGCCATTGCGCCCCGAAGCCCCCCAGCCTGGGCGCTGCGCATCCAGAAGCACCACATCGGCCCCCGCCTCCGCCAGTGTCAGCGCCGCCGACAGCCCGGTATAACCGCCACCGATTACGGCAAATTCTGCCGTGACCTCATCCTGCAGGGGTTCATAACACGGCGCAGGATCCGGCAGGAAGCGATCCCAATACCGGGCCCTGATAGGCCGGTCGGTATAGGCAAGGGGTTCGTAAATACGTCTCATCCGGGCGCGTCATCCCATGTCAGTTGCTACCCCGGATCTATCCGCACCGACCCCGGTGCAGTCAATCCCGCGCAAAAACCTTCGACAGACGGGCCACGTCAGCCGTGATAGCAGGCGATCGGGCGGCCTTCGACCTCGCGCAGGGCAACCGGCGTCTGATAGAGCGCGCTGAGGCTTTCGCTTGTCGCCACCTCCGCCACCGGTCCGGCAAAGGCAACCCGCCCAGCAGCGAGGGCCACGACATGATCGGCCCAGCTGATCGCATAGTTGAGATCATGCAGCACGATCACGATGCTCTTGCCGCGTGTATCGGCGAGATGCCGCAGCTGCGCCATCAAATTGCGCGCGTGGTTGAGATCGAGATTGTTGAGCGGTTCATCCAACAGCAACCAGTCGGTATCCTGCGCATAGGCCATCGCGATAAAGGCCCGTTGCCGCTGACCGCCAGACAGCTCATCCAGAAACCGGTCGCGCAGATCGTCCAGCTCAAACAGCGCCAGCGCATCGGCAATTGCGGCCTGATCCTCTGCCCGCAGCCGACCTCGGCTGTGCGGCCAGCGTCCGAAACCAACGAGATCGCGCACCCGCACCCGGCTCGCGACGTCCAACTGCTGCCCGACCACCGCCATTCGGCGCGCCAGCTGCTCCGGAGTGATGCTGCGCAGATCACATCCCGACAGACAGATCCGCCCCCAGCTGGCCGTCAGCTGCTGCGCAATCAGCTTCAGCAGCGTCGATTTCCCGGCTCCGTTCGGTCCGATCAGCGCCGTGATCTGACCTGCGGGAAGGCAGGCATCCACCGTGTCCAGGATCGGTTTGTCACCCAGTGTGAACGACAGGCCCGTCACATCGATCATCTCAGTTTTCCTTTCAGCAGCAGCAGGATGAACAGCAGGCCACCGCAGAATTCAATCACGATCGCAAGGCTGGACTGGAGCTGTAAAAGCCGCTCAAACAGGGTTTGTCCGGCGACCAGAACAATGGCGGCAATCAGCGCCGAGGCGGGCAGCAGCAGGGCGTGCCGATGGCTTTGCATCAGGCTGTGCGCGAGGCTGGTAACCAGCAACCCAAGAAAGGCAATCGGCCCCACCAGCGCCGTCGAGACCGAGACCAGCGCGGCAATAATGCACAGCAGCTGCATGTGCAGCCGGTCGTATCGAACCCCCAGACTGCGGGCCTGATCGCGCCCCAGCGCCGCCACATCCAGCAGCGCCGCGCGCCGCAGCAGCCAGAGCGTTGCCAGCAGGGTCACCCCGACAGCCGCCAGCAGCGCGCCACGGTCGATGCTGCCGAACTGCGCAAACATCCGCGTCTGCACCACAGCAAAGGCCGAAGGATCCATCAGCCGTTGCAGAAACACCGCCAGGGTCCGCAGCAGGACCGCAATCACCACACCGACGAGGATCATCAACTGGATATCACCGCGGGTGCGTCGCAGCAGGCCGGTGAACAGCAGCAGCGCGGCCACCATCATCACACCCGCATTCAGCAGAAACCCCGCAAACCCCGACAGCTGGGCCATGGTCGCCAGCCCGAACATCATCACCATGACCGACTGCATCAGCAGAAACAGCGCATCAAATCCCATGATCGAAGGCGTCAGAATCCGGTTGTTGCTCAGCGTTTGAAACAGCACCGTCGCAAGGCCAATGGCCGTGCCGACGCAGATCAGCCCCGCCAGCTTCGTCGCGCGCAGCTGAAGGATATAGGCCGACGGCACCCCGTCGGACCACGGCAACCCCCAGCTGATGAAACCGGCAGCCGCACCAATCAGCAGTCCCGCCAGTACCAGCAACCGGCGGTCCAGCGGCACCAGCCGCCGCCCGCTCCTGCGCAACAGGGTTACCTCAGCCATGGGCGGGCCGTCGCAGCAGCATCACCAGAAACAGCGCCGCCCCAAACAGCCCGAAAACCGTGCCGGCCGGGATCTCGTAGGGCGCGCGCAGCAGCCGACCCAGCATATCACAGACCAGCAGCAGCCCCGCCCCTGTCGCCGCCACCACGGGCAGGCTGTCACGCAGGTTGTCGCCCATGATCCGCGACACCAGATTGGGCACCACCAGCCCGACAAAGGGCAACACCCCAACCGTGACAATCACCAGCGCCGACACCAGCGACACCACCACCACGCCAAAGCCGAGCACCTGCCCGTAGCGCAGGCCAAGCCCCCGGCTGGCCATCTCGCCCAGCCCGGCAATGGTAAACTGACCCGCCACCAGATAGGCCAGCCCCGCCAGCACCCCCGCCAGCCACAACAGCTCATACCGTCCGGAGAGCACGCCAGAGAACTCGCCGCTCATCCAGATCGCGAGATATTGCAGCAGATCGGCCTGAAACGCGATGAAACCGGCGGCGGCGGCCAGAATGCCGCCATAGACCAGACCCACCAATGGCACCAACAGCGGCTGCTGCGGGGGGATGCGCCGGGCCAGCGCCAGAAACACCAGTGTGCCCAACAAGGCCGCCACCGCCGCACATAACATCTTGGCAAAGATCGGCAGCGCTGGCGCCAGTAAGGTTGCGCCCAGCAGCCCCAGCATTGCCGCTTCATTGGTGCCGGTGGTGCCCGGTTCGACAAAGCGGTTGCGCACCAGGAGCTGCATGATCACCCCGGCAACCGCCATCGTGGCCCCGGTCAGGATCACCGCCAGCGTGCGCGGAATGCGGCTGATCAGCAGCAGCTGCGCCGCCTTTGGGTCCTGCAACAGCGCAAGCGGTGAGGTCTGATTGACCCCGATTGCGCAGCTCAGTCCCGCCAGCAGCACCAAAAGCAACAGGCACAGGCAGATCGCGCCGCGTGCGGATCTGCCCGGCCCGATTGCGGATCCCGTAGCGTCAGCCACCGACGGCAAAGCCCGCACGGATCTGCTCCAGCGTGGCTGTCATCGACTGGATGCCACCGCCTGCAATGTAGATCGCAGCGGAGTCGAGATAGATGATCTGACCTTTTTTCCAGGCTTCGGTTCCGGTCACCAACGCATTGTCCAGCGTGGCGGCGGCGGCCTGATTGTCCTGCCCGATGGCGCTGGCCCGATCGATGACAATCAGCCAGTCAGGGTTGGCCTGCGCGATATATTCAAATGAAATCGCCTCACCATGGGTTGCGGCCTCTGCCGCCTTTGCGGTCTGGGCCTCATCGCCAGAGGTGGCCTCGGGCTGCTCGATCACCGCCTCCGGCAGGTTGAGCGCGCCATGCAACCAGCCAAAGCGGGACTGAGCGCCATAGGTGGTCACCTTCGGCCCGTTGGTCATCACGATCAGCGCCCGTCCACGCCCGTCAACAGCAGCCCGCGCCGCCTCAAGCTTTGCCAGAAACGCGGTTTCAAGTGCGGCTGCCGCCGCAGGGCGCCCCATCAGCGCGCCATAGCTGCGCAGCCGCGACAGCGCCAGATCAACGTGGCTCGCGCCCCAGATGGTCATATCAATGGTGGGCGCGATCTCCGACAGCGCCTCAACCTGACGGGAGGAGCGTCCACCCGCTACGATCAGGTCCGGCGCCAGTCCCGCAATCGCCTCGAAATCCGGCTCAAACAGCGTCCCCATTGGGGCCGCCTCGGCCTGCTGTTTGTTCAGATAATCCACATAAAGCCGTGACGGCAGCCCCGCGATAGGCACCTCCAGCGCTGCCAGCGTGTCGGCGGCGGCGATGTCCAGCACCACAATTTTCTGCGGCAGCGCAGGCAGCTCCCGCATGCCCAAAGCCGTCATGACAGGCACCCTGGCGCGGTCTGTGTCTGTTGTGGTCTGATCTGCTGCAGCCGGGCCGGCCAGCCCAAGCATCAGCGCAGCCGCCAGCTGCAATCGCGTCCATTTTGCCATGTGTTCAATCCCGTCAGATGGATAACGGCTGGCAATCAGGCTGGCTCAAAATCGCCCGCTTGTTAGGCCGGGTGGCGGCAAAAGTCCAGAGACCATTCCCGCCCGCGCCCTATCGCGGGTGACCTGTGACGCTGCGTCCGGGGCGACAGCGGGAAATAATTTTAACGCCCTGCTTGCACGGGGGACCATTGCTCACTATGAGACCGACAGCCCCAAAGCGGGCGCAGCCAGGTTACCCCAGCTAACTCCAGTTTATCACGCGGGTTACCATGGCACATACCACAGCACATAAATCATCCATCCTCCTGACCGGTCTGCTGTGCAGCACGGCCCTGACGGTGTTTTCCGCAACCAAAGGCCACGCAGAGGACGACGGCGTCCTGTCGCTGGACCCGATCATCGTGAAGCAGCGCGATGCCGACGGCGACGCCGCAGACCGCGCAACCGCCGTCTATGTCGCAGATGCCGAAATCGAACGCGCCGCGATGGGCGATCTCAAGGATCTGTTTGCAGGCATCGCCTCCGTTTCAGTTGGCGGCGCCATTCCCGTCGCGCAGAAAATCTATGTCAACGGGATCGACATGCTGAAACTGGCGGTGCAGGTGGATGGCGTGTCCCAGAACAACCGCGTGTTCCACCACGCCAGCGCCAATGCCTTTGATCCTGGTCTGATGAAATCCGTGCGGGTTGACCCCGGTGTGGCCCCCGCCGATGCAGGCCCCGGTGCGCTGGCTGGCCGGGTCGTGATGGAAACCATCGATGCCGAGGATATCCTGACCGAAGGCCAGGCCATTGGCGGCAAAACACGCCTCAGCTACGGTGAAAATGGCGATACCTTCGGCACCTCGCTGACGCTGGCAGGGCAATCCAACGGTTTCGAGATCCTGCTCTACGGCAAGCGCATGACCGGTGACGACTACACCGATGGTGCCGGCAACACCGTGGGCGGCACCCGCAGCGATCTGACAGCCGGCCTGCTGAAACTGGCCTATGAGACCGACGCCGGACACCGGTTTGAATTCTCCGGCCAGCAGATGCAGGACACCGCCCTGCGCAACCGCCGCGCCAATTTCGGCACCGCCTCCTTCAACCCACTGGACACGGTCTACGACACCAAGCGCACCGTCTATTCGCTGCGCTACGAGGATGTGAACGGCGGCGGCAACTGGGATCCCTCGGCCACCATCGGGTTTTCCGAGAATGAGATCGGCAGCATCGGCACTACCGAAACCAGCGTGGGTGTGACCCGGACCTATTCCGCGACCTTCCAGAACCGCTTCCACCTGTCGGAAAGCGACACCATCACGGCCGGGATTGATTTTCAGGACCAGAAAAGCTCCGCCAGCGGCGACTACTGGGGTACCAACCGCCCTTCCGAGACCAGCCAGACCATCGGCGTCTTTGCGCAGGCCCGCCTGCAACCCAGTGACCGGCTCAAGGTCTCCGCCGGTCTGCGCTATGACTGGAATGCCTTTACCGGGCAGGATTTTGGCCAAAGCGGTCGCCCCTATGAGCAGGACAGCTCCGGGCTGAGCGGCAATCTCTCCATCGTCTATGACGTCAACGATGCGCTGTCGCTGCGGGCCGGCTATTCCAACGTCTTTGGCGGCATCGGGATTGAGGATAACTTCCTGTTCTTCCGCGATTGGGATTACTCCGCCCTGAAACCGCGCCGCGCAAGCAACGTGGTGGTCGGTGCCGACTGGCAAAGCGGCAACTGGACCCTCGGTGCCGAGGCCTTCCAGACCAAGATCGACGACACCCGCGATGTCGCAGGCCCGACGGTCACCAGCTATGATTTCGAAAGCCGGGGCTACAATCTGGGCGCCACTTATGGCTGGGACAGCGGCTTTGCCCGTCTGACCTTCACCGACAGTGAAACCCGCGTCAACGGTGCCGCCACCTCCAGCTACTACGTGCTGGATTCCGGTGCCCCGATTGGTCAGGTTCTGGCACTTGAGGTCCAGCAGGAACTGCCACAATGGGACCTGGTTGTTGGTGGCCATATTGATGCGGCCTTCGACTACGATCAGCAGCTGAATGAGGCCGACGCCACAACCAAGCTGGAAGGCTACGAGGTTCTGAACCTCTTTGCCGAATACCGCCCGGCGGCCTATGACAACGTGACGATCCGCGCCGAGATCAACAACGTCTTTGATCGTCAATACGCCGACCGCGCCACCTATGGCGGCGACTACCCCGGCTTTCCCACCCTGAAAGAGCCGGGCCGTTCGGTCTCGCTCGTGGCCAATGTCTCCTTCTGAGGCACCGGCCTGATCGCCTTCGACCCCTGACCTGCGGGCGTGCCTCTTTTGTGGGCGCGCCTGCTTCGGCAAGAATACACCTATCGCGATAAAACGCCTTTTGGATCATGCTGGTATTTCCTAATTAACGCGCATGACATGATGCCAATGCGGTCGGATCCTTCCCGCCGCTTAGCCGCCAGCATTCCGCCAGTTCCCATTTCAAATCGCCAGACGGAGTCACCCGCCGGGATCACCATGCCGGTGAACCTGTGGTCCTGTCCGGCATGGCTGCGGAACCGCTGTGAGAGATGCACCAAATTCAACACCGACCCACCCGGATAACCCGGTTTTCGGGGGCCGCCCGGCCTGTGGGGCCACACCCATGATCGCCTGTCAAACCGCGCTGATTCCCGCGCCGACACCTGCACAGGCCGATACCTCCGGCTGCGCCATCGCCGCGCAGACTGCGCTGGCCGCCAGTCTTCAGGCGCTGGTCAACGGTTTCCTGCGCGAATGCCCCGCATTGCCCGGAGACCGCAGGCCATCCTCCACGGATCCACGCCCTCAGATCGACATCGCAATGGCACATACCCCTGCAATGCTGCGCCTTCAGCTGCGTTATGTCTCAATGACCGGACCGCTGAAATTCGGCGCCGCTCAGCTGCGCTTCAGCGGTGAGCGCTACTGGCAGCCTGCCCCGCCGACGCAAGTGATCAGCCTGATCGCTCAGGAGTGTTTCCATCGCGCCGGGGCGACGGATCCCGCCAAACTCCCCGCATTTCTGCGCGCCATTTTCAACAGCAACGCCGAGATCGAAGCCGCCCTCCACCACACCGCCGCCGCCCATCCCACCGGGTTCCACCAGGCCGAGCAATCGCTGGTCTATGGCCACTGGCTGCATCCCACACCCAAGAGCCGGGATGGCATGACAGACTGGCAACAGGTGGCCTATGCCCCTGAGTATGCCGGTGAATTCCAGCTGCACCTCTTTGCCGCACGGGCCGATATCACCCGCCAAGACAGCGCGGTCGCGCCGGTTTGCGAGATCCTGACCGAAATCCCCGGCCTGATAGACGACCTGCTGGATGGCCGTTCCCTGCGGCCCGGTGAGCAGCTGATTCCGGCGCATCCGCTGCAGGCGCAGGCGCTGTTGCTGACCCCTGCGGTGCAAGCGCTGCTCGCCAGCGGTCAGCTGCGCAACCTTGGCCCTGCTGGCCCCCGTTTCACAGCCAGCTCCTCGCTGCGGACGGTCTTTGCCGCCGATTGTCCATGGATGCTCAAATTCTCGGTTCCTGTGCGGCTGACCAATTCGCTGCGCGTCACCCTCACCAGTGAGTTGCAGCAGGGCGTCGCGATGGCGCGGCTGCTGCGCCGGTTGAACATCACGGACGGCCTGCCGCAGTTTCAGATCATCGACGACCCCGCCTATCTGACCGTGACCGACCCGAAGGGCGGCGAAAGTGGGTTTGAGGTGATTTTTCGCCGCAACCCGTTTCAGGGCGCGGCCGGTGACGGAATCTTTACGCTGGCGGCCCTCACTGCGGATCCGCGTCCGGGGGGGACCTCGCTGCTAGCCACGCAGATCAGCGATCTGGCCACCCGCAGCCGAACCCCGCGCAGGCAGACCGCAGCGCGCTGGTTCACGGCCTATCTCGACTGTATGCTCACCCCGGTTCTGACGCTCTATGACCGGCACGGCATCGCCCTTGAGGCGCATCAGCAGAACGCCTTGCTGGATCTGTCCGAGGGGCTGCCTCGGCAGGGCTTCTACCGCGACAATCAGGGCTATTTCATCACCGAAGACGCCTTTGCCCAGCTGCGCGGGATGGAGCCGAGCCTCGCCGATGTGCCTGCTCTGGTGTTCAGCCGCAGCCATATCGATGCGCGGCTGACCTATTACCTTGTGGTCAATCAGATCTTTGCGGTGATCTGGCGTATGGGCTGTGACGGGCTGGTGCCGGAACAGGCCCTTCTGCACCAGCTGCGCGACCACCTGCAGCAGATGATGCCCCAGCTGACCGGCGCCGCACGCGCATTGGTCAGCGACCTGTTGCAGGCGCCCAGACTGGCGACGAAAGCCAATCTGCTGACCCGCCTGCATGATCTCGATGAATTGCAGACCGACACGCAGGAGGGGCTGTTTCTCGAAATGCCCAACCCGCTTGCTGCTCTGCGAACCCAAACCACGGAGGCGGTTGCCGATGCCTTTGCCTGACTGTGCCATCCCGACACCCGCCCTGCCGCTCTGCAGCCCGACCGATGCCATGCAGCGCGTGTTGCGCCAACTCTGCGAAGCATTGCTGAGCGAGGGCTGCGCGCAGGGGGTCACCACGCAGGACGGCAGGCTGTGCTGGCATCTCGGCCCTGCGATGTTTCGCGCGCAGGGGCGCTGCGGCGCCTTCAGCCGCTACCGGCTGACGCAGGGCAGCATCGAAATCGCGCGCGATCACGGCTGGCAACCTGCCGATCTGGAGGATGTGCTCTCATCGATTGACGCCCCGGAGGCTGCCTTGGCCGCCCTGCGCACCGATCTGCGGCGCACCGCAGAACTGGATGACCTCAACCACCAGCAGATCCTCCGCCCGCCCCGGCGGCACCAGCTGGGCGTTGCACAGATGGAGCGCGCCCTTCACGAAGGCCACCCCTACCACCCGTGTTACAAGGCCCGAAGTGGCTTCAGCGATACCGATCATCTGCGCTTTGGGCCGGAAGCGGGCCAGCGCTTTCGCCTGATCGGGCTGCTGTTTCACCATGATCTGATCCAGCAAAACCTGCCCGACGATGATTTCTGGTCCCGCGAATTGGGCCAGCAAGAGTGGAACCGCATCCAAGGGATCGCCGCAGATCAGAGCATTGATCTGGGAACCGGGGGCTTTGCCTTGCTGCCAATCCATCCCTGGCAATGGGACCAGCTGGCGCAGGATCCGCTGATTCCGGCGTGGCAATCCGGCGGTCAGCTCGTGATGATTGGTGAGATCGGCGATCACTACAGCGCCACCCAATCGGTCCGCACCCTGATGAATGCCGACCAGCCGCAGCGCGCCCATGTCAAAACCGCAATGACCATGCGCAACACCTCGTCCCTGCGCACATTGATCCCCGAAACCGTGGCCGTTGCGCCGGTCATATCCGACTGGCTGGTCAAGGTGATTGCCGCCGACCCGCTGCTGCAGCACGACTACCCGCTGACCCTGCTGCCGGAATACGCCGGGATCATCGCCGGGCGCGGCACCGCGCTAGAGGGGCATCTGGCGGCGATCTGGCGGCAAAGCCCGGCCTCGCTCGGTCTGGCGGACAATCAGATGATGCCCTTCAATGCGCTCTCCCTGACCGAGGGAGACGGCCAGCCCCTGATCGCGCCCTGGATCGCGACCCATGGCCGCGACCGCTGGCTGGCGCAGCTGATTGAAACGGCGGTGCTGCCGGTCTGGCATCTGATGGTGGCCCATGGCATCGGGCTGGAGGCCCATGGCCAAAACCTCATCCTGCAGCATGACAATGGCTGGCCCACCGGCATCATCGCCCGCGATTTTCACGATGGTGTGGAATATGTGGCGCCGTTGCTGTCGCGACCGGAACTCTGCCCGGATCTGGCCGCGATTGACCCGGTTTTTGCAACCGCACCGCTGGACCGGTTCCACGCGCTGGCCTGTGGTGATGGGCTGCGCGAGCTGGTGATGGACACGCTGTTTGTCTTCAATCTCGCGGATCTGTCGGACCTCATGCAGCGCCAGTTCGACCTGCCTGAATCCCGTTTCTGGCAGCGCCTGCGCGCGCGGCTGGACCGCTACGCCGCCGATCACGGGCAGGCACAGCGCATGGCCGCCCTCGCGCCCTTTGCGCCGCAGATCCACGCCGAAAGCCTGATCACCCGCAAAATCGACCCCGACCGGACCGGCGCCTATCGCCATCTGATCGACAACCCTCTGGCCACTGCAAAGGACAGCTGACCATGTTTGTATTGAATGACACCCCCCTTGATCCCACCGCGCTGCACCCAAGACTGCAACAAGCGCTTGGCGATGATCTGCACCACCGCTACGCCCTGCGGATGCGCGACACCGGCCTCGGCCTCGCAACCCTGCTATACCTGAAGGACCACAAGGCCGGCGTTTTCCCAATCCACGCCGATATCCCGGCGGAGGCCGCAAAACAGATGGCGACCAAAGCCGGATGCGACTGGTTTCTGGAGGATGATCTTGTCCCGCAACCGCTGCCCCGGCAGCCCGGTCAGACCGCCAGCGCGCGCCCCGGCGCAGGCGTTCTGGTGCAGATGAGCTCCGGCACCACCGGCGCGGCCAAGGTGATCACCCGCAGCTGGGACAACATCTCAACAGAGGTCCGCCATTACGCCGACTTCTTTGCCAGCGCCGCTAAGATGACGCCGGTGATCGCCTGCCCGGTGACCCATTCCTACGGGCTGATTCCGGGGGTTCTGGTGGCGCTACATCGTGGCCATGTGCCGGTCATCATTGATGCGGTGAACCCGAAGTACGTCCTGCGCCGCCTGCGCGAGGTGTCAAACCCGGTGCTCTATACCTCGCCTGCGATGCTGCATACCCTTGCCAAGCTGCTGCCCCGTGACGAGGAACTGAACGCCGCCGTCACCTCGGGCACGGTGCTGCCCGATCCATGGTTCCAGCTGATCCGCGCCCGCACCCGGCATCTGTTCCAGCAATATGGCTGCTCCGAAGTGGGCTGTATTGCGATCAATCAGGATCTGCAGGCGCCCTGCGATGTCGGCCACCCGCTGCCACATCTCGATCTGCAGGCAGGCGCGCTCGACACCCCCGGCCCGGTCCGCGTACAGCTGACGACTGGGGGTCCGGCCACCACGGATGCCGCCGGGGGCAACTGGGTCGAGACCGGCGATCTGGGCTATCTCGCCGCCGATGGCGGGCTGGTCTTCACCGCCCGTGCGGATGATATGATCAACGTTGCCGGACTGAACGTCTATCCGCAGGATGTCGAACGCGCGGTCATGTGCCTGCCGGGGGTTGAGGATGCCGTCGCCTTTCGCCTGCCCGACCCGCAGGCCGGCGCGCGGGTGGGGCTGCTGTTTGTCAGCACCACCCTCAGCGAGACGCAGCTGCGCGCCCAATGCGCCGATCTGCTGGCCGATCATCAGAAACCTGCCCAGCTGCGTCGCCTTCCCGCCCTGCCGCGTCAGGCCAATGGCAAGATCAGCCGCCGCGACATCGCCGAAAGATACGCATCCGGCACGGATCACACAGCCGATCAGCAGGTGCCCGCATGACCTTCGACAGCGTGCTGCACGCAATGCAGCAGACCCTTGCCGGGCCGCTGGCCAATCCGCATATGGCACAATTCGGACCCGAGGCGGTGCTGAACGATGATCTGCATATCGACTCCGTGGTGCTGATCAACCTGCTGGTGCATCTGGAAACCGACCACGGCGTGGCGATCCCCGAGCGTGATTTCCGCAAGGAGGATTTCGTCACCGTCGCCGATCTGATCCATGTGCTTCTGGCCAGCCCATCCGCAGCGGTTGCCACCGAACCAGAGGCAACCCCCGCCAATCAGGACCCGAGCGAGATCACCGTACATTGCTTTGTCAGCTGTCTCTGTGCGGCGATCCGGCGGCATGAGGGACTGGATTTCCGGCCCTTCTACTTCGGCACATGGGACAGCGATTTTGCTGTCACCGCCCAGCAGCATCTGGCCTATCACAGCGCCGAGATGACCCAGGATCACTATATCCGCTGGGTCGAACAACTGTATGGCATCCGCGTCAGCCAGTGGCACGATCCCGCCCTGTCGAAATCCGACAACCTGACCCGCTTTGAAAAACTGCTCCACACCCCGGCCACCGACCGCCAGCTGGTGGTGATGCTCGATATGTTCCACCTGCCGGAGCGGGACACCAAATACAATCAGGACCCGTTTCCGCATTTCGTCATTATCGAGCCGACCGCCGGCCCCGAGGTCTGGCATATGAACGATCCGGATTATCGCTGGCGGGGCGACCTGCCGCGTGCCGCCATCCTCAATGCCATGGCGCAACCCAGCGTGGCGGGCGGCTATATCCTCGACAGCACACGCGCCCGCGCGCCCGAACCTCAGGACCTCGTGGCCTATTTCAACGCGACCTTCCGCCCGGACGCCAACCCGCTGACGGACGCTCTGCGCCGGATCATCACCTATCATGGCCACCCCGAGCGGCCGCTGGCACTGCCGGAGCTGGAGATCGCCCTGCGCGAATTGCCGGTGCTGTCGCTGCGCAAATACGCCTATGAACACGCCTTTGCCTTCTTCTGGCGCGCGTTGGACACCAGCTTTGCCGTGTTCGACGCCCATTGCGATCAGGTCGAAGCCCTTTGTGAGGGGTTCCGTCGGCTGCATTTTCAGGCTGCCAAACTGGCGCATACCCGCGACCGCGCCCAGCTGCCGGATCTGATCGCGGCACTGGACGCATTGGACCGGCTGGAGTTTACAATCAAGACAGCGCTTCATGCGCAGTTTCAGACCTGGTGCCGCACCACTCAGGTCGCCGCGTCCATCTCACCCAATCGAAGCCCTGAAACAGGGGCCATGCTCAAAGGGGAGCCGGCATGAAGATTTCGCTCTGCACCATTTCTTTTCGCCACCAGCTGATCGACCTGAAGGACATTGCCTTCTGGGCGCGGGATACCGGGTTTCAGGGGATTGAGCTTTGGGGCGTTCATGCCCGCAATCAGTCACCGCTGGCGATCCATAACGCGCAGTGGATGGCCGCACAGGGGCTGTCGATCCCGATGATCAGCGACTACCTGCCCCTGCAGGACCGGCAGGAGCTGACCCGCAGAACCCGCGCCTTATGTGCGTTGGCGCAAACCTGGGGCGCGGGCAAGATCCGCACCTTTGCCGGGATGCAGGCCAGCGCCACGGTCCCGGCGGCGGACCGCGACCAGACCACCCGCGCCCTGCGCCACGCCTGCGATATCGCCGCCGATCACGGCCTGCGCCTGCTGGTGGAGACCCACCCCGGCACCCTCGCCGACACGCTGGCTGCCACCACGGCGCTGATTGACGCCGCCGACCACGATGCGCTGGCCATCAACTTCGACGCGCTCCACGTCTGGGAAGGCGGTGATGATCCGGTGACGGCACGCCGGACCCTGTTGCCCAAAATTGCGCATTACCACCTGAAAAACGTCTCGGACCGTACCCGACTGCCCGTCTTTGCCCCCGCGAATGTCTACAGCGCGGCGGGCTGTCGGACCGGGATGGTGCCGCTGATGGAAGGGGCCTATGACTACCGCAGCCTGCTGCGGGAGATGTGGCAAGACGGCCCCTGCGAGGCCTCACTGGAATGGTTCGGCGATGAGGTGTTTCAGACACTGAAAAATGACATCGCGGAGATCCGCGCCCTGACCGCTGCGGAACCAACCACGGCAGGTCAAACCGGCACTACACACCAAACCGCCTCGGCGGGTTAGCGTCCGCTGCCGCCACCGGCGCGGATCTGAAACCGCGCCGGTGTCTGTGCCCCTCAACCGGTCACAAGAGCGCCGGGCCTGTTCGATCCCTGGTCCAGATCAGAGGCATCCCGACTGACGTCACCCCGCCCGGCCTGCCGCGACCACAGCATCGCATAGGTGCCCCCCAGCGCCAGCAACGCGGCATGGCTGCCATCTTCGGTGATGCGGCCCTGATCCATGACGATAATCCGGTCCATCTGCGCAATCGTGGACAGGCGATGCGCAATGGCGATTACGGTCTTGCCCTGCATGACATCCATCAGCGTGTCCTGAATCTCCGCCTCCACCGCGCTATCCAGCGCCGAGGTCGCCTCATCCAGGATCAGGATCGGCGCGTTCTTCAGCACCACCCGCGCAATCGCAATCCGCTGCCGCTGCCCGCCGGAGAGCGCCACACCGCGCTCGCCCACATGGGCGTCATAGCCGGTCCGCCCCGCCTGATCACGCAGCCCCAAAATGAAATCATGGGCGCGGGCGCGTTTGGCAGCCATCACCATCTCCGCCTCGCTGGCGCCGGGATTGCCATAGAGGATATTGGCCCGCACCGAGCGGTGCACCAGCGCGGTGTTCTGCGTCACCACGCCAATCTGCCCCCGCAAGCTGTCCTGTGTCACGCCAGTGATCGGCTGCCCGTCGATCAGAATGCGCCCCCGTTCGGGATCGTCAAACCGCAACAACAGCGACACCAGCGTCGACTTGCCCGCACCGGACGGCCCGGCAATGCCAATGCGCTGTCCGGCCGCGATCGTCAGATCAAGCCCCGCCACACCTCCGCTGCCATCCTCCGATGCTTTGCCATAGCTGTGATGCAGCCCCTCCACCCGGATCTCTGCCTGGCTCACATGCAAGGCAGCCGCGTCTTCCGCATCGGTAATCGCATGTGGCGTGGCCAGCGACCGCAGCCCCTCGCGGATGACGCCCATATTCTCAAACAGGCGGATCGTCACCCAGAGGATCCAGCCGCTCATGCCGTTCAGCCGGATGGTCAGCGCCGCAACGGCGGCCACCTCTCCAATGCTGACCTGACCCACCGTCCACAGCCAGATCGCCGGAGCCACCACGATCAGGATCAACACGCCGTTGATGGCAATGCTGCCAAAGGCTAGCGTGGTCATCATCCGCATGAACCGCTGATAGCGCGTCCGCAGCCGTCGCAGCGCCGACAGCGCATAACCCAGCTCCTGCCCGCCCTGCGCAAACAGCTTCACGGTTTCGATATTGCCATAGGCATCGACAATCCGCCCGGTCGCCCCGGAGCGCGCGTCGGACCATTTCTCCGCCGTTGCCGCAACACTGCGGGCAACATGGCGCACATAAATTGCGTAGATCACCACCCAGATCAGCAGCGGTACCGCCAGCCGCCAGTCGATCTGCGACAGCACCACCACCGCGCCCAGCATATAGGTCCCCGCAAAGAGCACCGCCTCAAACATCATATGGACGCTGTCCTGCACCGCAGGCCCCATCTGCATCACCCGATTGCTGAGCCGCCCGGCAAAATCATGCTGAAAGAAGCCAACCGACTGCCCCAAAAGATGCCGATGCGCCTGCCAGCGGACCTGTTCCTGCAGGTTGGAGGACAGCGTCTGCTCCAGCAGCAGGTGGTTCAGCCCGACCAACGTCGGACGCAGCAGCAGCACGCAGACCAGCGCCAGGATCATCTCCGTGCCATGGTCATCCCAGAATGCAGCGGCGCCGCTCGCGCTCATCAGATCCACCAGCCGCCCGGCATAGAAGATCAGCCCGCTTTCCATCAGCGCCGTCAGCACGCCGGTGACCAGCATCAGCGGCAGCCATTTGCGATAAGGCACCAGCTGCTGCATCAGATACCGCCAAAGACCCGCGTGCGGCGGCGCCATCTGTGACGCCGCAAAAGGGTCGACAAGGTTTTCAAAAGCCCGGAACATAAGGTCCCTCTCAAGGATGAAGTGAAATTCGCCTGAGATGTGGGTCGCCTGTCCTTCGCATCATCCGGGACCGACGCGCGCCCTGCGCCGCCGTATTTCCCGATGTCTGACACGACATCTGCCTGCACCATAGCGCCGCCGTTCTAATCCCACAGCGCTGCCTTGTCAGCCGGATAATCCACCATGGGCAATGTCCTGCAACCGGGAAATCGACTTGCACCGCGCGGGGGAATCCTTATCCTTCAAATCTGATAGAAAAACTAAGGATTAAGCCGGATGCTCACGGATACAGGCCATTTCGACACGCCGAATGCCTCCAAATACCTGCAACAGCTCTGCAAACATTTCGCCCATAAGGTTGCCGTCACCCATGAAGATACCAAAGGCACCGTGGCACTGGGCATGGGGCCTGCGACCCTGACCGCCGAGGACCAACACCTCCGCGCCGAGGTCACCGCCCCCACTGCCGAAGAGCTGGATCACGCCCGCCAGATCATCGACAACCACCTGAAGCGCTTCGCCTTTCGCGAAGAATTTGAGGCGATGACCTGGGCCTCCGCAACGGCTCCTGCCTGACCTGAGGTCAGACATATAAACCTGACCAGAGGTCAGAACTGGATCGCATAAGCGGTGGAGCGCCCGCCGGCCTCCATCCGCGTGACCACGCCAGCAGCTTCCAGTGCGCGCAGATCGCGGGTGGCGGTGGCCGGAGAGGTCTTGGTGATCTTGCGATAGGATTTGGCGCTCAACCCAACCGCCAGCCGCTCTGGTCCCTGCTCAAACAGCAGACGCAGCGCATGGGCCTGACGGTCATTCAACATCGGTCCGTAGCGCAGAAAGAACTGATTGCGGCGCAGGATGAACCCCGCCTCATCGCGGGCCGAGGCCGC
The DNA here is from genome assembly GCF_018101215.1 of Phaeobacter sp. HS011. Taxonomy (NCBI): domain Bacteria; kingdom Pseudomonadati; phylum Pseudomonadota; class Alphaproteobacteria; order Rhodobacterales; family Roseobacteraceae; genus Phaeobacter; species Phaeobacter sp. HS011. Next base: position 33,242 of record NZ_JAGEUF010000013.1, on the reverse strand, counting down.
CGCCCGCCTCAGCGTGCGCAGAAACCAGAGCACAAATTCGGTGGCGTCAATCATGCCAGTCGCGCCCTCTTTGCGCCCGGCCTGTAGGGCGGCATAATAGGCTTTCTTGTCCCGCTCCACCTGCCGCGACAGCGAGAACGGCAACGCGCGGTTGCGGGCAAACACATGTTCGATCAGGGCGCGGCCAATGCGGCCATTGCCATCTGACAGCGGGTGAATGGACTCAAACCACAGATGCGCCAGCGCCGCCTTCACCGCCACCGGCAACCCCTGATCGGCGTTCACCCAGTCAAGGAACTGCGCCATCTCCGCCTCCAGCCGATCCGGCGGCGGCGCCTTATAGAGCACATCCCCCGGACCTGCCGTCGCGGAGCGCACAATCTCCATCTCGAACCGCCGCCAGCGGCCCAGATCCTCGACCTCCATGCCGGTGAACAGCAGCCGGTGCCAGGTCAGGATCCGGGCACTGTCCAACGGCTGATCCGCCCGGCGCGCCGTCAACATCAGCTCCGCCACCGCATCCGAGCGCCGCGAGATCGCCGCCCGGTCGCGATGGCGCAGCGAGGCCACAACCGAGGCTTCGATTTCGCTCGCATCCAGTGCCACGCCTTCGATTCCGAAGGAGGCCATCGCCTCCTGCACGATCTGGCGCAGCAACAGATCCTCTTGTTCCTGCGGGGTCAGCCCGTGGACAAGGCCCGTCACCTCGCCCACCGCCTCAGCGGCGCGGGCCAGGTCCGGTTCGATACCTGCGTGATCATAGCCAAATCGCGGCCAGGCAGGCGTTTGCCAGATCTGTGACATGAGGAGATTGGCCCTCTTATTCAAATCAAAAGTGATGCCAATATGATCTGAATATGCTCTCTAATCAAGTCACACAGCGAAGAGAGGACCGCTGCCCCCTCCTGGATACTGCCAACAATGGAAGAATGACGCCAATTGGCCGTGGCCTTGCCCCCCGGCAAGCGCTGCCACGGCCCTGGCAGTGGTGCGGGTCGCAGAATTCGACCCTTCCCTGCGCCTCCCCGACCATACGCCATGCGGTAATGCGACGTCCGGTCAGGCCCATCAGGCTTTGCTGTCTTCACCCCGCCGCGCGCTGGCCTCACACCAGATGCACAGCCTTGCAAAAACAAAAGGATGCCCCGCCACTCACAGCAGGCCACCAGCGCCGCATTCACCGCCTGCCAAAACAGATCCGAGGACCGACAGGAGATGCACGCAACACCTCGGCCAAGCTAGCAATGGCGCAGGGCAGGTGTTATCCCTTAACATTAGGGGGTATCTCAGTGGATTGGACCGACATCGACAGTCTGGAACGCTGCAACAGCACCGATGCGCTATGGGCGCAGGCCCTGCAAATCTTTGCGACCATGGGCTTTGACTATGCCATCTACCTAACCGTGGAGGGCGATCGCAGCCATCCCCATATCCACACCAACCTGCCGCAAATCTATGAGCAGCTGCCCAGCCATCGAGATCCGTTTCTGGATCACTGCTGCAACAGCTATGAGCCGCAGTTCACCGGCGCGAAATTTCTCTCCGATCATCCCTATCTGGAGGCCGAGGAGATGGCCTTCATCCGCGGGGCCTCGGCCAAAACCGGATTTCGCGCCGGCATCGCCATCCCGGTGCGATTGCAGGGATCAGATCGGTTTGGCGGTTTCAACCTCGGCACCGCGCGGAGCCGCGACAGCTTCATCACGCATGTGACCGGCAAGACCGACAGCCTGCGCTTTCTCTGCCTGATCATCCACCGCCGCATGGAGGAGCTGCGCCAGACCGCCAGCAGCCCCGCCGCCAATCCCTCCGAACCGGATGCGGAGGGGGCCGGGTTCGACCGCCCCTTGATCGCACCGCCCCCGGCCGCACTGACCCGGCTCAGCCCGCGTGAACGCGAAGTGCTCTACCTGTTCAGTCAGGGCCTCACCTCCAAGGAATGCGCTGCGGTCTGCAAGATCTCACCGCATACGGTGTCGGAATACGCCAATTCCATCTACCGCAAACTGAACGTCCGCAACCGGGTCGAAGCAATCGGCGTGCTCGCCGCAGCAGAGCGCACCCCGGACCGCAACACCCAGCTCTAACCCGCAGGCAACATCCGCATTCACCCCTGTCCGGCGTTCTTCCCTGCTGGCAAGGACAAGGAAACCGCCCGCAGATCTGTCCCTTGCCGCCGCCCGCTGCTAAAGCCCTGAGAAGGACTTTGAGGATCGGGCACGCGATGGTCGACGATAAATATCTGCTGGCTTTGTCGGCCTTTCACCTCGGCATGGCGCTGTTCTGCACCAATCAACTGCTGCTGCACCAACGCCACCAGCGCGTCTACGTGCCGCTGGCGCTGTTCTTCGTGACCCAGTCCGTTACCGAAATGCTCAGCATTCTGGATCTGGTGGTCGTGGATGAGTCCTACGACTATGTCGTCTCACGCTTCAACAGCCTGCACGTGCCCGCCGTCTTTGCCCAACCGCTGCTGCTGTGGCTCTATGTGCGCGCCCTCACGTCCGAGGATGACGGCCCGCCGATCCGCCAAAGGCTCTGGCATGCGGTGCCCATCCTGCTGGCGATCAGCATGGTGGTGTTGTTCTGGACCATCCCGAAATCCCTGTTCGCCCAGAACGATCTGGAGTTCGCCGACCTCAGCCAATACATCCAGGCGATCCTGATCTACTTCCAGCTGGTCGAGGTCCTGTTCTACGTTCAGGTGACACTCTATCTGGTGCTGATCATGCGGATGCTGTCGCGATATCGCGCGCGGCTGAAGGATCTGTTTGCCACCACCGAGGACCGCGAGCTGACCTGGGTCTGGTGGATCACCACCACTATCGGCGCTTATCTCCTGATCAGCATCGCCGAGATCCTCGCCGACCTCTTCGGCATTGAGATGTTCCAGCTATTCAGCGAAGCCTCCGACCTGACCAACGGCCTGTCCAGCCTTGCCATCACCTGGGTGATCGGCATCTGGGGGGTGCGGCAGCAGCCCGGACTGATGCCCAAACCCGTCGGCAACACGCCCCCCGCCACGGAGCGGGAGCTGGCCGCCGCAAAATACGAGCGCTCCGCCCTCACCGATGATCACGCGGCCCGCATCGCCGCCAAGATCGAACGCGCCATGACCAAGGATATGCTCTACCGCGATCCCAACCTGTCACTATGGGATCTGGCCAAACATATCAGCGTCACCTCGAACTACGTGTCGCAGACGCTGAATATGACGCTGCAATCGAATTTCTTCGACTACGTCAACAAATGGCGCATTCAGGACGCCGTGAAGCAGCTGCATGACACCGATGAAACCATTCTGGTGATTGCCCATGATGTCGGCTTCAACTCCCGCTCGTCCTTCTACAACGCCTTCAAACGCGAGATGAACACCACCCCCTCTGCCCTCCGGGCCAGCCGCACCGCCGCCGATCCTACGAGCTGAGGGCGCGCGCCGGGGCGGCACCATGACCGCCCCGCCCCGTCGGTGATGTGGTGCGGACAGGGTTGCTCACCCCATGGCCTCAACGCCGAGACCACGCCGTGCCGCCCGGCGACGCGCGCGCCGCTGCTGGCCGCGTGCGCCCAGCACCAGCATCGCCGGGGTGACCAGCAGCGTCAGCAGCGTCGCCGCCACCAGCCCGCCCGCAATCGTCGTCGACAGTTCGGTCCACCACTGGCTGGACGGCGCGCCGAACACCATGCTGCCGGTCAGCAGATCCAGCTTCATGCCCAGCACCATCGGCATCAGCCCCAGCACCGTTGTCAGCGAGGTCAGCACCACCGGCCGCAGCCGCAGCGCCCCTGCGCGCAGCGCCGCCTCACACGGAGACTGCCCGGCGCTGCGCTGCGCGTTATAGGTGTCGATCAGCACGATATTGGTGTTCACCACGATGCCAGCCAGCGCAATCACCCCGATGCCTCCCATAACCACGCCAAACGGCCGCCCCGCCACCAGCAGCCCCAGCAGCACCCCCGCAATGGAGAAGATGATCGCCGACATCACCACCGCCGCCTGATAGAAGCTGTTGAACTGTGCGATCAGGATCACCGCCATCAGCACCACCGCGGTCACAAACGCGAGGAGGAGAAACCGCATCGCCGCATCCTGCTCCTCCGCCTCGCCCTTGAACCGCCAACTGACACCATCGGGCAGATCCGCCACCACCATCGCCTGTCGCAGCCGTTCAATCTGCGCATCCGCCAACAGCCCCGGCGCCACATTGGCCGACAGCGTCAGCACCCGCGACTGGTCGCGCCGCTCGATTGAGCCCGATCGCGGCACCGGTGCAAAGCGGGTGAAATTGGCAATTGGCACCAGCCCGGACGCGGTCGGCACCCGCAGGGCCCGCAGCCCGTCGAAACTGCGCTCCACCGCCGGGAACCGCACCCGCACATCCACCGACTCCGCCACATCATCAGGGCGAAAACTGGTCACCATCACGCCATGGGTCAGCAATTGCACCGTCTGGCCCAGAAGATTGAGGTCAGCGCCGTAGCGCGCAGCCTCGGCACGGTCGATCTCGATCCGCCATTCCACCCCCGGCAGGGCCCGGCTGTCGGCCACATCGGTAAAGCCGCCGATCCCGGTCATGATCTCGCGGATCTGCCCCACCGCCGCCTCCGCCACGGATGGGTCACGGGCGGTGATATGCAGATCCAGCGGCTTGTCACTGCTTGGCCCGTCGTCCTCGGTCTCCACCCGCACCTCGACCCCCGGCAGATCCGCCACCTCGGCACGGATCCCCGCGCCGATCTCGGCTGCGGGCGGACGCTGGTCCCAGGGGTCCAGCTCCAGCTGAATGGTGCCGATCAGGTCCAGATCATCGCCCCCGCCGAGCGAGGTCACCGCATAAACGCTGGTGATGCCCGCAGTCTGCAACAGCTGATCCTCCACCACCCGCACCAGCGCGTCGCGCTCATGGATCGAGAAATTGTCCCGTGCACGCAGCTGCACCTGCATGAATTCAGGCTCTACTTCAGGGAAGAACGTCAGCCCCACCCCGTATTTTCCATAAAGACCAAACGTCCCCAGCAACAGCGCAACGCTCAACAGAACGGTGGTTCCGGGAAACAGCAGCGCCCGCTGCAACATCCGCGCATAGATCCCGGCCATCCCACGGCCAAGGCGCGGATCACCATGTTCCGCCGCATGGAGCGCCTGTTTTGCCGCCGCACTCTGCGGGGAGCGACGCGCGATCATCCCGCCCAGCACCGGAATGAACACCAACGCCATCAACAGCGACGCCGCCAACGTCACAATCACGGTGATCGGCAGGAATTTCATGAACTCACCGGTGGTGCCGGTCCAGAACAGCAGCGGCACAAACACGCTGAGCGTGGTCGCGGTGGAGGACACCAGCGGCCCCGCCATACGCCCCGCCGCCGCGCGATAGGCCTCTGCCGCTGTCCGGCCCTCCTGCAGGTAGCGGTCGGCCAGCTCCGTGGTGACAATGGCGCCGTCCACCAGCATTCCGACCACCAGGATTAGCGAAAACAGCACCACGATATTCATCGTGATCCCCATCGCCCACAACAGCGCCACACCGGCCAGAAACGCGCCGGGGATCGACAGCCCGACCAGCAGCGCCGGCCGCAGCCCCAGCGCATAGATCACCACCAGCATCACCAACACGATGGCCGCCACCACATTGGCCTCCAGATCGCCCAGCATGGTCTCCACCTCGCGGCTCTCATCCAGCAGATAGTCGACCCGGACGCTCTGCGGCCAGTCCTGCTGCGCGGTGGCGATCACCGCCTTGGCGGCGGCCACGGTCTCGATGATATTGGCGCCGCTGCGTTTGGTGATATCCAGCGTCAGCGCCGGTTGACCGTTGATCCGGGCAAAGCTGCGCGGATCCTCAAACCGTCGTCGCACCACCGCGATATCGCCAAGGGTCACCACCGCACCGCCTTCAACCTTCACCGGCATCTGCATCAGGTCAGCGGCCCCATCGACCAATCCCGGCACCTTCAGCACAAACCGCCCGGCGGCACCGTCGATGGTCCCGGCAGCAATCATCGCATTGTTGCGGTTGATCTGACCCACCAGCGCCTCGAACGACAGCCCATAGGTGGCAAAGGCAACAGGGTCGATCAGCACCTCCAGCAGATCCGACCGCCCGCCGCCGATATCGACCTCAAGCACACCGGTCAGCGCCTCCAGCCGGGTTTCAAGCTCCCGCGCCATGCGGTTCAGGCTGCGCTCCGGCACCGGTCCAGAAAGCACCGTGGTCAGCACCGGAAACAGCGCCGTGTTGATCTCCACCACCACGGGCTCGGTGGCGGCCTCCGGCAGGTCGGGGCGGGCCTGATCCACCGCCACCCGCACCCGGTCCAGCGCCTCTGCCACATCGGCACCCGCCTCAAATTCCAGCGTCACGCTGGCATAGCCCTCATAGGCGTGGCCCTTCATCTCCTTCAGATCAGCCAGCCCGCTCAGCCCGGTTTCCAGCGGCTTGACCAGCAGTCGCTCGCTGTCATCCGGCGAGATGCCCGACAGGCTGGTGCTGACATAGACAAAGGGGATCGGAATATCCGGATTGCTTTCCTTCGGAATATTTACATAGGCATAGGCGCCACCGCACAGCAGCGCCGAAAAGATCAGCATCACCGCCCGGCTGCGGGCAAAGATCACCGCAAGAAACCCGTTCATCGCCGCTCTTCCGCGCCTGCCGCCCGTCCCGTGGTGGCTGCCGCATCTCGGGGCTGCACCACCTCTCCTGCGGTGACAAATCCCTGCCCCACAGTGATCAGCCGCAACTGATCCGCCAGCCCACTGACCCAGACGCCATCGCGCTCGGACTGGACAATTTCCACCGGGGTAAAGACCACACGGTCAGCGTCATCGACGCTCTTGATGCCCAGCACCCCGACCATATCCAGCGAAAGAAGCGCCGGGGACAGGAAATGCGCCTGGACAATGTCCAGCGGCACCGCAATCCGGGCGCTGATCCCGGCCGGGATCGGGGGCGCATTGGATGGGGACGGATTGTCCAGCATCACCTCAGCGGCAAAGCTGCGGGTATCGGCCTGCGCGCTTTGCCCCAGAAAACTCAAACGCCCTTCGGCGCTGTCACCGTTCAGAAACCGCACCTGCGCCACCGCCCCCGCGCGCAAGGCCCCCCGCTGGTGCTGCGGCACCTGAAAACTCACCCGCAGGGGATCCAGCGCCACCACCCGCGCCACCGCAGCCCCTTCCTGCACATAGGCACCGGGGGTCAGGTCGAATTCCTCCAGATGACCGGCAAAAGGCGCGGTGATGCGCGTCTCTGCTAGGCTCTGATGGGCGGCGGCCAGATCCGCCTTGGCCACGGCCAGCGCCTCGCGCGCCTCGCTCAGCCGCTGCTCCGTGGTGGACCCGCGCTGATGCAGCGCTGCGGCGCGGGTATGGTCACGCTCCGCCCGCAGCAAAGACGCCTCCGCCCGCGCCAGCGACGCCGTGCGCTGCGCAGGCTGCAAGCTGGCCAGCAGCTGCCCCGCCTCCACCCGCGCGCCCTTGGCCACCGCAACGCTTGCCACATGGCCGGACATCTCCGCCCTCAGGGTCGCGTCCCGGTCGGGTTTGCTGACCCCTTCGGCGCGCAGCATCCGCGTCACCGGGGCGGCCTGCGACAGGCGCACTGCGACGGAAACAGGCTCTATACTGGGGGTTTCAGCCTCATCATCAGCTGTCACTGGGGCGGCGGGCCAGACCAGTCCCACCGCCATCCAGATCACCAGTACGGCGCAAATCATCGCCGCCAGACGCGGCGGCCATCTGGCCTCCGGATCGCTCACAAACTCCAACCCCGCAGGATCCGCCCCGCCCGCGCAGCCGGGGGGCTGCGGGGCTGAGGCGGGCTGTGCCACAGCTGCCGTTGCAGACCTGTTCACCTGAGGATCCGACGCCGCTGGGGGTACAGTCGGGGCGGGTGTCTCAGCGACCTGCGACGTTGGGGACGTCTCGTTCACGGCAGAAACCGGTGGCACAGCGGCAGCAGAGCCTGCCGGAGACGCGGTGTCACCCCGCGCCCCCTCTGCCCTACCCTGCTGGTTCGCATGAAGCGGGGTGGCCATGGATCAGAAACTGTAGATCAGGCCAAGCCCAACCGAATAGCGATCCTTGTTGTTGGTCAGCGGGCTGTCGTGAACCTTCTTGTCGACCAGCTGATAATCCACCGTACCCAGCACCGACACTTTGTCGCTGATCGGATAGATCACGGTCATATCGACAAAGGGCTCGGTGGTGGAGCCGACATCATAGGCGGCACGCTGTGCGTTTACCTCGCTGGCGGACACCCCGTAAAGGAAGTTGTTCAGCTTCCCGTCCCGCATCCGCGCCCCGGCGCCGATGTCGACCCCCAGCTGACCCATCTGGAATTCGGTCCCGAACTTGGCTTCGACGTGATAGCCGTCATGCTCGTTGGAGACATCCGCCATCGCGCTACCGGCCATATAGAACCCGTCAAACCGATAGGTAAAATCAAACCCGGCCTCGATCGGGGTGCTGCGCTTCAACCCGGCAAACAGCGGCTTGTTCTCCGGGAAATCCGGCTTCTCGCCTGCGCCAACACGCACCGAAACCTCCAGATCTTCACCGTTCAGGAAATGATAGGCGACCCCGTCCCATCCGACATGCAACCGATCACTGTCATAGGACACAAACGGCAGCGCGGCGGCCTCTGTGCCTTCGCCTTTGTAAAGATCGGAGGCCGCAAACGCCCCCAGCCCGAGGGTGAACTGCCCGTTGGCAAACAGCCCATCAGCGGCGGCACCTGATGCGCCCGCCAGAAAACACGCGGTCACGAGAGCGGCGCTGCGTTGAAAATTCATTGTCGTATCCTTTTTCAGGTCTTGGTTGGGTATCTGTGATTTGCCCCGCAGCGCGCGTGTGACGCAGCCAGATCCGGGGCGAATGAAAGCAATGTATTCGGCGTCTTTCAGGTCAGGCGCCAGACCAGGGGCGTCTCAGCCGTCAGGCGCGGGCGCAGATCCCTGTCCGTGCGGACACATCCGGACACAGCAAACACCGATCAGCGCCGCCGATGGGTGATATCGGCATGCACCACACAGGGCTCCGCAGTGCCGATCTGTCGGGCGATGCGCGGCGGGAAGGTGATCGTGGCCACCGCCTTCTGATCAATCAGCCCCTCAGAGATCACCCGTGTTTTCAGCGCGGTCACGGTTGTGACTTTGCCAAACAGGGTGCGCTCGACCTCGGTCATCACCCCTTCCCAGCGGTTGGGGCTGGTGCGGGTCCAGTCGATATCGACCTCCCAGGCGGCGTTCAGATGGTTTAGGTCCAACGGGGTGGAGAAGGTCAGCGGCTTGGAATACAGCACCTCATCCTCGGCATCCGCTTCAATCTCGCGCCGCAGGGTGGCCGAACAGCCACTGACCGAGCGGAACTGCATCAGCGCCAGCCAATGACCATCACGCGGCTGGATGTCATCGACACCGGCGCCGGCACGGCTCGCGGGCGACACCCCAATGGCAAGCCCCAGCGCGATGCAGACCACCACCGGCAGCAATGGCACATTGCGTCGGTACTGCCGCAGGGCTGAGGTCAGGTGACGGGGATGAAAAGAAGCTCTGAGCATGGCGCGGTCTCTCTCTGGCCAGATATCGGGGTGGGCGACAACAGCGGGTTTCGGGGCCGCACATCGGCCACCTTGATCACAGCTGTGACAGACCCCCGCGCCCCTGTCGTCCAACCGGGCCGGACAGGACGCGAACCCTGCCCGTCCCGGCAGGACAGGACGCCGGACCGGGCACCAACAACGCATTTCGGCCTGCAGATCGACGATCTCAGCGCAGATCAGCCATCGACTCGCTTGACATAATACCAAAAGGTTTCATATAAAGAGATACCATAAGGTATCATGAAAGGGAGCACAGACCGCCATGGCCCACGCGCACCCGTCGCCGACACAACCGCCCGTTCATCCGCCAGAACAGATGGCCTTTCGCGCCCTCGCCGATCCAACCCGCCGCCAGATTCTGCGGCTTCTGGCACAGGACAGCCTGACCATCGCCGAGGTGGCCGAGAATTTTCAGATGACCCGTGCGGCGGTGAAAAAACATCTCACCATTCTGGACGAGGGGAATCTGATCTCGGTCCGCACCGAGGGGCGCGCCCGCCTCAATCGCCTCAATCCCGATGGGCTGCGACAGGTGTTCGACTGGTTCGGCTTCTTCGATGCCTTCTGGGACGACCGCCTTGCGACGCTCAAATCCGAAATCGAAAAGGACATCCAATGACCGATACGATCCTGCGCAAATCCATCTACCTTCGGGCTGCCCCGGCCCAGGTCTGGGCCTATCTGACCGAACCGGAGAAACTGGAGATCTGGTTTCACAAGCCCAAGACCCCCCTTGTCGAAGGCCCTTATGAAATGTTCGGCACCGAGAGCGGCAATAGGCTGATGTGGGGTGAGGTGCATCTGGCCGAGCCTTACACCCGGCTTGAGTACAGTTTCACCATCGCCCCGATGGGCGATCAGACCAGCACCGTCTCCTGGACCCTGACGGAGGTGCCCGGCGGCACCAACCTGTCGCTGACCCACACTGGCCTGCCGCAGGGGGTAGAAGCCTTCGATCTGTTGTTGGCATTGGACAAGGGATGGGACGAACATCTGGCCCGCATGCGGACCTCCGCCCACGAGGGCTGACCAGCGGGGAGACATATGGCGATCTGCTCCCGGCGCGCGGCTCGGCGCCGCCGTGGGTGGATCAGCCGATCACCGTGACACCGGGAATGTTGCGGATCAGCTCGACATCCTCGAAATAGCGATCCGTCATCGTATCGACAAAGCCCTGCGACCAGCCGGGCAGATCGATTTCTTCCTCTACCGCATCTTCGGAATGGAAATAGGACAGGAACAGCTCCCGCACCTGATCGCGCTGCGCCTCGCTCAGCTTCGGGCGCGCAGTAAGATACGCCTCCAGCCGCCGGGTCCCCTCCTCCGTCATCGCCTGCCGCAGGATATCTGTCTCACCGGCAAAGCGGTAGCCCGCTCCCTGCCCGGTGACCTGCCCCAGCACCTGCGGCCACACCACCGGGGTTTCTTCATTGCACCAGACGGTGATGCCACACTCCGGATTGGCACTCAGAATATCGCCGACCACCTCGGACCAGCGCAAGGCCATCAGGTCCGTATCCCCTGCAAAATCGTACCAGTCCTTCTGCGTCTGCGCGCCAAAGGCGGTGGGCACCAATGTCGCCGGGTTGCACAAGCCGAGGAAAAACTCGCAGTGCGTCTGCGGAAACACCGATCGCAGTGCAGCGGTATTGGCCCCGGCATTTTTGTACAGGCGCCCCCCGTTCAGCATCCAGGCCGGCATGCCCAGAATGCTCGACATCGACAGCACCACCCGCGACGCATCCGCCTCGCGCAGCACCCCGTCGAGAAACGCACCGCAGTCTTCCTCGCTGACATCCGCTTTGGCAGCGCGCCCTTTCAGATCGGTCAGCTCCTTCATATAGGTGCCCGGACGCCGCACCAGCACGCCATCCTTCAGCAGCCGCCCCGCATCCTTGCGCAGCGACCAGACCAGCTGATCCTCATCGGTGAACGGCGCGCCGATATGCAGCGCAACGGTCAGCCCTTCCGACCCTTGGGCGGGCGCGGTGGAGAGGCTCTGCTGTTCTGTCATAATCCAACTCCGCCCCAGGGCTGTTGCGTGATAGGTGGCACCGGCGCCGTCGCCACAGCCGAAACTGCGACCGCTGAACCGGAAGCCCCACCCCGCAGAATTGCCGCGGTGTTTGTCTTAGTTTTGTCCCAATTTTGTCCTTTCTGTAGCGAGCGCCCGAAAGGAGAGTCAATGCACCGGGGCGCAACCCACGTGTTCAGCGCAGCAGGATCGGCGATCCCCGGCCTATCGCCGCCACCGCAACAACAGGAAAGCCGGGCAGATACCCCGGCTGCTGCCCGTGATTTGGCGTGTGTTAGAGCCTATTTCCGACCTCTGGGGTGCGGTGCGCCGCATCAGACAGCACCGCCGTCCGCAGCCTAGCCTGCCAACTGCTGCTGCTCTGCGTCCCCATCCTGCGCGACGGACTGCGGAAAGCTGACAGTGAACACCGTGCCACGTGGCTGTGCGGCCGAAACCTGCACCGTCCCGCCCCAGCTCTCCACCGTTTTCTTGATGAAGGCCAACCCCAGCCCGCTGCCCTCGGTCGAGGCAGACAGCCGGTGGAACGGGGCAAAAATCTGCTCGTAGTGCTCTTCGGGAATGCCCGGCCCGTCATCACACACCGAAAGCATCACCGCGTCGTCCGTGCTCTGCGCGCTGAGAATAATGGTGCCGTGATCCCGGTCGTGGTGCTGCAGCGCATTCACGATCAGATTGCGCATGACCATGTCAAAGGCGATGGGATTGACCCGCAGCCGTGGCATGTCAGGCTCGATAATCACCTCAAAGCCTTCGCGCGGGCCGGCCAGATCCAGCACCTCCTGCAGGCGCGGTGACGGCTCGATCATCTCGGACCGGTGGCTTTCGCTCTGGGTCGTGGAATAGACCAGCAAATCCTGCACCAGCTGCATCATGCGATGGGACAGCCGTTCCATCTGTGACCAGTTGTCCTCAATTTCCGGCGGCAGCGAAATCCCCGCCGCCTCCATGTCTTCAGCCATGAATTCAATCAGATTGAGCAGGCTGAACAGCGGCGCCTTCAGATCATGGGCCGTAATGGAGGAGAAGGTGCGCAGATCCTCATTCGCCGCCTCAAGTGAGACCGCCTGATGCGCGATGGTGTCCTGCTGTTTCTGCAACTGGCTCACATCCACCCGCAGTGATGCGAAATGCCGCGCGCCCAGTTTGACATCACGGGCCTGAAATACCCGGCCATCCTGCGTCCGCACGGTCCGCACCTCTGCCCGGCCACGCCGCATATCGTCGATAAACAGATCGACCTTTTCTAAGATTTCCACATCGCTGAGGTCATTTTGTATGATGCCATCAACATAGGATTGCACGATCATCTGCCGCATGGTCGCGCCCTTTTTCAGGGCGGGCACCATGCTGGGAAAGATCAGCTCAAACCCGTGGTTCCAGTGTATCGCTTTGAGGTTGTCGTCATAAATCACGATTGCAGCGGCCACCTCATCCAGTGCGCCGATCAGCAGCTGGTCACTGGCCCGGTCCCGCGACAGCTCGGCCGAGCGTTTTCGATAATGAAAGAACCAGTAGCCCAGCACCAGGATCGCCGCCAGCATCACCGCCGAAATCAGCAGCCCCCACCGCACCAGCACATTGTCCCAAAGCGTACGCGAGCGACCAAACCAGGTCTGTTCCACTTCGGCCAGATATTCCGACGAAATGCTGCTGTAGATCGCCGCATTCAGCACGGTGCGCAGCGGCTCATTTTCGGCTGCCACCACAAACCCGTAAGGGCTGGTCACCAGGGGCGGCTCCAGCGCCACAATCTGGTCTTCAACTTCGGCCGTCCGCAGGCGCCGCAGAAAACCGTTATGCGCCGACACCACGGCGTCAATCTCACCGGTCAGCAGAGGCAGGATCAGATCATCGGTGGTGTCAAATTCCACCAGTCTTGCAAAGGGGATCAGCCGCGCACCGGAGACCGCGAAACTGCCGCGCACCACGCCAACCGTGGTGCCGGTGAGATCGCCGAGATTTGCAACCGAGCCATGGCCCCGCACGAAGGCGCGCAACTCAAAAGCGCCGAGCTTCTCCGTCGCCAGCCCCGCCGCCAGCCGTTCCGGGGTCAACGCCAGCAGCGAGGTCACATCCGCTGCACCGCTGCGCAGCTCCTCCAGCATACCGGCCGGGTTCTGGGTGGGCTGAAACAGCACCTCATACCCCGCCGCATCGGCAATCCGGCGCATGATATCAATGGACACCCCCTGTGGCTCTCCCGCGCTGTCAGTGAAGGAATAGGGGTGAAATTCCTCATAGGTCATCCGGATGGGCTCCGCCATCGCCACGGTCGCAGCCGCCGGACCTGTCACAAATAGGATCACGAGCAAAATTTGCCTGATCATGAGAGAGTAAAGAGCCTGCAAGTGTCGTCCAGTCATCCGTGCCGCGAGTGACCCCCATCTGGCCAAGAAATGCTAAACCGATCGTTAAAGTTCGGCGGTAGATATAACTTTAAACATTAATCAGCACAAAAAGTGATCCAAGCAGGGAACCATTGCAAGACTTGGGGCGCGAAGCTGATGCTCCGCGCCCCTGAAGGTGATCAGCGGGCCGCAGGGTGCCGCTGATTATCTCTCGCAATCGGATTACTGCTCATAGTCGGGCAGCTGTTCCAGTTCTTCCTTGCTCATCGACACATAGGCGCGCAGGTCGTCGCCCTCATCGGCGCGCAGAATGTCCATCTTGCTCAGCTCCAGCTCGACCGGTTTTTCACCCAGCCCCAGGAAGCCGCCGATATCGGCCACAATCGACTTCACCTTGCCATCGTCAGTCAGGTTGATCTGCGACACTTCGCCGATCCATTCATCCTTGCTGTCATAGAGCGGCGCGCCGGTCAGCTCTTCGCTGGTCAGATCAGTGGCCACGACATTGGCAAACCCGTCCCGGGCAAAGACGTCTTTGACGGTCTCTTCGGTGTTCTCAGCCAATGCGTCGGCGTCATCCTTGATTTCGCCAGCGGCCGCAGTTGCGTCCTGTTTCATGTCGTCGGTGGCAGCATCCGCCTGGCGCGTCCAGTCATAGGTCGGCGCCTCTTTCAGCACATCAGCCGAAGCTTCCATGACCAGGAAGAAGTCGCTCAGATCTTCGGCGGTGGAGCTGTCGGCGACAAATTTCACCGACTTCATATCCACGGCAACCTGATTTTCGCCCATGCCGAGGAAGCCGCCGATATCAACCAGAACGGAGTCCACGGTGCCGTCACGGTTCAGCACCACATCGTTGATCTCGCCGATATCGTCCCATTCCTTCTGCACGCCAGCATATTCAGTTGCATCTTGGCCGCCTTCGGCACGGTAGACGCGCATACCAATGAATTCGGAGGCATGGATCGCCATCGGGTCCGCCTCGGCGCGGAACATATCGCCATGACCGTCAGCCAGAACGGCCGTTGCAGGAGTCAGGGCGATAGCGGTGGAGAGAAGCAGATTTTTCATTGTTTTCATCCTCTTGTGCTGTCAGCGATATCGTTGCTGTTACTGGTGGGATAACTCGACCAGCGTAATATTAGTTCCCAGTGACACTGATTTTTTCGACCAGTGGCGGGACAGCTGTTGCGCCTGCTGCGGATCAATCAATGATCAGTACACCGCCACTCTGCCGGGTTGCGCTGCTTGCTTGGCGATGGATATGCGGGCGGTTTCCGCCCCCCGTGCGGCTCTGATCGACACAGGGGGCGTAGTGAGCGTGAGGGGCGGGCCTGATATGCTTATACGTGTGTATCTGCGTCTGCGAACCGCGACGTAAGCCATCCGCCGCTGTTAGCTCAGCCGCGCCTCGATCAGCGCCAGCAGCGCCTCCACCTGATCGGGGTCTAGGCTGCGGCCCTTCAGATCAATCCGCACTGCTGTTGGGGCGACTTCTGCCGACAGATCGCCACCGGAGGCCAGCCGCCGCGCCGCCAGTCGGGTGACCTGACGCGGGCGACCGCCACGCGGTTTGATTTCAGCCGCTGGACCCGTATCTGCCAGCACGGTCTCCAGCAACCGCCACTCGGCCCGCTCATCCACCGGATCCGCCCCGGCCAGCGCCGTGCGCAAGGCCCCCTGCCCGCCCGAGCGCAGTGCCGCCGCCAGTTTCAGCCCGGCCTTCTCCGACAGCGCATTGGGATAGCGCAGCAGATCGCCCAGCCCCTCATGCACGGCGGCAAAGCTGCGCACTTTGGAGCGTTTCGCCTTGGAAGCCGCGCCGAACAGCGCATCCACCGCCGCCTCGACCGAGGCAAACACCCCCTGCCCCGCCACCAGCACCGCAATGCGCCCGCGTTCATAAGGCGTCAGATTGGCGCGCAGTTCGTTTTCCTCGATCATCGCCACATAGGCGCCCGCGCTGTCCGCGCCCCGCCGCAGAAACGCTGGGATCTCGGCAAAGCCGTCTTCGCTCCGGTTCAGCCGCGCATAGGCTTCCAGGCGGCGAAAGCCCGACACCAGACCGTAGCCATCCTCCAGCGCAATCACCTCAACCGGGCTGCGCAGACCATGGGCGCGGATGGAGCTGATCAGCTCGTCCAGCTCCTCCTCATCGATCTGCATCCGGTCGCGGCGCAGATAGTCGCGGTCAATCTCTGCCAGCGGGATACGCAACACGGTTTCACCGGCATCCTCTGCCGCGCGCCAGCGTTCGGCGTCTGCCTTGTCACGCGCCATCTCGACCCGGTCCGCCACCGCCGCCATACCATGCAGCTGTGCCGCCTCGGCTGAGACTTTGGCGATGGGCGGCGCGCTGGCAGGGACGCCACCGGGCGCCGGGTCAAAGGGGTTGATGCCGGGTTTCGTCGCGAAACCCTCCTCGATGGCTTCGATCTCGGATGCGTCGGGGGCGCTCAGCCGTCTGCGTTTTGCCATGTTACTCCGCCTCTTCCATCTGGGTGTCACGCCACCAGCTGCCGATGAGCAGCTCTTTGAACTCCGCATAGGTCCGATCAAAGGTTTCGCGACCGCGTACATAGGTATCGCGGTTGAAGTCGCGATAGTCTGCTTCGTAGATCCCATTCACCTGTTCTCCCGCCTGCCCAACAAGGGCGGTGACATCCTGACGGTAGGCGTTCATGAAATCTCCGAAATAGGCCTGGATCACATTCGCCATGTCCGTCTGCTGACTGGCGTCAAAGCGCGTGATCAGCGCCCTTACTACATCCCATTCAAATTTAATTTCCGGCAAACCCGCCGCGCGCTGTGCCATATTCTCGCCCTCCTCGATGGAGGCGAAGGTGGAATAAAGCATGTCGAAAAACCGCCCCGTCGAGTCAAATTCCAGAAACGACGCCCCCAGCGGCACCAGCAGGATATCCGCCGCCGCCAGCGCGTTGATGGTCAGATAGCCAAGCGCCGGGGGCGTGTCGAGGAAGACGATATCGTAGTCGTCCAGAATGCCCTCCTGCTCAAGGAAATTGCTCAGCGCATCCCACAGCGGCCAGCTGCGCAGCCCCATGCGCCAGACCGGGATCTGGAACTCTGCCCAATACAGGTTCAGCTGCGCGCCGATCAGATCAATGTTCGACCAATGGGTTTTCTGGATGACGTTTCGCGACGAAACCCGCAGCGCCTCGTTCAATGTCTCATCCAGCGGCAGTTCCGGCTCTCCGGCGGCGGCGCGCACGGCGTTCTCCGCGACCACGGATTTGGCATAATCCTTGGCGATCAGGGGAAAGACGGTGGACCATTCGTCCTCTACCGTGCCGCCAAGGATGGAGGTCATCGACCCCTGGCTGTCCAGATCAATGACCAGCACTTTGTAACCATCCAGCGCGGCCGACATCGCCAGATGCGCCGCCGTCGAGGTCTTGCCAACGCCGCCTTTGAAATTGGCAACCGCCGTCACCTTCGCCGGCACGCCCTTGGGACGGTAGGGCAGGTATTCCTTGGTTGAGATCCCTTCGGAGGCGAAATGCTGTCGCAGCGCCAACACTTCCTCCAGCGTGAACCATTTGGAGCCGCCTTCGCCCTCGCCTTGGGGCAGGTCGGGATGGTTCTTCAACACGCGGCGCAGGTGCTGCGGTGCCACAGGGATCAGGTACCGGGTGATCTCCCAGGTCGAGAACTTGCGCAGCCGCTTTTCGCCGTCTGGCGCATAGCCGCGCCGGGCCAGATCTTCGCGGCCCTTGCTGCACATGGCAGCCGCCTTGGCAAAGCGGGTAGTCTGGATCGGATCCGGCAGCTTGGCCGCGGCCTGCTCCGGGTCCAGATTGAAATACGGGGGCAAGGTGGGAGAGGTCATGAAGGTGCTCGATCTCTGTGCATAATTTATGCTGGGTCTGGGCGCGTGTTTTATATTTTCGCTTATATGCCAGAGAATAGGGAACATCTTCTGCGCTGCATAGGTGGGATGGACCCAAAGTGCGAATTTTTCCGGGTGCCTTATCAGCACAAAGGGAGGTTTCGTCGCGAAACGTTCCTGTTTCCCCTCCAAAACTTGAAAATAGATCACAGCTAAACGTTTATATTTTTTAGAATCTTTAGAGTCTTTGCTGTGAATTAGCTTCCTGAATACAATCACTTACACCAGTTTGGGGACCCAATTCCGGGTTCATTGGCACCCGGATACGGGATAATAGGGACCCATCAACGGGATAACAGGGCCCTGAAAGCGGGGCAAAAGGCGCCGATTCTCAGGATGACGATTCCTGACCATCCGGTCTGCCTAGGCCTGCAATCCACTCAGATCTGACCCCATGATAGACCGCTACAGGACCGCAATACAGAGCCTGTAGCGCCATTTTTGACACTGATTGAGCAAAATACGTGGTGCGCACTGGGCGCGCGCTCAGCGGCTCTGCGGCGCAACACCCGGCGGGATTATGCGATGCTTGGGACTGCGCTGCGATTCGCAAGCGGGACGCCTGATCCACCCGGCGTCCCGTGAACGGGTACCTTTTAGCCGGCGCCCGCCGCGCGTACCAGTTCCGATGCAGACTGGGGTGGCTTTGCAAAAGGAACCCGTGCGCGGTTGTCGCATGGGTTCCTTTTGTGGCAGGATATGGCGCAAAAGAGAGCGATGATGACAGGCAGTGATTCCATGGCAGAGCCCGGCTTTGACGAAGAGCGGCTGACCGGCGCGTTGACCCGCGAAACGGTGAAGAAGAATGTCGCCGCGATCCATATCAGCGGCAAGCTGACGCTGCTGCAGCGCAAGCTGTCGAATGTGCTGCTGCTCAATGCCTATGACACGCTGACCTCGGCGCACAGCCATACGATTGACGCGCGCACTCTGGCGATGATGGTCGGGTATAACTCCAACGATATCGACAGCCTGCGCGCCAGCCTCCGGGCGCTGGCGGAGACCGTCGCGGAATGGGATATGCTGGATGAGCAGGGTCATCAGGAATGGGGCGTTTCCTCGCTGCTCAGTTTTGCCAAGCTGAAGAACGGCGTCTGCGAATATGCCTATTCGCCAGAGCTGGCCAAGAAACTGCATGACCCCAAGATTTTTGCCCTGATCAACGTCAAGATCCAGCGCAACTTCAGCTCCGGCCACGGGCTGGCGCTCTATGAGAACTGCTATCGTTTTGTGCGCACTGGATCGACCGGCTGGTGGGGGCTGGATATCTTTCGCAAGCTGATGGGCGTGGATGGCTCCGCCTATTACGAGAGTTTCAAACATCTCAACGCCAAGATCATCAAACCGGCGGTGGCCGAGGTCAATAAATCCTCCGACATCATCATCGAACCGCAGACCCGCAAGAAGGGTCGCGCGGTCAGCGAAATCCGCTTTCTGATCCGTGAAAATCCGCAGATGGCGATGTTCCAGATCGACGACAGCGACGGTCTGCGCCAGCAACCGGTTTATAAAGCGCTGCGCGGGCAGGGGGTCTCGGACCGGTTGGCGCGGCAATGGATCACCGAACATGGGGCCGAATATGTGCAGCAGAAGCTGGACTATGTGGCGGGGCAGGGGGCGGTGAAATCACCGCTTGGCTATCTGCGCGCGGCGATTGACGGCGATTACAGCCTGTCGCCGGACGGACCAGCCGCGCCGCCGATTTCAGCTGAGGAAGAGGCCCGCATTCGTGAGGCGCAGGCGCGCCGCGAGGCCGACGCCGCAGCCGAGGCCGCCGCCTTTGACGCGCGCGCCGCCGCGCGCCGCGACCGTGCCCGGCATCTGGATATCGTCGAAACTCTGGTTTCGCGGCGAAACCCGACCCAGCGCGACGCCGACAAACGGCTGTTCCTGTCGGGGCTGGACAGCGATCTGGACCGCGAGCATTTCCGCCAGCACGGCTGGCGTTCGGCGCTGAATGCCGGGGCGATCATCGCCTTCTGGCAGGAGCTGGAGCCGGAGGCTTTTGACAGCTAGGGCTGTCGTCCCGGTCGCATTGACCTGCGCGATCCACGCCTTAGGTCGAGCAGGGCAGCAGCGGGACCCGACCAGCTGCCGCAACCGGGAACAAGGGCCGCAGCACGATGACCTCTTCACCAGATGAGACCAAGCTGGATCACATAGGGCCGGATGAAATACGGCCAGTGTCCGGGCAACCCATAGCGGCGGACGCACGCGCGGTTGCCGTGCCCAGCGGGCGTGTCTCGCGGTTGGCGCGGATGGGCGGGTTGGCCGCGCAGGTTGCGGGCAGCGCCGTGGTTGGCGGGGTGCAGGCGCTATCGCAGGGGCACCGCCCACAGCTGCGCGATCTGCTGCTGACACCCGCCAACGCCCGCCGCCTGACGGCGGAACTGGCGCGGATGCGCGGCGCGGCGATGAAGCTGGGTCAGCTGATGTCGATGGAGAGCGGCGCGCTGCTGCCGCAGGAGCTGTCGCAGATCCTGTCCCGACTGCGGGCGGAGGGGGATTTCATGCCGCCAAAACAGCTGCGCCAGGTGCTGGATGCGGCCTGGGGCGAGGGCTGGCGGCGCCAGTTCTCACGGTTCGATGTGCGCCCGATGGCGGCGGCCTCGATCGGGCAGGTCCACCGCGCGCAGCTGCGCGATGGGCGTGATCTGGCGATCAAGGTGCAATATCCCGGTGTTGCGCGCAGCATTGACAGCGATGTCGCCAATCTGGGCAGCCTGCTGCGGGCCTCGCGGCTGTTGCCCAGGGGATTTGACATCGCCCCCTATCTGGAGGAAGCGCGGCGGCAGCTGCATGAGGAAGTCGACTATGCGCGGGAGGGGCGCTGTCTGGCAAAATTTGCCGCGCAGCTGGAGGATCAGCCGCAGTTTCTGGTGCCGGAGTTCCATCCCGACTGGTCCACGGGCGCGGTTCTGGCCATGTCCTATGCCAGGGGGCGCCCGGTTGAAGATGCGCAGACGGCCCCGCAGGAGGTGCGCGACCGGGTGATGCGGGATCTGATGGCGCTGATGCTGCGGGAGCTGTTTGAGTTTGGCCTGATGCAGAGTGATCCGAATTTTGCCAACTACCTGTTTGATCGGGAGAGCGCGGCCATCGTTCTTCTGGATTTCGGCGCAACGCGCCAGCTCGCACCGCAGGTGGTGGCGCAGTACCGCGCGCTGTTGCGCGCGGGGATGAGCGGCGATGCGGCGGCGCTGACCGCAGCCGCCGCAGATCTGGGGCTGGTCGCGCCGGATGGGATGGCGGATGCGGGGACGATGCGCGCCGACCACCAGCGGCGCGTGTTGGTGATGATCACGCAGGTGTTTGACGTGCTGCGCACGTCTGAGAGCTACGATTTCGCCGATCCCAGTCTGCTGCAACAGATGCAGGCGGAAGGCCTGGCCCTGGCGGAAGAGGGCATGGTGCCCCCTGCGGTGCCGATGGATGTGCTGTTCATCCAGCGCAAGCTGGCGGGCATGGTGCTGCCGGCTGGCCGACTCGGCGCGCGGGTGCCGGTGCGGGCGCTGCTGTCCCCCTATCTGGAGGACACCTGACAGCGCCGGTTAGGCCAGCACCCGGATATAGCCTGCAAGCCCGGTTTTCTGATGTTCGATCACATGGCAATGAAACGCCCAGTCCCCCGGATTATCGGCGACCAGTGCCACCTCGATGATCTCGTCCCGCAGCAGCAGCGCGGTGTCGGTCCAGTTCGACGGCAGCCTGCGCTTGTTGGAGCGCAGCGGGCGGAACACCAGACCATGCAGGTGGATCGGATGGGCGTTGGGGCTTTCATTGCGCAGCCGCAGGATCACGCTTTCGCCGCGGTTCAGCACTGCCAGCGGGCCGGCGCCGGGGGTGTCCGGGTCTGCGGCATCGCCGGGCCAGGGTTTGCGGTTGATCGACCAGAACGTATAGCCCAGCGAGCCGCAATAGCCGTTTTGCGGCGCGCCGCCTTCGGGCGTCCAGCCAAACACCAGATCCTCAACCCGCGCATTGGCGAGATCGGGTTCCGGCACGTCATTGGCGGGCAGGGGAGGCAGCTCGGCCAGATCGCGGCCAAGGCTGGGACCGGTGGCGCGGATCCGGGCCAGACGGCGGGGGCCGCCGGGAAAGGCGGTCATCACGTCAACATAAGCGCCTTCGATACGGGGCATCTGCACCGCGATATCCAGACGTTGGCCGGGTGACAGCAGGGCAGGGGCCTTATCGGTGGGCCAGTCGATGGCCTCGCGCAGCGGGTGACCATCGGCGGCAATCACCTGACCGGGGACGCCTGCAACATAGGGTTTGTAGATCCGCGCGGTATCGGTGGCCGCCAGTCGTAGTCGCACCAACCCGCCGGTGGGCGCCTCATAGATCGGATCGCTGTCCCAATTGGCGGTTATGATGGTGCCAAAGGTGCCGGAGCGCGCCGCCCCGCGCGCGGTCCAGAGCTTGAGCCATTCGCCACTGGGGCGCAGTCGGAAATCCCGCAGGTTCAGGGCAATATCGGCGTCAAATCCGGGGTCCTCGGCCTCTTCCACCACCAGCACGCCGGTCAGCCCCATGGCCATCTGGTTCATCGTCATGCAGTGCGGGTGATACCAATAGGTGCCCGCGTCCATCGGGGTGAAGTGGTAGTCGAAACTCTCCCCCTCGCCGATGGGGAACTGGGTCAGATAGGGCACCCCGTCCATGGCATTGTCGAGCCGGATGCCGTGCCAGTGCATCGCCGTGTAATCGGGCAGGGTATTGGTGACCCGCGCGGCAAAGGGCTGGCCTTGCTTAAGGCGAATAACCGGCGGCGGCCCGTCGGGGCGGGTCGAGATCAGATCATCAGTGGGCTGATCGGCGATGGCGTAGCGGGCACGCTGGATGTGGAGTGGCAGGGGCGTCGCAGAAGATTGGGCGCTGGTCTTCGCCTTGGCCGGGGTGGTGAGCTGCGCGCCCGCCAGCCCGAACGATGCCAGTGCTCCGGCGCTGCCCCCGAGTTGCAGCGCGCGGCGGCGGCTGAGGCGGATGGGGCGGGTGTGTGAGGTCATGAGATCACCGGTGTCTGGTCAGCTGTTGGCGGGGCAGGGGAGTGGCTGCCGTGGCTGTTGCGCAGCAGGCTAGCGGCTTTGCCCGGCGGGGGTAAGATCCGGCGCGCAGACTGCGGCGGAATACCCCGGTTTCTAAGGAGCCACCAGTGAGCCACGCGCCGTGCGCAGGACCTCACCGATTTTGCGGAAGAGATCGGCGCGCACGCTGGTGGGCCGCCAGGCCAGGGTGACGCGCCGGGGGCAGGCATCGGCCAAGGGCGTCATCACCACATCCTGACCCGCCGCCACCCCGGCATCAATCGCCAGATCGGGCAAGAGCGTGATTCCCAGCCCCTCGCTCACCATGGAAATCAGGGTGGAGAGCGAGGTGGCGGCAAAGCTCTCGTCCTGCTGGATATCCCGCTCGGGAAAGGCGCTGAGCGCGTGGCGGTGCAGGCAGTGGCCCTGCTCCAGCAGCATCAGCTGCCGCCCGTCCAGATCCGCGCCGCGCAGGCCCACATCGGGCTGGCTGGGACGCGGAGAGAGCGGGCTGACCGCAGGCGGGGCGGCCAGATGATAGCCATCGTCAAACAGATGTAGCGTGTCCAGCCCGGCAGGCGCATAGGGTTCGGCATAGATCACCAGATCCAACCGCCCGCTGTGGACGCCCTCCAGCAGCTGGCCGGTCATTTCCTCGCGCAGGTAGAGTTGCAGATCGGGGAAGCTGGATTTCAACGCAGGCATGGCGCGCGGGATCAGAAAGGGGCCGATCGTGGGGATTGCGCCCATCCGCAGAGTGCCGCCCTCGGGGCTGGCCTGTGCGGCGGCCAGTTCCTCAATCTCTCGGCTGTCCTGCAACAGCTTGCGCGCGCGTTCCGCGATTTCAGCCCCCACCGGGGTCAGGATGACCGAGCGTTTGGTGCGCTCTGCCAGGGTGACGCCCAGCCGGTCTTCCAGCTCTTTTAATCCGACGCTGAGGGTGGGCTGGCTGACATAGCATCTCTCTGCCGCGCGGGAAAAATTCAGCTCATCCGCAACGGCCACGAGGAAGCGCAGCTGCCGGAGGGTGAGGCTGGTGTTATAGGGTGCGTCTATCATGTTGTGGTTTTTAATCCGGTTTTGCGAGAGCAGGCAAGCGGTGCCGATCAGGTTCTCACCCCGACTCAGATGGCATGTGCTAGGGTGGACGACAGCAGGGAACGGGGATTTGGTAATAGCTATTTCCTATATAAGAAATCCTGATTTATCATTTCTGATAATCACACCCCCCTGTTAGCCTTTGCCCGAGAGATCCGGTCCCAGCGTTCTGCCAGGGGGATACAACCGGCTCATCATGATCCAAGATCCAGGAGAGACAACATGCAGCAAGGTGACGGACACACAGGCGGAAAATGCCCGGTTCTGCACGGAAGCAACACAAACACCAGCGCGGGTGTGGCGGATTGGTGGCCCAATGCGCTGAACCTTGACATTCTGCACCAGCACGACCGGATGACCGATCCGATGGCGGAGGGGTTTGACTATCGCGAGGCAGTAAAATCGCTGGATGTTGAGGCGCTTAAGGCAGATCTGACCGCGCTGATGACCGACAGCCAAAGCTGGTGGCCCGCCGATTGGGGCAGCTATGCGGGTCTGATGGTGCGGATGGCCTGGCATTCGGCCGGCACCTATCGCGCGGCGGATGGCCGGGGCGGGGCGACCACCGGCAACCAGCGTTTTGCACCGCTGAATTCCTGGCCGGATAACGTCAATCTGGACAAGGCGCGCCGCCTGCTGTGGCCGATCAAACAGAAATACGGCAACAGCCTGTCCTGGGCCGATCTGATCGCACTGGCGGGCAATATCGCCTATGAATCCGTGGGTCTGCCAACCTATGGCTTCTCCTTTGGCCGCGAGGATATCTGGTCGCCGGAGAAAGACGTCTACTGGGGCGCGGAAAAGGAATGGCTGGCTGCTGGGCGTTATGAGGACGGCGCGGATCGTGACTCGCTCTCCAACCCGCTGGCGGCCGTACAGATGGGTCTGATCTATGTGAATCCCGAAGGTGTCGGCGGGGAACCGGATCCGCTGCGCACGGCGCAGGATGTGCGGATTACCTTTGAGCGCATGGCGATGAACGACGAAGAAACCGTGGCGCTGACCGCAGGGGGCCACACCATCGGCAAGGCCCACGGCAATGGCCGCGCCGATGCGATCGGGGCTGATCCCGAAGGCGGCGGGCTGGCCGAACAGGGTCTGGGCTGGAGCAACAGCAACGGCACCGGCCATGGGCGTGACACCATGTCCAGCGGCATTGAAGGCGCCTGGACCACCAACCCGACCAAATGGGACAACGGCTATTTCTACCTGCTGTTCACCTATGACTGGGAGTTGAAGAAAAGCCCGGCAGGCGCCTGGCAGTGGGAGCCGGTCAATATCAAGGAAGAGGACAAGCCGGTGGATGTGGAGGATCCCTCGATCCGTCACAACCCGATCATGACCGATGCAGATATGGCGATGATCAAGGACCCGGAATATCGCAAGATCTCCGAACGGTTCTACAAGGATCCGGCCTATTTTGCGGATGTTTTCGCCCGCGCCTGGTTCAAGCTGCTGCACCGCGATATGGGGCCGCGCAATCGCTACATCGGCCCGGAATCGCCGCAGGAGGATCTGATCTGGCAGGACAATATCCCTGCAGGCAGCACCAGCTATGATGTCGCTGCGACTAAGCAGCTGCTGCGCAATTGCGGGCTGTCGCAGGCAGATATGATCGCCACCGCCTGGGACAGCGCGCGCACTTTCCGTGGATCTGACCTGCGCGGCGGGGCCAATGGCGCCCGCATCCGTCTGGCGCCGCAAAAGGATTGGGTTGGCAATGAACCGGAGCGTCTGGCGACGGTGTTGAGCAGCTATGAGGTGATCGCCGAACAGACCGGTGCAAGCCTGGCCGATGTGATCGTGCTGGGGGGGGCTGTCGCAATTGAGGCCGCCGCCGAGGCTGCCGGTTTCGCCGCCGAGGTGCCCTTTGCCCCCGGTCGCGGCGATGCCAGCGCCGAGCAGACCGATGTTGCCTCTTTTGCGGTGCTGGAGCCGGTGCATGACGCCTTCCGCAACTGGTTGCAGGGTGATTTTGCCGCCTCTGCGGTGGAGATGATGCTGGACCGGGCCCATCTGATGGGGCTGACGGCGAAGGAGATGACCGTCCTGATCGGCGGCCTGCGGATGCTGGGTGTCAACCATGGCGGCCGCAAGCACGGTGTCTTTACCGATCGCGAAGGCACACTGAGCACCGATTTCTTCGTCAACCTGCTGGACATGGGCAATGTCTGGCGTGCGGCGGGTGATGAGGTCTATGAGATTGCCGACCGTCAGAGCGGCGATGTGAAATGGACGGCCACCAATGTGGATCTGGTGTTCGGCTCCAACTCCATCCTGCGCGCCTATGCCGAGGTCTATGCCCAGGACGACAACCGTGAGAAATTCGTCAAGGATTTCATCGCCGCCTGGACCAAGGTGATGAACGCCGACCGGTTCGACCTGCACTGATCGGCGCAGATACCATGCAGTCCCGCCCGGCAGCTGATGCCGGGCGGTTTTTTTTTGGCTCCGGGATAAAAATAACGGTTCCCGAGAATAAACTGGGATCCTGATGCGTAACCCTTAGGTGAGCGGCCCGGCATGGGCAGCCCGGTCAACCCTGAGGAGTAGCTTGAGATGAAATTATTTGCTGTTGTTGCCGCCGGACTTATCCTGACGGCCTGTGATGATGCCTATGCTGCGGGCCATTCCGCTGAGCCGCTGCTCGCGGAGAACGGCATGTCGCTCTATACCTTTGACAAGGACAAGAAAAATACATCCGTCTGTTATGACGCCTGCGCGGTGAAATGGCCGCCTTATCTGGTGGATCAGGGCGCTGGCGCCAAGGATGGTCTGAAAAAGATCAAACGGAAAGATGGTGCGATGCAATGGGCCAAGGATGGTGCGCCGCTGTATTTCTGGCAGGGGGACAAGGCGCCGGGCGATACCAGCGGCGATGGTGTTGGCGGTGTCTGGCATCTGGCGCACTGAGGCCATGATGGCAACGGGTGCGGCGAAAACTGTCGCCGTACCCGCTGCAGTCTTCTATGATCGACGGGAGGTCACGCCGACATATGACCTCGTCGTCTTTGTCCGATAGCCAGGCCCAGATGTCCCCTGACCAATTCAAATCCGAGATGATCGGCCTGCTGCCCCGGCTGCGGCGCTTTGCGCTGAGCCTGACACGCTCGGGTGCGGATGCGGATGATCTGCTGCAGGAGGCCTGTGCGCTGGCCTTGCAGAAATGGCAGCAGTACGATCCTGCGCAACCGTTGGACCGCTGGATGTTTCGGGTGCTGCGCAATCTTTGGGTCAGTGAGATCCGCAAGCGTCGGGTGCGACAGGGGGCGGGTGTGGTTCCGGTGGAAGAGGCCACGGAACTGGCGGCTTCGGGGGTGTCCGGTGCAGATGTTGCGGAGACAACCCTGACAGCGCGACAGGTGCAGAGCCGTATCGCCGATCTGGACCCGGCGCTGGCGCAGCCTCTGCTGCTGGTCTGTGCCGAAGGCTACAGTTACCGCGAGGTGTCGGAGCTGCTGGATGTGCCCATCGGAACGGTGATGAGCCGGATCCACCGCGCCCGCAAACTGTTGATTTCCAGCCTGTCTCATCAAGAGGTCGCCGAGCTATGATGGATCTATCGGAAAAACTCAACGCCTATCTGGACGGGGAGCTGTCGGCGGATGCCGCGGCAGAGATTGAGGCGCTGTTGGCGCAGGACGCGGCTGCGCAGGCTGAATTTGATGCGTTGCTGGAGGCGGATGCGCTGGCGCAAAGCGGATTTGACGCGGTTTTGCGCGATCCGGTGCCCTTGTCACTGGCGCAGTCCATCCGCGCCGCGCCCTTGCCTATGCCTCAGGAGCCTGTGCCGGGTGCAGGAGCGGATGACACGGAGGGGCCCTTGGCGCCGGGCTGGCGATACGCCTTGCCGCTGCGGTCCGGTCTTGCGGCTGGATTGGCCGTTTTTGTCCTTGGCGGGATCGGGGGCTACTGGTTGAAGGACGTCGCCGCACCTGCTGTGATGACAACCACGCAGGAGGCTGCGGCGGGTTGGCTGTCGGATATTGCCGATTACCATGCGATCTACGCCAGAGAGACGCGCCATCTGGTGGAGGTGCCTGCTACTGAGGCGGATCATCTGCGGAGCTGGCTGACCAAGACGGTTGAGGTCACCTTTGCCATACCGGATCTGTCGGCGTTCGGGCTGACATTTGAAGGCGGGCGCCTGCTGGTGGCCAATGGTGCGCCAGTGGGTCAGCTGATGTACCGGGGGGCTGATGGCACGGTGATTGCCCTGTGCCTTCAGGATGGTGCGATGCCTCAGGAGGATGGGTTTGCCGCCCGGACCCTGCGCGGGTTTGATTTCATCAGCTGGAACGGCGAGGGCGGTAAGTTTGTTCTGATTGGTCCCGAAGGTCAGCCCGGTCTGGCGGACATCGCCAGGGCGGCGGCGCAGGGGGTTGCGATCTGATGATGCGCATCCGCGTGCCGTCTCTCTGTACACATGTCACGTCTGAGACGTCGGATCGGCGCCGTTATCGCGGTCCAATAGCGGTGTCAGTACCGGGGCAGGGGCCTCAATCAGGTCACTGAGACGATATGCCATCAGTACCTCTGTAAACGCCTGCGCTGCCTCGCACAGGACGCCTTTCAGACGGCAGTTTCCGACCAGAAGGCAGCTGCTGCAGTCGACGATTTCCATCGGTTCATTCATCGCATGGACAATGTCCCCGACGCGAATCTCTGACGGTTCCCGACCGATCTGTACCCCACCGGAGCGGCCGCGAATGCTATGAACATAGCCGTGACGAACCAGCTCGCTGATGATCTTCATGACCGAACTGGCAGGCAGCTGGTGTATGCGGCTCAATGTCTCAATTTCAAACTGCTGATCGGGCCGTGTGGCCAATAAAATAAGGAGCCTGAGGGCATAGTCTGTCTTCAGATTTAGCTTCATTTCTGGCTCCGGATGGCGGGGTCTGCAGAGGTTTAATATTCATTCTGGTTGAATGTTTGTATAGCGCAAATATACATTCACTTGAAATGAATGTTTTAATGCCGCCCGGATGTTCCGGGTTTGGCAGATGCAGAGAAGGATTAGACCTATGGCACAGCCCCTGTCGGAGCAGAGCAAGGCGATTGTGACCGCAACCGTTCCCGCGCTGGAGGCCCACGGCGGCGCCATCGTGGCGGAGATGTATACCCGCCTGTTGGCGGACGAGGATATCAAGGCGCTGTTCAACCAGTCGCACCAGCAGGGCGACTCTAGCCAGCATGCGGCGCTGGCCAATGCGATCCTCGGCTATGCCCGCAATATCGATAATCTGGGCGCGCTGCGGAGCGTGGTGGAGCGGATCGTCAACAAACATGTCAGCCTGCAGATCAAGCCTGAACACTACACCCATGTGGCCACCGCACTGCTGGGCGCAATCGAGGCGGTGCTGGGGCAGGCCGTAAGCCGCGAGGTGCTGGATGCATGGGGCGAGGCCTATTGGTTTCTGGCAAACCTGCTGATCGAGGCAGAGCGCAAGATGTATGACGATATCGCCAATGCCGAAGGCGGTTGGAAGGGCTGGCGTGATTTTGTCATCGATGGCATCATAGGCGAAAGCGCCTCGGTCAAATCCTTCGTGTTGCGCCCCGTGGATGGCGGGCCGGTTCTGCGGCATCAGCCGGGACAGTATCTGGCCTTTGATTTTGACCACCCGGACACCGGCAAGGCGCGGCGCAACTACTCGATCTCCTGTGCGCCCAATGGCGAATACTACCGGATCTCCGTTAAGCGAGAGCCAGGCGGTGTGATCAGTGGCTGGCTGCATGAGGTGGCGACCGAGGGCACTGTGCTACGGGTTGCCGCCCCGGCGGGGGATTTTGTGCTGAAGGACCGGCCAGAGGGCGAAGTGGTGCTGCTGTCTGCCGGGGTCGGGCTGACGCCGATGGTTGCCATGCTGGAAACACTGGCGGCCAATGATCGCAGCGCCACCTACCTTCATGCGGCGATTGATGGTGACAATCTGGCTATGGAGGGTCTCAGCAAATCGTTGGCCAAGCGGAGTGTGATCTTCCTGGAAACCCCGAGTGACGCGGACCGTGCGGCGGCACGCTATGATGTCGAGGGGCGGATTACCCCGGACTGGCTTGCCGCGAACACCAATACGGCGCTGTCCGATTACTACATCTGCGGTCCCAAAGGGTTCATGGCGATGGCCATCGCAGGTCTGCGGGCGGCGAATGTCGATATGGATCGGATCCATTTCGAGTTCTTCGGCCCGGCCGAGGATCTGGGTGTCGCCTGAGACACTGATGGCCGTGGCGGGGAACCGCTGCGGCCATCTTGTCGTGCAGACCTTATGCACAGGAACAGACAGCCGCGCGGCGGCTGGTTGGCCGCGTCAGTCCAGTCGCAGCCGGAGGGTGGCGTAGATCAGCAACAGCAGGCAGCAGCCTGCGGCGATCAGGAATGGCATCCGCAGGGCAAGATCGCGGCCCAGATCGGTTTCCATCAAGGCCACCACTGTGCCGCCGGCCAACGCGCCCAGAGGCATCGATCCCCAGCCAAAGCAGCGGTAGATACTGTTGACCCGGCCCAGGAGCTCGGAGGGGATGCGGCGCTGCCGCCAGGACACAGTGATCACATTCCAGACCATGGCCGCCGTCATCACGCCAAACATCGCCAGCGCCATGACAACACCGCTGCTGCTGATCCCGATCAGCGCATAGCCGACCGCCCAGCCTGCAATCGACAGATAAAGACAGGGCTGCACCCCGATCAGACGACTGAGGCGCGGCGCAATCAGGCTGCCGGTTACGGCCCCCAGCGCGGCAACCGACAGGACAAACCCGTATTCGGTCGCGCTGAGGCCGAGGACCTCCTGCGCGAAGAGCACCTGAACGGTGATGGTTGCAGTGGCGAGGAAGTTGGCGATGCCGAGCACGATCGCCAGACGCAACAGCAGGGTATCGCTGCGCATGAAGCGGATGCCCTGCATCAGCGCCTTGCGAAACCCTTGCTGTACCGGGGCGCGGGGCGACAGGCTGATCAGCCAGACAAAGCCCGCCGCCAACACCAGAGCCACCACATCCAGCCCAAAGGGAATGGCAATGCCGGCCGCAATCAGCAGACCTGCCAGAGGCGGGCCGATGAACTGGCCGGTCAGCTGCTCGGCCGTCCACATCTGGCCATTCGCCGCCTCAAGATCGGTGGCGGCGACGATATCGGGGAGGATGGTCTGGGCGGCATTGTCGCGGATCACCTCCGCCGCCCCCAGCACAAAGGCCAGCCCGGCCAGCGCCCAGATTGCCCCCGGCACCGGTTCGCTGAGCGCCAGCATCAGGATCGCCAGAACGATCACCGCGCGCAACAGATCGGCGCGGGCGATCAGCTTGCGCCGGTCTGTCATATCCGCGATCACCCCGGCCGGCAGTGCAAAGAACAACCACGGCAGCCGCCCGGCAGCGGCGACGGCGGCAATGGCCACCGGATCGCGGGTCATCAGCGTTGCCAGCCAGGGCAGCGCCAACAGGATGAAACCATCCCCCAGATTGGTCAGCGCCCCGGCGGTGAACAACAGGCGGTAATTGCGATTTCTGAGCAGAAGTGGGGCGGCCATCGGTATCTCCGGTTGTGTGGCTGATCCAATGCTAGCGCCTGCTTGCCGGGCTGTCACGGGGCGTCGGCTTAGGGTCGAGATTCAAAGCCGGTAGATGGCTCATGCCGCGAGAACGAGTGTTGATAGGAGTACCTAGGGCACCTATTGTCGCGTGTCGTGTGTCGCGATGTGGCTCCAGACCTTGGTCTGGTTGCAGCATCGCTACTTTTCACGTTCTGATATGACGAGGTATAACAAGTAGATAGGTCCACCGAGGAGCATGCTGTGTATACCTAATTCTAGACCTACAAGCATCTCCTCCTCTGGTATCCAGTATTTTACGATAACAAAAATAAGGTATAATCCAAGAAACGGCTTAAATTTTTTGTTGTTCAATATCAAAGGCCTATTCAATTTAGAACGTGATGGAGGGGTGGTATTAACACCATTCGGAAATGTCACCGGGTTTGCAAAGCAGAAGTGTCACCACAAGGCGCGACGGTAGCAAGGCACCATGACCAAGATGTAAGCCGATACGCTCCTTAGGTGCGAGACCGTCTGGCGCAGCGGACGAGCGCGCGTCCTGTTCCGACGCTGAACCAGTTGATTGATGGCTGCCAGGCTCGCTGGGAGAAGAGGTAATCCGCGTTCACGCGCAGGATCACTACGTGGAAATCGTGACAACCGCCGGGCGGAATCTGGTGATGCTGAAATTTTCTGATTGCGTTGAAAACTCAAACCGGTGGAGGGGGTCCAATGCAATCGTTCCCACTGGGTGCGTCTCAAACACTGCCGTCGGATCTCGTCCTGCGGCAGTGCTTATGTCTGTGAGATGAGCAACGGCGACGCGGTACCCGCCAGCCGTTGGAGATATGCGCTGGTGCGTGAGTGGCTCAACCGCGCAAGCCGCCCCACCTGACGGTCATTCCTCGTTGAGGTTGGTCGGCGGTCAAAGCATGTGTGATGTGCTGTCGCTGTATTCTTAACATAATCCACATTACAGTATAATGTTGCAGGCCGGTGGCCCCACTCCCGTCATGCGGGGTGGGCGACCAGTTTGAGCTCCAGAAATTCCTCAACCCCATATCTGCCGCCTTCGCGGCCGATGCCGGATTTCTTGGTGCCGCCGAAGGGGCTGCCGGGGGCGAGGTCGGCGCCGTTGACGAAGACCATGCCGCAGTCCAGCTGCCGGATCACTGCGGACTGGATGGCGGGGTCGTTGGAATAGACGTAGCCGGCCAGCCCGAACTCACTGTCATTGGCCATCGCGATGGCGTCGTCGAGATCTTCGAAGGGTTGCAGCACGATCACCGGGCCAAAGATCTCCTGCCGCACAACCTCGGCTTTGCGCGCCACATCCGCCAGGATCGTCGGCTTGACGAAATAGCCGGTTTCCATGCCGTCGGGACGCCCCGCGCCACCGCAAAGCACCGTGGCCCCGGCAGCAATCGCCCCGTGCAACAGGGTCTGGATGTGGTCGAACTGTCGGCCATTGGCCACCGGCCCGAGGTGATCGCCGGACTGGGCGGGATCCCCCAGAGTCCAGAGTGCGGCGGCACGCTGCGCGGCCTCTTTGGCGGCGGGGTAGGCGCTGGCTTCAATCAGGATGCGGGTTGGTGCATTGCAGTTCTGCCCGGAGTTGGGAAAGGTCTTGGCAAGGATTTTCTCCATGGCCTGATCCAGATCGGCATCCTCGAACACCAGA
>NZ_JAGEUF010000012.1:0-117207 GCF_018101215.1 Phaeobacter sp. HS011 | reverse complement strand
AAAGATCCTGCGCCAGCATGAGTTCCAGGTGTCCCTCTCATGCATGTAAACATGCACTGCCGGGCAGTGGATGAACGGGAAGGGCAATTGCTACGATAACTCCGCTGTCGAAGCGTTTTTCAAAACCATCAAAGCCGAGCTGATCTGGCTCAGGTCATGGAAAACACGGCGGCAAGCGGAGATGGCGATCTTCGAATACATCAATGGCTTCTGCAATTCACGCCGCCGCCACTCAGCACTGGGCTGGAAAAGCCCGGTCACGTTCGACCAGAAAGTGGCCTAAACGAGCACTTGAGGCGGCACAAAACGGGGCACGTCCAGTTAGCCGCTTGCCTGAACCTGTCGCCCGTTTTCCCGGTGCCAGGCACCGACATCAAAAGATACGTGATCGCCAAAGCTATCTATCCGGGTTTCCTGCGGCAGGTTGGCCGGGCAGTAGCTGGCTTGGGCGGTCGGCAAATGTTGTACATTGGGTTGCGTCGCAAGCCACTTGTCTGCGGAAAACAGCGTGCTTTGACGCAAGACCACATTCCAGATGAAGTAGTGGTGCGGGATAACGACGCGCGGTTCTGTCTGGCGGATAATGTCCTCGGCCATTGGATAGCCAAGGACATGCTCTGAATCGTCGACGGGCAGCAGCAGAATGTCGATGTGCCCTAGCTGCTCCCAGATATGTTTCGGGGGATTGTGCCTGTTGTCACCCCAATGCAGGACCCGCAGCCCGCCGGTTTCCACCAAAAGCATGCAATTGTCCCAGCTACGCGCGTTGTTCGGCGGCAGCACGGGGTTGCCGCCGAAATAGGCGTTGATTTTCTGGAACTCGTAAGGCGCGAAAGTTTCGTCAGTGGCGTGCTTGTCGGCGATGCCGGTGATTTTCAAGTCGCCAAACTCATAAGTTCCGATCAACCGATCCAGCAGTACGCTGGCGTCCAGCCGGTGCAGCGCGTCATGATCGAAATGAGCATGGGTCGATGCCCCAATGTCCACGCTGGTTTCCGGAAAGTCATGAAAGAACCAGTCAGCTTTGCCGGTCGGCAAGTTGCGCCAAGGGTCGATCATCAACGTGATACCGGCAGGCGTGGTGATCCGAAAGGCAGATCCGCCGAAATAGGCAATCTCCACGTCATCCTGTTGCGGCTGGCAATCTTGCCGGTATTCCGTCATCCGGTTGTGGTTTCTGGCTGAACGCCAGGCCGAAAGCCCCGAGTTTATTGTCATCATGTTCCGCCCGCCATGTTACTGTGCCAGATGGCAGGCAACCCGGCTGCCATTAATGTTGCGCATCTGTGGACGGACTTGTGAGCACTGCGCGGTTGCAATCGGACAGCGCGGATGGAACGCGCAGCCAGAGGGCGGGTTGATCGGGTCGGGAATTTCGCCTTGGGGCGGCTCCACCTCACGGCCGAACGCGTCCATTTTAGGTGCCGCTGCCAACAGCATCTGAGTATAGGGGTGTTTGGGCGCCTCAAACAGATCGTCGGGGGCTGCCTCCTCGACCAGGCGGCCCAGATACAGCACGCCAATCCTGTCGGAGATATGGCGCACCACCGTCAGATCATGGCTGATGAACAGATAGGTGAGGCCGAGGTCGTCCTTAAGATCGCTCATAAGGTTCAGCACTTGTGCCTGCACTGAAACATCAAGTGCCGAGGTCGGTTCATCGCAGACGATCAGCCGGGGCTGGGAGGCCAACGAACGGGCGATGCAGATCCGCTGGCGCTGGCCGCCGGAAAACTCATGCGGGAACTTGTCTGCGTCTTCTGCCGAAAGGCCAACCTGCTCCAGCAGACGCTCAGCCAGCTCTTTGGTTTCTCCGCCCTTGGCGGCGACAGGCTCAGCAATAATGTCGCGCACCCGCCAGCGCGGATTCATCGACGCATAGGGATCCTGAAAGATCATCTGGATCGCGTCGCGTGCTTTGGTTATCGCAACGGCATCCGTTTCCCGGTTCAGGTCCACGCCCGAAACTTTGACGGCGCCGCTAGAGTTTTCCAAAAGGCCGACCACCATCTTGCCGATGGTAGACTTGCCAGATCCGCTTTCGCCCACCAGCGAGTAAACGGTCTTTTCCTTGATGTTGAAGCTGACATCCGAGACCGCAGTCAAATGCGATTTGGGCAACCGTTCCAGCACCCGGTTCAGCCAGGGTTTGGAAACGTCGAAGACCCGGGTCAGCTCATTGACGGAAACGATGGCGTTCATGCTGCGCCCTCCAGTTTGATTGCATGCCAGCAGGCCGAACGTCCACTGTCGGCCTCAAGCGTGGGCGGCGAGCCGTTGCGGCAGCGTTCAGTTGCCCGTTCACAGCGCGGCGAAAAAGCACAACCCGGCGGCAGGCTGTGCAGCCGCGGCATAGCGCCGGGGATCTGGCGCAGGCGGTGCTGCCCGGCCGATGCCGAAGGTGTCGAACCCATCAACCCGTCCGTATAAGGGTGGCGCGGTCGGGTGACTACGTCACGCACATCGCCGATTTCAGCCATGCGGCCCGCATACATCACCGCCACACGGTCAGCAGCTTCTGCAATTACCCCCATGTCATGGGTGATCAGCATCACCGCAGTACCACGTTCACGGCACAACCGTTTGAGCAGCGCGATGATCTGCGCCTGCACCGAAACATCCAGCGCGGTCGTAGGCTCATCTGCGATGATCAAGGAGGGCTCGGCGCACAGGGCAAGCGCAATCACAACCCGCTGGCGCATGCCGCCGGAAAACTCATGCGGGTAGCTGTCGATACGCTCGGAAGCTGCCGGGATGCCGACTTCTTCCAACGCAGCAATAGCGCGGGCACGGGCCTCGGGTTTGGTCAGCTCCAGATGCTCCATCATGGTTTCGGTTAGCTGATCGCCGATCCGCAACAGCGGGTTGAGCGAGGTCAGCGGATCCTGGAAGATCATGCCGATCTCTTTGCCGCGCAGCCGCCGCATTTTTTCGGGCGGCAGATTGTCGATGCGCTGCCCGTTCAGCCGGATCTCACCTCCGGTGATGCGGGCGGGCGGGTTCAAAAGGCCTATGACTGCATTGCCGGCCATGGACTTGCCTGCGCCGCTCTCGC
This sequence comes from Phaeobacter sp. HS011, assembly GCF_018101215.1. NCBI lineage: Bacteria > Pseudomonadati > Pseudomonadota > Alphaproteobacteria > Rhodobacterales > Roseobacteraceae > Phaeobacter > Phaeobacter sp. HS011. The sequence goes on along the minus strand of NZ_JAGEUF010000012.1, from coordinate 114,152 downwards.
CGACGACGCCGAGGATTTCGCCCGGGGCAATGTCATAGCTGACCTTGTCGGTGGCGCAGAGCCGCGCATGACGGGTTGGAATTTCGACCACAAGGTCACGAATGGAAAGGACAGGATCAGTCATTAGCGCAACTTCGGATTGAGGGCATCGCGCAGCCAGTCACCCAGCATGTTCACGCTCAGCGCAAGTGTTAGGAGGGTCAGGGCGGGGAATAGAAGGATCCACCACTCACCGGAGAACAGGAAACCCTGGCCAATCCGGATCAAAGTGCCCAGCGAGGGCTGTGTAGGCGGCGCGCCGACACCCAGAAAGCTGAGTGTAGCTTCGGCGATAATGGCCAGCGCCAGGGAGATCGTCGCAATGACCAGAACCGGAGACAGGACGTTAGGGAGGAGATGGCGGATCATGATGACCCACTTGGAACGTCCGATCAGCCGCGCCGCCTGAACATACTCCCGGTTTTTTTCGACGAGCGTCGCACCGCGGACCACGCGGGCGAATTGGACCCATTCACCCAGGCCGATGGCCAGGATCAGGACCCAGATCGCCATCTGGTCGCGGTATTCAACCGGGGTAACCCCTTTGACAATCCCGAAAATCAGCATGGCAACCAGAATTGAAGGGAAGGTGAGCTGCACATCGGCAACCCGCATGATGATGGTTTCGGTCCAGCCGCCGACATAGCCGGCAAGCAAGCCGAGGATAATGCCCAGAACCATCGCAAATGTAACGGACAGAACGCCGACCATCAGCGAAATGCGCATGCCGTATAGAATGGTTGAAAACACGTCCCGGCCCTGATCGTCAGTTCCCAGCAGGAAGACTTCCCCGGTGAATTCATTGGGGTGCATCGGCTTTGAAAAACCGTTCATCAGGTTCAGGGTTGCCGGGTCGAACGGGTTGTGCGGTGCGATAAGCGGAGCAAAGATCACCGCCAGTGCCAAGACCAGCACGATCAGTGCGGACACCACCGCGACGGGAGAGTTTCGGAAGTTCCAGGCAAGGTCGGAATGCCAGATGTTTTTGAGTTTTTGCATTAGTGTGCTCCTGCCTTGCTGGTCCGCAGGCGCGGGTCGATAAGGAAGTAAAGAAGATCAACAATCAGGTTGATGCCAACAAAGAGAACCGAAATCAGCATCAGATAAGCTGCCATTACAGGGATATCGACGAACTGAACCGCGTTGATGAACAACAATCCTACGCCCGGCCACTGAAAGACGGTCTCGGTGATGATCGCGAAAGCAATGATGCTGCCCAGTTGCAGGCCGATGATGGTGATGACAGGCACCATGGTGTTGACTAGCGCATGGCGGAAGTAGACTGCCCTTTCCCCTAGGCCCCGGGCCCGGGCAAACCGGATGTAGTCGGTGCGCAGAACTTCCAGCATTTCCGAACGGACAAGCCGCATGATCAGCGTCATCTGGTATAGGCCAAGCGTAATGCTGGGCAGAACCAGAGACATAAGGCCGCTTTTGGTCAGAAACCCGGTGGACCATTGTCCAAGCATCACCGTCTCTCCACGCCCGAAGGAGGGCAGCCAGCCCAATTCGACCGAGAACACATAAATCAGCAGTATGCCGATCAGGAAGGTTGGCAGGGAGACCCCTATCAGGGAGGCGGTCATAATGGTATTCGCCAGCCAGCCATCCCGTCGGATGGCTGTGAGGACCCCCAGTCCGATACCAAGCACCATAGCCAGGGTGCCCGAAACCAGCGCCAATTCAAGTGTGGCGGGCGCGCGCTCGATCAGGATGTCTGCGACGGGCCGCCCCTGACGGTAACTGAGACCGAAATTGCCCTGGGCGGCGTTTTCAAGAAAGCGCCAGTATTGGACCGGAAACGGTTGATCCAATCCCAGATCGGCGCGCAGGCGTACAACGTCTTCGGTGGTGCGCTCCTGTCCCAGCATGTTCTCGATCGGGTCGCCCACAAAGCGAAACATGGAAAAGGCGACAAGACCGACCACAAACAGGACCAGAACGGACTGCATTATGCGGCGGATGATATAGGCTAACATTGACTTTGATCTCCCTGACCGAAGACTGCGGCAGTCCGCGGGGATGTTCCCCGCAAGCAGACGCGTGCTCCGGCGCAGGCACCCTCACACAGGGGTGCCTGACTGGTTTTCCTTATTTGAAGGCGAAGTATTTGAACTTCGGGCTGTCTTCCGGATCGACGATTGCGTCGACATGGGACTTCATGCCCCAGTTCAGCACCTGATGGTGAATCGGGAGGTACAGCACATCTTCCTGCACCTGGTCCCAGATCGCGCCAATCGATTCATTGCGTGCGGCGATATTGGTCTCGCTCGCCAGTGCCTCGATTGCTTTGTCCAGTTCGGCGTTTGAATAGCGTGTGCTGTTCCACGACCCATAAGCCTCGCCTTTGGAATGAACCAGAAAGTTGAAGATGTACTCTGAGTCATAGGTCGGAACACCCCAGCCCAGCATGTAGAAGTCGGATTCCAGATTGTTGATCAGCGGAAAATGCTGGGCCTTGGGTTTCGCATCCAGGTTCACGTTGATGCCGATCTGAGCGAACATACCGACCGAAGCCTGGCAGATTGCCTCATCATTGATGTAGCGATCGTTCGGGCAGTCCAGCTTGATTGAGAAACCGTCGCCGTATCCCGCCTCTTCCATCAGCGCCTTTGCCGCTGCGATATCTGTTGCCGGAACCTTGTCCAATTCGGCAGTCCAGCCGTTCACGAAGGGCGGCAGCGCCACGCCCGCAGGCTCCGATTGGCCGCGCATCACGATTTTCTGGATGGCTTCGCGGTTGATTGCCATGTTCATCGCCTGGCGCACGCGCACGTCTGACAGCGGGTTCTTGCCATCGACATTGTCGTTGGCCAGATCCGCATCGCCTTGGTTCATGCCAAAGAAGATCACCCGGTTCTGCGGTGCCTTGCGCACGTCCAGGCCTTCTGAACCGTCCACACGGGAAAGATCCTGCACTGGCACGTCCTGGATGAAGTCCACTTCACCGGACAGAAGGGCAGCGACACGGGTCGCCGGATTCTGGATCGGCGATGCTTCAATCCGGGTCACTTGCAGCGGGAACTGCCCCAGGCCCCAGTAGCCGTCAAAACGCTCCAGCACGGTTTTCACGTCCGGCTCGCGGCTGACCACCTTATAGGGGCCTGTGCCGTTAGCATTTTTGGCAGCATAGGTGCTTTCGCCGCCCTCATAGTCCTGCACATCGACAGCATCGTTGGCCTCGGCCCACCCCTTGTCCATGATCAAGAGGTTGGTGAGGTTGTTCGGCATGATCGGGTTCGGACCCTTAGTCACGATCTCAACCCTGTAGGGGCCTGTGGCGCGGACTTCGGCGACCGAAGCAAGAACCTCGCGGTAGTTGCTTTTTTCGGTCATTGCCCTGTTTATGGAAAACACGACATCTTCACTGTCAAAATCTGCACCATCGTGGAATTTAACGCCGTCACGCAGCGTGAAAGTCCAGACATTGGGATCGCTTTCAGAAGGCCTCCATTCGGTCGACAGTCCAGGAACCAGCCCGCCCTTCATATCGCGGTCCACGAGCGGTTCCATGATTTGGCGGCCGAGTGTGATCGTCGGACCCTCGTTCTGAGCATGTGGATCCAGGGTCAGTGCATCGCCTGCGCGTGCCCATTTCAGGGTTTCGGCTTCAGCCGAACACACGGCTCCTGCGTAAAACACGCTTGTAAGCAGCAGTGATTTGAGTTTCATATTTTTCCTCCATGTTGCCCCCAAAATGCAAGGCGTGACCGTTCGGCAAATCATCGGATTTGCCGCTAAGCGCCTTCAGCGGAGCCATATTATTGAGACAAAGCCTTGCGTCCCTCCACGATACGCAAGACAGCTTCATTTATACGCGACGGCCTACAAGACAGAGCTGCGTGTAGACAGGTTACCTAAGGTTTGAAGTAATAATGAACGCAATAATTGAAACTCTGGGGAAATTTCCTATCAAATGACCCGTTATTTCAAGAATAACAGATCAACGCCGCAGAATTCAAAGTTACCCTGATGGGCGGCTGGACGTAGCTACTAACTTAGCTTGCGCGTTGGATATTTTTTTCCGAAAACCGCGCACCAGGGTCGGCTAGCAGAGTTTTTTTCCTCATACGACTCCTCAGATCCAATCCGCCGGAGCTGAAATGCTACCAACAATTGGCGGATCCTTTCCGCAAACGCAGGTTTCTCTGGATCGGAATAGTGCGTGTTAGGTATTATCTGCCGTTAGGGTGCAGTGCACGAACGGCAGGAAAGTCCGGCTCCTTGTTAGCAGATCCTGGCTGCAGCGAAGGAACGGCCTAAATTCCTCACCTCAGAGTGGCTTTGAATGGCCGGTCTCGTGACATCGGCCGCAACGCAGCGATGAGCGTACGGCACCTGCAAGCGAATGCTGCGTCAGCAAACACCTGTAACGGCAATGGCAGCAATGCCCCGCTCACTGCCAATCCAAGCCCTACCAAGTGATGGGCCTCTATGCCTCGGCCATCTGCCGTTTGATCCTAGTTGTATGAAGTTCAGCTTTTTCCATTCAGATAGTCCAGCTTGTTGGTAGTTCTGGGCGAGAGTGCCCCCTATGAGTGCGAACAAATGAGCACGGGACCTTATTCAATTGATCAAAAACGGGGCCAGCTCTGCCGTCTTCGCCGCAAAGAAAATCGTGATTACTTCAAAGTATCCTACCCGGTAAGCTTGCACAGCCAAAGCGGCACTTTTGATGTGTCCATGCAGCTTATGGGAGATTTTAGACTTGAGTTGCGTGGGGGGCCAGTTGGTTGTGGCACGATATGACAACGACAGCTAGTTCATGGAGCCCGACGAGAAGTTTCGTGAAAAGGCATTTCGACCTTCACTGCGTTCTGCCAAAGCCAAGGGTCGGCAGGGCGTGCAGCAGACTTTCTGCTTCGGTCCGGACATCTCTCAGAGCGCTTTGAACACGCTTGGTTTAGCAGCGCTAAAAAATGTTCCAAGACTGGGTACAAATCAACCACTTCATGGTGCGGTGCCTTGTGCGTGTTGTGACATGCCAATGACCTCTTGCTAGCCAGGACGCGGCACTGGCAAGCGTTACTGCTACTTCTGGCGCCAGACACATGCATGCTTTGAGTACCGCAAGAATATCCGCGCTGAGAAAGTTTAAGCTGGGTTTGAGGAAGTTCTGAGTGCCATCTCGCCAACCGAAAATGTTCTCTCAGTGGCGATGTCGATGCTAGTGGATGCATCAGGCCAGAGCGATCAACATGCCAAACAGGCAAAGACTGCGCTGAAACGCCAAATCACTGAACTGGACAATCAGCAGGATGCCATGGTGGAGCGGTTGGTCAAAACATCAAACCCAAAGGCCATCGCAGCGCTCGAAACCAAGATTGCAAAGCTGGATGAAGACAAGCTGCGTCTGGGTGACCAAGTCACGCAAAACACCAAACCAAAAGCGAGCATGGGTCAGATTTTCGAACTATTGAGAGAATTCCTGCCAAACCATTGGAATATATAAGATAAAGGGTCGCTAGCCTTGAAGAAAACCATTCTCAAAACGGCATTCAAAGCACCTTTGGCCTATGATCGCCAAAACGGTTTTCGAACTCCGCGAGTGTCTAAAGTTTTTGAGTTTTTGGGGATATTCACATCAAAATGTGAAATGGTGCGGTCGAGAAGACTCGAACTTCCACGGGTGTTACCCCACAGCGACCTCAACGCTGCGCGTCTACCAATTCCGCCACGACCGCACTGTCTTGACTTGGTGTAGCGGCGTATAGACGAGCATAGCGCGGTTGTGAAGATGCAAAATGACCATTTTGCAGGGTTTTCTATTGCCTCCAAATGTAACGGGGGCGGATGTGTATTCCGCCCCCGACACTAGCTGTAGTTGCTGCGTGAAAACTCAGTCCGTTGAGAAGCTCGGCAGGGCAGCGGCGGTGCTGGATGCCGGAACCGGCTGCGCGATTGTGCCGGTGAGCCCGGCTGACGCTGCCTTGATCAGCGCCAGACGTTCCGGCTGACCTGGAGCGAAAACCGGTTCGGACCCCGTCTCCAGGGCTGCGATGGCTGTCTGGTACCAGCCCTGCGCCTGTTCCGGCGACTTTGCCACACCGAACCCCTGTGCCAGATGGTGGCCGATCAACTCGGCGTAGGGACGCTGTCCAACACCAACCATGATCAAGGCCGCGCCAAGCGCCACCTCCATGTTATCACGGCGGTACCCGGAGAACAGGCAGATACCCGCCGTATTGGAGAGCTGCTCGATCGACATGTTGGACTGCAAGACGAATTTCTGCAGATCGGAGACCAGCGCGTCGCTGCCTGTGCTGCCCAGCTTGGCAAGATAGGGCTGCACGACAGGACCAAAGGCATCGCATTGACTATCGACTTGCGCCTGGCTCACGCCCTGCACTTTGGCGACGAGGGCTTCGCCGGAGTTGATCGCGTAGGAGCGCGTCAGGCAGAACTGTTCACCAAGCGCCAACTCGGGATCACGCAGATTGGACACGGTCATATAACCGCCGTTGGAGCTGGTGAGCAGGCTGACTTTGCTACAATGGCTGGTGAGGGAGGCTGTATTCGCCGCCGGTGCCGGTTGCTGGAACAGCTGGAGCGCCGCGAGACCACCAGCCGCAGGAGCAGGAGCCGCGACCTGTGGCGCGGAAGCGAGCACCGTGCCGCCCACGCTGCCACCAGGTGCTGGTGCCGGCGCGGGCGTCGGTGCGGCCGCTTGGACTGTGCCGGACGCCGGTTCGTCGCTCATCCGGCAGACCCCCTGATGACAGGAGAAACTCGCCGTGGTGACGCCACGCGCCATAAAATCATTGCGCTGATAGCCCTGCGGAGTTGAGGCAAACACCATGACAGAGCAATGCGACGCCCCACACCAGAAGGAACTGCCCGACACCGAGGTGTCGATCATATAATCGTTCTTGCCGTCCCCATTCAGATCCGCCAGTTGCATAAATCCGGACCGCTGCAACAATTGCTCGGCACTGGGATCGGCACTGGCGGCGATTTCGTCCACGGCCTCGCTGACCTCGAAGGGCAACCCCCCATAGCTGCCATAGCCGCCAGCGCTACGGATGCCGGTGGCCTCATCCCGCCAGGTGCGCAGAAGGCCACGCACGCCATTCGGCCCCTGCATTGCCTTGATTACCTGGGGACCGCCGATTTGCGCCCGGCTGTAGGACGACACCAGAAAATCACGTTCATATTGGGTCAGCTGGCCCGTTGCAGGAAACCCCATGTGGCCCTGATACTGTGCCACGGCGGCGCGGGATTTGCGCCCCATCACACCGTCAGGAGAACCTGCTTGGAAACCGAAATAATTGAGTGCGGTTTGCGTTTCGCGGTTCTGGGCACGCGCCGGAGAATAGGTGCGCTTGCGCGTAACCGGTTGTTTGCGCGCGCGGTTCTTATGCGCCTCGTTGACGATAACACCGCCGATGATGCTACCGACCAGCGCCGCGCCAAGGTTATCGGCAACAGCGGGTGCCGCCCCTGAGGTTGCCAGAACTGATGCGGCCAATGTCGTTTTAAGTGATTTTGAGAACATATTACGCGCCCCCCTATTGATGAAAACATGCAATCACGGTAGCGCACCACCCGCAGGGCAGGCCAGAAAATTCGGCGCGCCGCGCTATACTGGTTACAAAAGTCGTAACAAAGGACACCGTCGATGGTTGAATGGATCACCACCTCAGGCCTGACCGGCTATGACGAGGCCGTCGCCTTCATGGAAGACCGTGCCGCTGGGATTGCCGCGGGAACCCAAGATGAGTGCATCTGGCTGGTTGAGCATCCGCCGCTTTATACCGCCGGCACCTCAGCCCAGCCCGAAGATCTGACAGATCCTGACCGCTTTCCTGTGTATCCGAGCAAGCGCGGCGGGCAATATACCTATCACGGGCCGGGGCAGCGCGTGATCTATGTCATGCTGGATGTCGCCAAGCGTGGCCGTGATGTGCGGTGCTTCGTGCGCCAACTGGAACGTTGGGTGATCCTGGCGCTTGATCGCTTCAATGTGACCGGTCATATCCGCGATGGTCGGGTTGGTGTCTGGGTCGAACGTGATGATAAGCCCCTGCGTGCCAATGGTGAAAAGACCGAAGACAAGATCGCGGCCATCGGTATCCGCCTGCGCAAATGGGTCAGCTTTCACGGCATCTCGATCAATGTCGAACCGGATCTCAGCCACTTTGACGGTATCGTGCCCTGTGGCATCACCGAGTTTGGTGTCACCAGCCTGGTGGATCTGGGCCTGCCTGTGACCATGACCGATGTCGATGTGGCATTGAAGCAGTGCTTCGATGTGGCATTTGCCACAGCTGACACCTGCCCTACAGATTAGGCCAGCCTACAAAATCGGTAGTGTGTCCGCGCTTACGATGGAATGCGCTGCCGCAAATCCTCAATCGCCGCGAACACCAGTTCCGGCTGCGCATAAAGCAGCATGGTCCCAGCCCGTTTGCTGATACGGATTTGCAGGTCCGCACTGCCGGGGCCAAGCGCCGCCTGCAAGCGCTCCGCTGGGGTCACGGTATCTTCACCACCATGCAGATATATGGTGGGCGCGGCCTTGGCACTGTGGCGTGTGTCACGCGAGCGCGCCGCCAGCCGCAAATCCGTCTCATATCCGCCGCGCCCATGCTGCATCATCATCCTGTGGCTCTGTTCCAGCACGGCGCTCAATCCGGGATCCGCCAGCAATCTCCGATCCGCGCTGTCTTTTGCTATCTGGCGCGAGACCAGGACCTGTGGTCCTTTCTGACGCACCGACCGGGACCAGCTGCGCACCACCAGCGGCAATACCGCCCTGGCATGAACCGCGCTGAGCGCCATGGCGCGCTGATGTCCGCGTAGAGCTCCGGCCTGCCCTATGCTGGGCAAGGGCAGTGTCGCGCCAACACCGACAACTCCGCCTAAACGGTCCCGCAGCCGACGCCCCGCTGCGGCGGTGAACATGCAGCCACTGCGATGCCCGAGGAGAATAGGTCGCTCCAGACCCTCGGCATCGATCAGCGCCTCAAGCTGCGTTATGAACAGATCAACAGGATCAGCCTGCCGCGGCAATCGGTCCGACGCTCCGTATCCACAGCGCAATGGCGCCAGCACCTGCAAACCGCGCGCACGCAGCATAGGCTGCAACCTCTGCACCCCCGCGATACCGTCGAAGATCCCGTGAACAAAAATCACCGCCTGCCCACGTTCCGCGCCAAAACGCAAATAGCGCGAACTTAGCCCACACGGCAGAGAGAGCCATTTTTGCGGCGGCGAGGCGACCCCTGCGGCGATCTTGTAGTCCTCCACCGTCTGGGCAATCAGATGCGCCAGAAAACGCAGCATTTCCGGACAACTCGGTGCCGCCGTCTTGGTCAGCATCCGGCCCAGAACAGCCAGTTCGGGACCACGCTGGCCACCTGTGCCTATTCGCAATTCGATCCAATCGTCACAGGTCAGCAGACGCCGCAGCAGCGACATTTCCTGCTGGCCGAAGCCAAACCGCTTTGCGATCAGGGTTGCGGCCATATCGGACCAGGCGGTCTGCACTTGCTCCACCAAGAATGCAGGCGCGGCCAGATCTGCCGCTCCGAGGGGTCGCAAGGGCCGACCCACACGCCCCGAACCAATCTGATCAGAACCGGCAAAGCCATCGGTCATGTTGGAAAAAACCGCACGCCCACCAAGGGGCTGACACATCAGTAGGCGCCCCCCAGCAGCCCGCAAGAGGACAAGCGCGGGGCGCCGCGCACCAGCGTCAAACAGGTTTTGCCACTTTGGCAGATCAGCATCCGTGATCTGTAACTTTTCGGACATAAACGGATCAGTGACGCGCCCGCTACCGGGCCAGTCGCCCCCTGCGGCCAGAACCTCGGCCTCGTGCGAGACCAGTGTCCAATTGCGATCACCGCAAGGAAGCACGGTCTGAAGTTCAGGCCAAAAGCCATGATTTTGCGCGGCTGCCAATCGACTTCTGAGGTAAATCGCCCTGTCGAAGTGGCGCCCGATCAGAACAGGGCCTGTTGCTTCCCCCTCAGCCGAAAAAACTGAGGTGAGATCTATGTCACTCGCCTGTGTCTTGAGACCCTCCCAGCCCACCGTAGCCGCAGTCTGCCTGCTGGCGTGGCCAGAACCAATCGCCGATCGGGAGGCCAGTTCAGAAACATCATCATAACCGGCCCGGTTCAACCGGTCGCGCCAGGCCTCGGCATTGGCCGCGCCCAGAACCGAAGCATATACTGCGGCTGCCACTGTTTCGTCTGACAAACCATCTGAAACACTATTATCCCCTGCCGTCTTACCCACGGCCCCTCCTCAGCAACATACACAGGCAAAACGCCCGTCACTTTGCAAACCTGCAGCGATCAAACGCGTGCAGGACAACCACAATTAGCCCTGATCTCACCAAAGCAGCAGCGTGCCTTGGTCAGGGTTCTATCCCCCAATTGGCCAAATGCTCCGGCAGCAGCACCGTGAGCGCTCCCCAGAACCGCCCCCCCCATTCGTATCGGAACGCACCATCCACGTCGGAATGCACCATCTGTGCGCTCCGGTACTTTGTTGACGCGGCAAAACCCAAAATTTTGAGGACTTCGTGAAAATTTTGGTGACCGTAGAATAAACGGGCCACACATATCAATCATTTTTTCGCGTCAAGGTAGAATAACTTAGGACCACGACCTACGGCACGTCTCAAACGCAGATCTCCGCATCCAAGTGTAGCCCCGACTACTGGTCAACTTGCAGCTATTGCCGCACGCATTTTTTCGGCGTGCTCGGACAAGACGCCGGGGTCTGCCATAATACCCGGTGGCCGCACCGTGTCCCCACCGCGACGGGGAAGGATATGGAAATGGAGATGGAAAACCTCCTGCCCCCCTTCAGCCTCATTGAACTGCTGCACCGTGACACCCTGCGCATCGAACGCGCGCATCGCAACGTGGCTCATCTTCTGCGCCGTGGCCATCACAGCGGCCAGCTGCTCAGCTGAAGCATCCAGCAGATTGCGGCACGGCGTCTTGGGGATGACCAGCATATGACCGTCAGATCGAGGCATGATATCCATAAAGACGAAGGTCGCCTCATCCTCATACACTTTGTAAGAAGGAAGCTCTCCGCGCAGAATTTTCGCGAAGATATTGTTTGGATCGTATTGCGCCACTATCTGCACTCCGTGAGGTCGTCAGATGGACTTTCGCGCCCTCGGCTATCAGGGTCAAGCGCGCCACGGCATCTTGATTGACAAAACAGTATCGCGTTGCGGTATTGGCGATGAATTATGCGGGCGCCAAAACGCAGGCCGGCCCGCGACCGCGACACCCGACGGGAGTCCGTGCAGCCCGAAACGGAGCTGCCCGCGACAATTATTCTTGATCCATATCAAACTCCGCCATTGAAGGCCTGTTGCGGGCGAACTAAAACGCAAGATGAGTCTAGGCCCACCTATACGGTTTTTTGGGGCCTATCGTTATGCAACAGGAGGCACCTTAATGGCAGATGCAGCCATTCATGGTCACGGCCACGAAGACGAGCGCGGTTTCTTTACCCGCTGGTTCATGAGCACGAACCATAAGGATATCGGCATTCTCTACCTGATCGTTTCGGCGATCGTTGGTTTCATCTCCGTCGCGTTCACCGTTTACATGCGGCTTGAACTGATGGATCCCGGCGTTCAGTACATGTGTGCTCCAGAATCTGGCGGCATGAGGTTCATCGCAGATGCTACGCGTGAGTGTGTCCCCAACGGGCACCTCTGGAACGTATTGATCACCGCCCACGGCATCCTGATGATGTTCTTCGTGGTTATTCCCGCGCTTTTCGGCGGGTTCGGCAACTACTTCATGCCCTTGCAGATCGGCGCGCCGGACATGGCGTTCCCGCGGATGAACAACCTGTCGTTCTGGATGTATGTCGCGGGTACCTCGCTGGCGGTTGCCTCGGTCCTCGCACCGGGCGGCAACGATCAGGCCGGTTCCGGCGTGGGCTGGGTTCTCTACCCGCCACTGTCCACCAACGAAGGCGGCTTCTCCATGGATCTGGCGATCTTCGCCGTTCACGTCTCTGGTGCGTCCTCGATCCTGGGTGCGATCAACATGATCACCACCTTCCTGAACATGCGTGCCCCTGGCATGACCCTGTTCAAGGTGCCGCTGTTCTCCTGGTCGATCTTCGTCACCTCCTGGCTGATCCTGCTGTCCCTGCCGGTTCTGGCGGGTGCGATCACCATGCTGCTGATGGACCGTAACTTTGGGTTCACCTTCTTTGACCCTGCCGGCGGCGGCGACCCGATCCTGTATCAGCACATCCTGTGGTTCTTTGGCCATCCGGAAGTGTACATCGTGATCCTGCCGGGTTTTGGCATCATCTCCCACGTGATCGCGACCTTCGCACGCAAGCCGGTCTTCGGCTATCTGCCGATGGTCTGGGCGATCATCGCGATTGGTGTTCTGGGCTTCGTCGTATGGGCGCACCACATGTACACCGTCGGTATGTCGCTGAACCAGCAGGCCTACTTCATGCTGGCCACAATGGTCATCGCGGTTCCGACCGGGGTTAAGGTGTTCTCCTGGATCGCCACCATGTGGGGCGGCTCGATCGAGTTCAAAGCACCTATGATGTTTGCGTTCGGCTTCCTGTTCCTGTTCACCGTTGGTGGTGTGACCGGTGTGGTTCTGTCGCAGGCGTCGGTCGACCGTGCTTATCACGACACCTATTATGTGGTTGCGCACTTCCACTACGTGATGTCGCTGGGCGCTGTCTTCGCGATCTTCTCGGGCATCTACTTCTATTTCGGCAAGATGACCGGTCGTCAGTACAACGAGCTGGGCGCCCAGATCCACTTCTGGATGTTCTTCATCGGCGCAAACCTGACTTTCTTCCCGCAGCACTTCCTCGGGCGTCAGGGCATGCCGCGTCGTTATATCGACTATCCGGAAGGCTTCGCCTACTGGAACAAGATCTCGTCCTATGGCGCGTTCCTGTCCTTTGCATCGTTCCTGCTGTTCTTTGGCGTTGTGATCTACTCGCTGCTGCGTGGCGCTCGCATCACCCAGAACAACTACTGGAACGAATATGCCGACACGCTGGAGTGGACCCTGCCCTCTCCGCCACCGGAGCATACCTTCGAAATCCTGCCCAAGCAGGAAGACTGGGATCGCTCCCATTCGCACTAAGGTGCTGATGAGCTGAAACACCGACAGGCCCCGAAGCACCCGCTTCGGGGCCTTCTTCTTGGCATCAGCACATCTTGGCACATTGCTGAAGATGTCTGCCCCGGAGTGCTGGACAGCCTCTGCCGAGACGCTAAATTCACGCCATGCCCTACCAATGGACCACCGCCCGGACTGACAGTCACCAAGAGCTGCATCTTTGGCCGCATCAATCGCTGCCACCGGAGGGGTATGTGCGTTTTCTTGGAACGCTCGCTGCGCTGATCACGATTCCGATGATCCCACTCCTCGGCAGCGCTGCGCTATGGGGCGTTCTGCCCTTTGTGACTGCCACGCTGTTTGCGGTAAAATGGGCGCTGGACCGCAGCCGCCGCGACCGTCATGTGCTGGAGGTGCTGACCCTTGACCCAAGCGAAGCGCACCTGGAGCGCATCAATCCGACTGGCAAGAGGCAGAACTGGAGCTGCAATCGGTATTGGACCGAGGTCGAGCTGCACACAGATGATGGCCCGGTTCCCAACTATGTCACCCTGCGTGGCAGCGGTCGCGAGGTGGAAATCGGTGCCTTCCTGTCAGAGGATGAACGCAAGGCGCTCTATGATGAGTTGCAGGCCGCATTTAGCAAGGCATGACAGGCCTTCGACGTGCAGCCCTTTGACATAGACACTCAGCCCGGCTATGGCTGCCATATGACCAATGCGAACCTGATCTTTTCGACCGTCTATTATCCGCTGTTTCCATAACGGCGGACGCATTCTCATTTCTTTGATGTTTATCCCGCCGCGATCCGGCGGTCTTAGGCATCATCTCTCATCCTTTCCATCGGCATCGCGGCACAGACCGGAGCCCGATTTCGATGCCCCAACCTCCTCAATTCTCCCGTATAGGCCTGATCGGCTTTGGTGCCTTCGGGCGGCTGATTGCCCGTCACCTGTCGCCGCTGCTGCCGATCTGCGTATATGATCCGGTACAAACCGATGAGAGACCACGCCACCCATCGCTTCGGTTCGGCTCCCTCGCTGAGACCGCCGCTTGTCCCTTGGTGATCCTCGCCGTGCCTGTTGGCGCGATGGAACCGCTATGCCACACGCTTGCGCCACTGGTCAGGCCCGGGACATGGGTCCTGGATGTCGGATCGGTGAAAATGGCCCCCGCCGACGTGATGCAACGCGTCCTGCCACCAGAGGTCAATCTGCTTGGCACCCATCCGCTCTTTGGTCCCGAAAGCACCCGGCAGGGGCTCGCGGGTCAGAAAATCGCGCTCTGCCCCCTCCGCGGCGGTCGCCCGTTGCGCTTGGCGGCAGTGCTACGGCATATCTTCCGGCTTGAAGTGATCTGGACCACGCCCGAAGCGCATGATCGTGAACTGGCGACGGTACAGGGGCTGACCCACCTGATCGCCCAGGCCCTCAATCAGGTTGCGCCGGAGACCCTGCGGATGACCACCGCCAGTTTCGAGCTGATGCAGCAGGCCAGCCGGATGGTGACCGGAGATGCCCCCGGTGTGCTGGAGGCCATCCTGCGCGACAATCCGTTTGCGGCAGACATACGGGACAGCTTCCTAGAGCGCGCCGCCGACCTAGGCCGACACCCCGTCACGCCTCGCACACAACAAAGCCCGCCAAACGCGGCGGGCTTCTGATCTCTGCAACGATATCCGCCAGTCAGCGGTAGGTCAGCAATCGCCCCCTTGGCACAGCTGATCCTTGACCAGTGGGCCAACCTTGCCGAAATCCATCTGGCCGGTGTATTTGCCCTTCAGCGCGCCCATCACCTTTCCCATATCCCGGATCGATTGGGCACCGGTGTCGACAACAGCGGCCTTTACGGCCTCCGCCACTTCGTCATCGCTCAACTGTTTGGGCAGGAATTCTTCGATGATTGAAATCTCGCCCAATTCACGCTCGGCCAGATCCAGCCGCCCGCCCTCTTCATAGGCGCGCGCGCTTTCATTGCGCTGCTTGGTCATCTTACCCAGAATCGCGAGGATCTCAGCATCGCCGATCCCACCCGCTTCGCCATCCACCCGCTCGGCAATTTCGCGGTCCTTGATCGCGGCATTGATCAGACGCAGGGTTGCCAGTCGGGCTGCTGCGCGGTCCTTCATGGCCTGTTTCAGGGCCATATTGACCCGAGTTCGCGTATCCATTTATCTGTCCATTCCCACGGAGTCGGAAACCGGATCTTTACCTAATGTGGTAGGGCAATTCAAGTTGCGGCTATTCGAATGACGTTGGGGCACCCCCAAGCGGCCATCAAACGCGCAGCCGAGCCAGAAGACTGCCCGAACACCGCCGTATCACGTCCACGCAGGCTTGACGCCTTGCGGCCCTCCCCTTACAAGCCCATGAATTTTGCCCAGATTGGAGAGTCGCGCCATGGCCGATACCGTCACGCCCAAACCCACCGCATGTTTGGCGCTCGCAGATGGCACCATCTTTTACGGAAACGGCTTCGGAGCATACGGCGAAACAGTTGCAGAACTGTGCTTCAACACCGCCATGACCGGCTATCAGGAAATCATGACTGATCCCTCCTATGCTGGGCAGATCGTAACCTTCACTTTCCCTCATATCGGCAATACCGGCGTCACCCCGGAAGACGACGAAACCGCTGACCCGGTCGCGGCAGGCATGGTGGTGAAATGGGATCCGACACTGGCCTCCAACTGGCGCGCCACCGAAGAGCTGAAAGACTGGCTGACCCGGACCAACCGTATCGCAATCGGCGGCATTGACACCCGCCGGCTCACCCGCGCAATCCGCCAGCTCGGCGCGCCGCATGTGGCACTGGCCCATGATCCTGACGGCAACTTCGACATCGAAGCGCTGGTCGCCAAGGCCCGCGAATGGTCCGGTCTGGAAGGACTGGATCTGGCCAAAGACGTGACCTGCTCCCAGAGTTACCGCTGGGATGAGATGCGGTGGGCTTGGCCTGAGGGCTACACCCGGCAGGAGGCCCCGAAGCATAAAGTCGTCGCCATCGACTATGGCGCGAAACGCAACATCCTGCGGTGCCTTGCTTCTGCAGGCTGCGACGTTACCGTGCTGCCCGCCTCCGCCACCGCTGAGGAGGTGCTGGCGCACAGCCCTGATGGTGTCTTCCTCTCCAATGGCCCCGGTGATCCCGCCGCCACAGGTGAATATGCCGTACCGATGATCCAGCAGATCCTCGACACCACCGATCTGCCGATGTTCGGGATCTGCCTCGGCCACCAGATGCTGGCGCTGGCGCTTGGCGGCAAGACCGTCAAGATGAACCACGGCCATCACGGCGCCAACCACCCGGTGAAGGAAAACGCCACCGGCAAGGTTGAGATCACCTCAATGAACCATGGCTTTGCCGTGGACGGTCAGAGCCTGCCCGATGGCGTTGAAGAGACCCATGTCTCACTGTTTGACGGCTCCAACTGCGGTATTCGCATCTCGGATCGCCCGGTTTATTCCGTCCAGCACCACCCAGAGGCCAGCCCCGGACCGCAGGACAGTTTCTACCTGTTTGAGCGTTTCGCCGAAGCGATGGCAGCGCGCAAATCCGCGTAAACCTACACAGCTTTAGATAAGCCTGCGCAAAAAATACAGATCCATGGCGAGTTTTCGCCATGGATAACAGGGGGCTGGACAATAGCCCCGGGAAAAACCTCTTGCCCGAATCCAAGACCGCATAAACTGTTCAGTCATGGCTGAGCACAACCTAAGACTGATTGATGCCGCGCGCCCTCTGATCCGGCGAGAGCGCCAAACGTCGTTTGAACGGCGTCTGGTTGAACATCACGCCGTCAGCAAAGATCACCTGATGCGGGCGCTGGTTCTACGCCAGCATCAGCGTGTTCCGATTGATCACATCCTTGTTTCCGAAGGATGGGCCAGTCAGGAGCAGGTTCTGGATGCGCTGTCGTCCGAGCATGGAATGCAACGGGTTGATCTGGGTGGCCATCGCCCCCAGGCGCGTCTGCTCGCGCGCAAACCCGCCCGGTTCTGGCTGCGTCGCTGTGCGCTGCCATATATGCAACTGGGGCAGACACTTGTGGTGGCGATTGCGCATCCGGCCGGTCTTGCAGAGCTGCAACGCGACCTTGCGGAGAGTTTTGGCGATATCCGACCGGTCATCGCCAGTGAGGCCCAGATCACCGAGCTGCTGACCGCGCATTTTCGCGACGATCTCGCCCGCCATGCCAGCGCCTGTGTGCCGCTGACCTACAGCTGCCGTACCCTGGGCCAGCCGAACTGGCTCGGTCTGCCACTCATCATCGGTTTGGCGACCCTTGCACTTGTCACCATTATGCCGAGGGTGGTTTTCACCTTGCTCTGCGGCCTTGCCCTTTTGACACTGCTGCTGTTCGTTCTGCTGAAATGCGCAGGTTTTTTGTCCCATCTTCAGGATCGACGCAGGCAACGTCTGCATCAAAGTGCCCGACCACAACCCAACACCCCGCTCCGATCCGACCAGGTGCTGGGCGTGCCGACAACGCAGCGACGCTTGCCGCGGATCTCCGTTCTGGTGCCCTTGTATAAGGAAGCGGAGATTGGCCGCGCCCTGTTGAGGCGGCTGTGCAAACTCACCTACCCGCGCAGTCTGCTAGAGGTTCTGCTTGTGCTGGAAGAGGATGACGAGGTTACCCGCAATGCCATCCGCTGCGCTGATCTGCCTGAGTGGTTCCGGGTAATCGAGGTACCCGCCCACGGCGGCCTCACCACCAAACCGCGGGCCATGAACTACGCGCTGAACTACTGCCGGGGTGAGATTATCGGCGTATGGGACGCCGAGGACGCACCGGAGCCTGACCAGCTGGAGCAGGTCGCAAGCGCCTTTGCGCTAGGGGACAATGATTTGGCTTGCCTGCAGGGCGCGCTGGACTACTACAACCCCGGCCAGAACTGGATTTCGCGCTGCTTCACGCTTGAATACGCCAGCTGGTTCCGCATCGTGCTGCCGGGCATTGCGCGCCTCGGGCTGGTGGTACCACTGGGCGGCACCACACTCTTCATCCGCCGCGACGTTCTTGAGCAACTGGGCGGCTGGGACGCCCATAACGTGACCGAGGATGCCGATCTCGGCGTCCGTCTCTGCCGTCTTGGCTACCGCACGGAGATGCTGCCCACCACCACCTATGAGGAGGCAAACTGCCGCCCGTGGGCGTGGGTCAAGCAACGATCACGCTGGCTGAAGGGCTTCATGGTCACCTATCTGGTCCATATGCGCCGCCCCGTTGTGCTGGCCCGGCAACTGGGCTGGCGGCAATTTCTTGGCTTACAGGCTTTCTTTCTGGGAACGGTCGGTCAGTTCCTGCTGGCACCCTGCCTCTGGACCTTCTGGCTGATCACCCTCGGGTTCGACCATCCCAGCACACCGCTGCTGCCCGCCGGGGCGCCCTATCTGGCTGCTGCCGTTCTGGTATTTTTCGAATTGCTTGGCATCACGATCGGGATCACCGCTGCTTTCGCCAGCGGACGGCGCTGGCTGGCGCTCTGGACACCCAGCATGATCCTGTATTTCCCAATGGGCGTGATCGCCGTCTACAAGGCGCTCTATGAGCTGATCTTCAAACCGTTTTTTTGGGACAAGACCGCGCATGGACAGTCGCAGAAACAACCGAAAACACCGCTTCCTCGAACATAGGGTGAGGGCAGCCGGTGCCCTATCCCTTGCTGCGATCCCCAGCGTCCTGTTTCAGCCGGGTCATGAAGGCCACCGAAATATGATCCTTCAGCGCCCGGCCCGCCGCCTCCTCGTCGCGTCGCTCAATGGCATTTACAATGTTCTTATGTTCTGCCTGCGCAATCCGCCCCCGGCCCTCTGCGGCCAGTGACGTGGTTGCCATCAGTGCCATGGTGCGATGCACAAGATTCAGCTGCTGCACCAGATAACGGTTGTGGGAGGCAAGATGGATCTGCTCATGGAAACGACGGTTCGCCTTGGCCAGCTCCGTCGGAGTGTCGACAAAGGCATCATCCGAGGTAACCATCTCCTGCAACACCCGAATTTCCTCTTCGGTGGCGTGGCGTGCGGCAAGGCTGGCGGCCAGCCCTTCCAACTCACGCCGCACCACATACAGCTCCGCCATCTGGTTGTGGTCCAGCGAGGCAACAATCAGCGACCGGCCATCACGTTCCAGCAAGGACTGCGTCTCCAGCCGCTGCAAGGCCTCGCGGATCGGGGTGCGCGACACGCCAAACCGTTCAGCAAGGTCGCTTTCGACCAGACGATCACCGGGGCGGTAGACCCCGACATCAATGGCTTCAAGGATCAGCGCATAAGCGTCGGTCTGGCTGGTGCTGCGAGTGAGGCTCATGTCGATCCTTGGATTGTTGCTCACCGATGTCTACAGGCCTCGCAGCCGTGCAATCAACCCCGGCCCGGCCAAGCGGTTAAGATCCGGCTGCTTATTCCTGCCAAAGATCGCGTTTCGACCACATCTAGTCCGCCGGCAATGCTTGCAATTGCACAGGTCGCGGCCTAGGTCCCACGCCATGGTATCGCAATCTTTCTCTCACGTCCGCCACTGGGTGTTCGACCTCGACAACACCCTCTATCACCCGTCCGCCCGGCTGTTTGACCAGATTGAGGTCAAGATGACGGATTATGTCATGGCTGCCCTTGGTGTTGACCAGAAGATGGCCAACAAGCTGCGCGATGACTACTGGCGCGAGCATGGCACCACCCTTGCCGGGCTGATGGCACACCATGATCTGGATCCAGATCCCTTCTTGCTCGAGGTCCACGATATCAACTTCGATCAGCTGGAACCGGACATTCTGCTGGCTGAACGGATCAGAGCGCTGCCCGGCAAACGGATCATTTATACCAATGGCACCGCGCCGTATGCCGAGCAGGTGCTGGCCGCGCGAGGGCTTGAGGGGTGCTTTGACGAGATCTACGGCGTTGAGCACGCGAACTATCGCCCCAAACCGGAGCGCCAGGCCTTTGACATCGTCTTTGCCAAGGCCTGCATCGATACAGCGAAGGCCGCGATGTTTGAGGATGATCCACGCAACCTCCAGGCCCCACATGATCTGGGCATGCGGACCGTCCATGTCGCGCCCGAGGCTACACCCGGCGCGCATATTCATCACCATACAGACGATTTAACCCGGTTCCTCGGCTTACTCTGAGGGCAAGTGGGCTATCACGACCTCTAGCGGCGCATCCTGTCGCACCCCTGTGGCGCGCCGCCGCACCAGCCTTTTGTTGGGGTCGTGAAGGTATATATGGCTGGCATCTTTGACGCGCGCCCGTAGCTTCTTGCTGCTGTGATCCGCGCAGATTGCCCAGACCAAGGATGCCGCCCAATGAATGACATGACTTTTGACCACACCCAGCACCCGACAGCGCCCTCGTCCACCGCACCATCACCTGTGAGGCCGTCTGAAACCCGCAATCAGGCCAATGCGACGAAGGCTCTGCTGGCCATTCTACTCTATGTGCTGCTCTGGGGACTTGCCGTCGCCATCTGGGGGCTGCCTGCACTATTCCTGCCCGCGGTGGCCAAAACAGCCGTCATGTTCGTGATATTGGTGAGCATCACGCGCGGCTAGGCGTCGGCAACCGCAGTCAACGGCACCGTCAAAAAGGACAGTATGTCGCTTGTCATTCTGACCAGCACCGGCCTATCTCAGACGTAGAGACGAAAGGCAGGTTCCATGGCTGAGAGTTGCGACATTCTGATTTCCGGCGGCGGCATCGCAGGGTTGACCGCCGCGGCGACACTGGGTGTTGCCGGGTTCAAGGTGATCTGCGTCGACCCGACGCCACCAGTGACGCTGCGCGATGATGCCGGGGCCGATCTGCGCACCACCGCAATCCTGCAACCGGCCAAGGCATTGCTGCAAGAGGCCGGGATCTGGACCCGGCTTGACAGCCACGCCGCCCCGCTGGACATCATGCGGATCATTGATGCAGGCGGCACTGAGCCTGTGGCCCGCGTCACCAAGGATTTCAAATCTGCCGACATTTCTGATCAGCCTTTTGGCTGGAACCTGCCCAACTGGCTACTGCGCCGTGAACTTCTGGCGCGCCTTGATGACCTCGCGACTGTCGATTTCCGTCCCGGCCTTGGCACCATCAGCCTGTTCACACGCACAAATGCCGCACAGGTCACCCTGAGTGATGGCACCTGCGTCACCGCGAGGCTGGTCCTGGCCTGCGACGGACGTGACAGCCCCATGCGACGCGCGGCGGGCATCCCCGTACGAACAACCCGCTACGGGCAAAAAGCGCTGGCGTTTGCCGTCACACACGCGCAGCCACATCAGAATGTCTCGACCGAGATCCACCGCTCCGGCGGGCCGTTCACACTGGTCCCGCTGCCGGATCACAACGGCCAGCCCTCTTCCGCCATTGTCTGGATGGAGCGCGGCCCACGAGCGCAAGCGCTGCAGCGCATGGATGTGGACGCTTTCGAGACTGAAATGAACCGCCGCAGCTGTGGCGTTCTGGGACAGCTGCGCCTTGCCTCCCGCCGCAGCATCTGGCCCATCATCAGCCAATCAGCCGCCCGCATGAATGGCGAGCACTTGGCGCTGATGGCGGAGGCCGCCCATGTGGTGCCGCCCATCGGGGCGCAGGGATTGAACATGTCTCTGGGCGATCTGCGCGTTCTGCTGGATTTGGCGCAGGCCCGTCCCGAGGCGCTAGGTGATGCCGCCATGCTCGAAAGCTACCATAAGGCCCGCCACAGCGAGATTATGATGCGGGTGAAGGGGATCGATCTCTTGAACCGGACCTCCATGCTGACCCCGCGTCCGCTGCGCGACCTGCGCGCTTTTGGGCTCAATGCGCTCTACTCCATGGCGCCGGTACGCAAAACGCTGATGCAGATGGGGCTGGGTGTCAAATAAGATGCCATTTCTACGGCGTGTCATCACAGGACATTGGCAGCTGATCTGCCTGACGCTGGTGATCGTGCTGCTCTGGTCCACGCCAGCAGTGCTGCCACTGCGTATCCTGACCGTCTTCCTGCACGAAACGTCTCATGCCATTGTCACACTGGCCACCGGCGGTGAGGTGCTCAACCTCACCATAGACCCTTATGAAGGTGGCAGCGTGACGTCCCGGGGCGGCAACCGCTTTCTGACGCTGTCAGCCGGGTATACCGGTTCGCTGTTCATTGGGGCTGCGTTGTTTGTCATCGCCCTGCGCACCGATTGGGACCGTAGAATTCTGGCCCTGTTTGGGGCGTTGACGCTGTTTGTTGCAGCCCTCTATATCCGTGACCTCTTCGCATTCGGCTTCACCTTGGTGACAGGTGCAATGATGTTGGCGACCGCCCGCTACCTCAGCCTTGCCGTCAATGACATGACCCTGCGGATTATCGGCATCAGCAGCATGATCTATGCGCCCCTCGACATCTGGGACGATACGATCGCGCGCTCTTACCTGCGCTCAGATGCCCGTATGATGGCCGAGGACATCGGCGGTACGACCGTAGTTTGGGGTGGTCTATGGCTGGCAATCAGTCTGGCAGTGATTGGGATCACGCTCCGATATGGGCTTGGCAAATCCAGCAATATCTCACTGCGCCGCAAGGTGTAGATCATCCCAGCGGACCCGGCCTGCGTTCCTCGCTCAACAGCACATTTGCATCAACACTGCCCACGCCGGGCAGCGTCATCACCCGCCGCCGCAGCACCCGCTCGAAATCGGCAATATCCCGAGCGCTGACTCGCAGGCGGTAATCATACATGCCCAGAATATGCTCCACCGTTTGCACCTCGGGGATAGCGGACACTGCGCGTTCGAAATCTTCCAGGCTGACCCGTCCTTTGGTGGCCAGCTTGATACCCAGAAAGACGGTCACGCCAAAGCCCAGCTTGCCTGCATCCAGATCCAGTTTGCGCCCGGTGATAATGCCTGCCTCCTGCAACCGGCGAATGCGGCGCCACGCCGCCGGCTGGCTAAGGTCCAGCGCGCGCCCCAAAGCCCCCGCCGTTTGCGTGGCATCCCGGCTGAGAGCGCGCAAGAACGCATGATCAATCTCGTCTAACTGGATCATATCGGCAGCGCCTCGTTCGATTTGATCCGCGCCACATGCATCAGCGCCTCGATATCGGTGATATGCGGCAAGGTCAGGATCGCCGCACGGTAGATCTGCTGATAATGCGGCATGTCCCGCGCAATCACCGAAAGCCGCACATCCACCTGCCCCAGAAAGGTCTGGATCTCCAGCACCTCAGGGATCTCGCGTGCGGCGGGAATAAACTCATCAAAGGCCCGCGGATTGGTCTTGTCCAGCGTGATGCGCAGGGAGACCTCTACTTCATAGCCCAAGGCCCGCCAGTCGATCACCGCCCGCTGACCAAGGATCACGCCTCCCTCGCGCAGCTTCTCCAGTCGCCGCGACAGCCGCGACGCAGTCAGGCCAAGGCGGTCCCCCAGATCAGGCAGCGATTGTTCGGGATCCGCCTGCAGGTGGCGAAGTATGCGTCGGTCAAGGTCATCAAGCATGAAATATACGATATAGCCTCATATGAAGAATAGCTATTGCATAATCGATACGATTTTCATCCCCATTAGGACTACTTTGCCTGCTAGCACCCCCTATGATGCCTTCAAACACGAACAAGAGGAATGTGATCATGCGTGTATACTATGACCGCGACTGCGACGTTAACCTGATCAAGGACAAGAAAGTGGCCATCCTGGGCTACGGCTCCCAGGGTCACGCCCACGCGCTGAACCTGCGCGATTCCGGTGCCAAGAACCTTGTTGTTGCGCTGCGCGAAGGCTCTGCTTCCGCCAAGAAAGCCGAAGGCGAAGGCCTTCAAGTCATGGGTATCGCCGAAGCCGCAGCCTGGTGTGACGTGATCATGTTCACCATGCCCGACGAACTGCAGGCCGAAACCTACAAGAAATACGTCCATGACAACATCAAGCCCGGTGCAGCCATCGCATTTGCCCACGGCCTGAACGTGCACTTTGGCCTGATTGAGCCGAAAGAAGGCGTTGACGTCATCATGATGGCCCCCAAAGGCCCCGGCCACACCGTGCGCGGCGAATACACCAAAGGCGGCGGCGTGCCCTGCCTCGTGGCTGTTGACACCGACGCCACCGGCAAAGCGCTGGAAATCGGCCTCTCCTACTGCTCCGCCATCGGTGGCGGCCGCTCCGGCATCATCGAGACCAACTTCCGCGAAGAATGCGAAACCGACCTCTTCGGCGAACAGGCCGTTCTGTGCGGCGGCATCGTTGAGCTGATCCGTTGCGGTTTTGAAACTTTGGTCGAAGCAGGCTACGCACCTGAAATGGCCTATTTCGAGTGCCTGCACGAAACCAAGCTGATCGTTGACCTGATCTACGAAGGCGGCATCGCCAACATGGATTACTCGATCTCCAACACCGCAGAGTACGGCCAGTACGTCACCGGCCCGCGCATCCTGCCCTACGAGCAGACCAAGAAAGCCATGAAGGACGTCCTGACAGACATCCAGCAGGGCAAATTCGTGCGCGACTTCATGCTGGAAAACGCTGTGGGCCAGCCCACAATCAAAGCCTCGCGTCGTGCCAACGACGAGCACCAGATCGAAGTGGTCGGCGGCAAGCTGCGCGACATGATGCCTTGGATCTCGGCCGGCAAGATGGTCGACAAAGAGAAGAACTAAGGCGCCCGCGGATCCTTCCGCAGCCTTTTCCTCTGCTGGGCGCTCCGTATTGGGGCGCCCTTTTTATATGAACCGATTGAGGCTTTCCCATGTCAGAATCTCCAGGTGGCGCCAATTGGGCCAAGCTTCTGTTCCTCGGTGTGATCTGGGGCGCCTCCTTCATGGCGGTGTCGCTGGCACTCAGGGGCTTCCCACCGATGACCATCGCCGCGCTCAGAATTCTGATCGGCGCGCTATGCCTGCTTGCTGTGGTCAGGGTCATGGGAATTCAACTGCCTACGCTGCGCACACATGACGGACGGATTATCTGGGCCTGCGCTTTCGGCATGGGGTTCTTCAGCAACGCTCTGCCGTTCACCTTGCTCAGCTGGGGGCAGACCTATGTGGCCAGCGGCTTTGCCGGGGTTTGCATGGCGGTGGTGCCGCTGTTTGTTCTGCCGCTGGCGCATCTGCTGGTGCCCGGCGAGCATATGACCCTGCGCCGCACTATCAGCTTTCTCATTGGCTTTGCCGGCGTGGTCGTGCTGATCGGGCTGGACGCCTTCCGCTCTGCGGGTACGGATTTCGAATCCCTCGCCCGGCTCGCCTGCCTTGGCGCAGCGCTGTGCTATGCCATCGGTTCAATCATTACCCGGCTTTGCCCGAAGGTGAACATGCTGTCCCTCTCTGCCGCGGCGCTCCTCTGCGGTGCCGCCATGATGACACCTGCCGCGCTCTGGGCCGAAGGCGTGCCGGACCTGCCTGCCATCCAGCCGCTCAGCGCCGTCATATACCTTGGCCTCTTGCCAACAGCCCTCGCCCAGGTGCTGCTGGTGCAGGTCGCCCGCAGCGCAGGTCCGGCGTTCCTGTCCACCGTGAACTATCAGGTGCCCGTCTGGTCGGTGATCTTCGGTGCCGCCCTGCTTGGCGAAACCCTGCCGCCGCAGCTCTTTGCTGCACTGGCGCTGATCCTCGGCGGATTGCTTCTCAGCCGCCGCCGACGCCCGCGCGCGGCCTGCCCGTGAAACCACCTCGATAGATAACAAAGCAATTGCCATTGACCCAACGCGCCCGGCGGGGTCTTGTCGCGCGGTGAACCGGCGGAGGACCCTATGCCCAATATCGCACCGCGCTACTGGCTGATGATCGCCATCCTCGGCTTTGTCTGGGGCGGGACATTCCTGCTGATCAAGCTTGCGCTAGAGGGCACCACCCCGTTCTGGCTGGCGGCCAGCCGCATCGGGTTTGCAGCACTTCTGCTCAGTGCAATCTGGGGCGCGCGCGGGTTCAAGCTGTTCAAAGATCAGACAAACTGGCCGTCGCTGACCCTGATCGGCATCCTCAGCACTGCCCTGCCCTTCATGCTGATCTCGTGGGGGCAGCAGCATGTTTCCTCCGGATTTACCGGCGTCAGCATGGCCGCCATCCCGCTGATGGTACTGCCGCTGGCGCATGTTTTCATCCCAGGAGAGCAAATGAGCCTGCGCCGGGTGATCGGATTTGCCATCGGCTTTGGCGGGGTTGCAGTCCTGCTCGGCAGCAAAGCATTTGAAAGCAGCGGCGCGGCGCTTGAAGGCTATGGTCGCACCGCCTGTCTTGCCGCTGCCGCCTGCTACTCGGTCAGCTCCATCCTGACGCGCCGCCTGCCGCCCGTGGATCCGTTGGGGCTGGCCGCCATCCTCCTGCTCATCGGGTCCGCGCTCATCATCCCCGTCGCCTGGCTGGCAGAGGGGCCGCCGGTGATCCCTGACACTCGAACCCTCTGCATTGCTGCAGTCCTGGGCCTGATCCCGACTGCCGCCGCAAACCTCTTGCGCGTTATCGTGGTGCGCGAGGCCGGTCCCACCTTCATGACACTGACGAATTATCAGGTGCCGGTCTGGGCCGTCGTGTTGGGCGCATTTTTTCTGGACGAGGAGCTGCCGCCTGCGATGCTAATGGCGCTACTGCTGATCCTCAGCGGCCTTTGCATCAGCCAGTTTGGTGCCCTGACACGACTGTTTGGGCGCACAAAAAAATAGTCCATAGGATAAAAAGTGCCCGCCAGCTGAAACATCAGCAGCGGGCAATTCCAGCCAGTCTCGTCGCAATCCCAAGACGACTTTACTCGGCGACCGCCGCCTCAACCGCAGCAACCACGCTGTCCACCGCTGCCGTCAGCACCTTGGCGTCTTCACACTCTGCCATGACCCTAACCAGCGGTTCAGTGCCTGATTTGCGAATCAAAAGACGGCCCTGTCCGGCCAGCGTTTCCTCTGCCACCCTGATCGCCGTCTGAACCTGATCGCTTTCCAGTGGAGTCTGCCCGGCAGCAAAGCGTACGTTTTTCAACAACTGTGGCACCGGAGCAAATTGCTGCGCAAGCTGAGAGGCCGGTTTATCGGCGCGCACCATCTCCGCCAGGAAATGCAGCCCGGCCATCAACCCGTCACCGGTGGTGGCATAATCCGTCATCACGATATGGCCGGATTGCTCACCGCCAAGGTTGAACCCGCCCTCACGCATCCGCTCCACCACATAGCGGTCGCCGACCGCCGTGCGTTCAAGGGCAATGCCCCGCGCCGCAAGATGACGCTCCAACCCAAGGTTCGACATGACGGTTGATACCAGCGCATTCCCCGCCAGTACCCCGTCCTCAGCCCAGCGTGTTGCCAGCAGTGCCATCAACTGATCGCCGTCGGCCACCTTGCCCGTGTCATCAATAATGATCACCCGGTCCGCATCACCGTCCAGACAGATCCCGACATGGGCGCCATGGGCCACCACAGTTTCCGCCGCCGTGCCCGGATGTGTCGATCCACAATCGCGGTTGATATTGGTGCCATCCGGCGAAACCCCCACCGGGATTACCTCCGCCCCCAGCTCCCACAGGATCTCCGGTGCGGCCCTATGGGCGGCACCATTGGCGCAATCGATCACCACTTTCAGCCCATCCAGACGGATATCGCGAGGCAACGAGCTTTTGACACGCTCGCCATAACGGAACCGGGCATCGTCGATCCGTTTGGCGCGGCCAATATTCTGCGCCTGCGCAGGCTCAACACCCGCTTCGATCAGCGCTTCCAACTCCATCTCGACCGTGTCGGACAGTTTGAACCCGTCAGGGCCAAAAAATTTGATCCCATTATCCGCCGCCGGATTGTGGCTGGCAGAGATCATCACGCCCAGATCAGCCCGCATCGACCGTGTCATCAGGCCGACAGCCGGCGTCGGCACCGGGCCAAGCAACAGCACATTCATACCGGTAGAAGTCAAACCCGCCGTCAGCGCGCTTTCGAACATATAGCCCGACAGGCGCGTATCCTTGCCAATCACGACACGGTGCACACCAGAGGCATCACGGCGAAAATACCGCCCCACGGCGGCGCCGATGCGCAGCGCCATGTCCGCAGTCATAGGGTGAATATTGGCGGTGCCGCGCACGCCATCAGTGCCAAAGAATTTGCGCATATCAGCCCTTTCGGTCGGGGTCTTATCGGACGGCCTGCCACAGGCGAACCGCCTGCACCGTCTCAGCAACATCATGCACCCGCAGGAATTGCACGCCTTGGGCCAGCGCTGCAAGCCCTACCGCAATAGAGCCCGGCGCGCGGGCGGCGGCATCCGGCTCATGCCCCAGCTTGCCAATGAACCCCTTGCGGGACACCCCCAGCAGAATCGGACAGCCAAGGCCGTGAAACAGGCTGAGATTACGCAACAGGATCAGATTGTGCTCCAGCGTCTTGCCGAAGCCGATACCGGGATCAATCACGATCTGTTCGCGCACGACACCGATATCCTCCAGCCGGTCAATCTGCGCTTTGAGAAAGTCATAGACGTCGAGCAACACATTGTCATAGGCCGGACTGTCCTGCATCGTCGCGGGATCGCCCTGCGCATGCATGATACAGGCAGGTACCCCGGCCTGGGCCGTCAACGGGGCCAGCGCCGGGTCAAAGGTAAAGCCGGACACATCATTGGTGAGGCTTGCACCGGCTTCCAGCGCCTCTGCCAGCACCACGGCCTTGCGGGTGTCGATGGAAATCGGAACCTGCGACTTGGCTCGGATCGCGGCGATCACCGGCGCGGTGCGACGAATCTCCTCCTCCTCAGGGACCAGAACAGCACCGGGGCGGGTGGATTCGCCACCAACATCGATAATACTGGCACCATCAGCCACCATCTGCAGTGCAACCGCGCAGGCCGTGCCAACCTCATCGTGCTGACCACCATCGGAAAAACTGTCAGGCGTCACATTCAGAATGCCCATGATCTGCGGCTGGGTCATATCCAGCCCAGCGATCGTCGCGCGGCGCGCGGTCAGCCGGTGCCGGACATCTTCGGGCAGCAGCCCTGCAGGCATCAGCCGTGGCGGCGCACCGCGGTCCAGAACTTCGACTTGAGTAAACCAAAGAGCGCCACTGATCAGCGACAACGCTCCCTCGGGGCGGTTTTCCCCGTGCTGAACCAGCGGCCGGTAATAACTCACAGTTGGGTCTGCTCCACATCCACAGCGCGCAGTGGCACCCCTGGATTATCAGGCAGTGCAGCGCCAATCACGATCATTTCGCCGGCCTCAAATGTGGCGGCGAACCACGCAGCCAGCGCCACCGCATCGGAGGGCGCTGCCGAGGGGCCATCTACCGCATCCAAAACGATTTTTGACGGCGCCCAGACGCAAATCTGCCCGTTTTTCATGCCCCAGTCCAGCTCCGTCCGCGTGGAAACGACAACGCAGCGATCATCCTTTGCAGCCAGCCGCCAGGCGTTCTGTTCAATGGCCAACAGATCAATCCGCCGCTGGGTCCATTTATGACCCGTTTGCGGTGTTGCCAGCTCATGCGCGCCTACACAGAGGATCAGCGGACGCTGGCGGCATTCCATCTGGTCAATCCAGCCGGTCAGACCGTCGCTGTCGATGGCGCTGTTGGACAGATACATCAGCCGTGGGTGCGGGCGTTCTTCGCTGTCCACCTCGCTGGCAACCTGATCGCGCGCGCGCACAATCTCGACGCCGAGCGCACCGGGGCCGCGATCAAGCTTTTCGATCCGCACAAAGGCGCGCACCGCCTGCGGTTCCAGAAGGATCCGCTCCGCGACCCGCTCCGCCAGGGTTTCCAGTAGGTTCAGCCGCTCCTCCGACAACTCATGCGCAATCGCCTCAGTCACACGGTCATATGACAGAATGCGGTCAACATCGTCGTCCAGATCCGCAGGCAGCGGTGCAATTTCCACAACCACGTTAAAGCAGATCCGCTGGGTCGTGCCGCGCTCCGCCTGAAACGCACCGATCTCTACTTCTACGGTATGATCACGCAGGGAAATCCGGTCCAGTGGCCCACGAGACGCAGTGGCCTCAGACCGTTCCGAGGGGTGCGCAAATGCGAGACGAATTTCTGACGACATAACGATCGGGCCCCTGACTGGCTATCTGGCGGTGAGGTTCCAGCATAAACATGCGGCGCCCGCATAACAGGCCTTCATGCGCCATACCAGTGGCCGAAAGCGGCGCCGCCGAGGATTCCACCCCGGCAGCTCTACCGTGAAACACGTCTTAGTTGTTGAGGGCAGTCCGGAACCGATCATCACGGTAGAACAGATGGACGCCGATCCGCGCGGTCTTGGTGAAGCTTTTGCTCCAGCGCGGGCGTACCGCCGTGGTGTGATAGTAGGTGGCGCCATCCGTAATCCCTGTGGTCGCCCCGTCCATCACCAGACGCGCCACTTTTGAGACCCGCTCAAAGGCGGTTTTCTCGCGGATCACTTCCTTGTGGCCGTCGCAGGTGTAGGTGAACTGGCACTGATACTTGCGCCCGGTCCCCTGGTTGATCACGCCGCACAGGCTATCGGGGAACTGCGAGGATTTCACGCGGTTCATGATCACCTCGGCAACGGCGAACTGGCCCTTCACGGTCTCACCGCGCGCCTCGAAATACAGCGCCTCGGCAAGACATGCGAAATTGTCGCCACCTTTGGCGACGGGAACAGTGTCCAGCCAGGCCTTTGTAAATTTAACTTCGGTCGGCTTGGCCTTCTTGCCAGAGCGGTTGAAGTTGAAAAAATTGTTCAAACGCCCGGTCGGTACGGCGTTCAGGGTGGATTGCTCACGCTTGAACAACGCGTCCAAACCGGAATCCGCATATACATCTTTGGCCGCTGCCAAGGCGGCAGCAAACACAGCAGCTACTGTCAGAATCTTCATCAGGGTATCCCCACTAGAAAGGTCGCGCACGGCCATCCCAACGTCACGCGATCGCACCTCCTAGTGGAAATCCCTCCAAACGTCCAGCGACGGGACAGCGCACCCCTCAGCCCGCTGGGTCGGCGTCAATCCGCCCGGATATCTCCCCCTTGGGAAAGTCCCTTGTTTTTCTTAGGATTTTAAGGATTCGGGTGGAGATTTTCCGGTTTGGCTGGAAATCGCCAATTGCGCCGCAGCAAGCCGCGCGACAGGAACCCGGAACGGGGAACAGGAGACGTAATCGAACCCTGCTTCGCGACAAAACGCAATCGATTCGGGGTTGCCGCCGTGCTCGCCACAGATCGACAGCGTGATATCCGGGTTTTCCGCCCGTCCCCGTTGCACCCCCAGTTTCAACAGCTCGCCCACACCATCGGTGTCCAACACGTGGAACGGATCCTCGGGAAAGACCCCCTGATTGACATAGGCTGACATGAACCGCCCGGCGTCGTCGCGCGACAGGCCATAGGTCATCTGTGTCAGATCATTGGTTCCAAAGCTCAAAAACGCCGTATGCGGTGATATCTCACCGGCCCGCAGCGCCGCCCGTGGCGTCTCCACCATAACGCCCAGACGATAGGTGAAATCCTCACCGCGTTCGGCCTTCACCGCCAGAGCGACGGCATCAATGCGCGCCTTGACCAGCTCCACCTCACGCTTGGCAGACACCAGCGGGATCATGATCTCCGGCACCACCGGCTCACCTTCCTTGGACGCATCAAGCGTCGCCTCAAAGATAGCCCGTGCCTGCATGTCGTAGATTTCCGGCACCGTGACCCCCAGCCGTACGCCGCGCAGGCCGAGCATGGGGTTGTATTCCTCCATCTCTTCAACCCGCCGGGTCACATCACTCACCGGGATACCCAGCGCCTCAGACAACTCACGCTGCCCCGATTTGGAGGTCGGCAGGAATTCATGCAGCGGCGGGTCAAACAACCGGATACAGACCGGCAACCCTTCCATGATGCGAAACAGCGCAAAGAAATCCTCCCGCTGCATCGGCAACAACCGCGCCAGTACCGCCGCACGACCCTCCGAGGTCTCGGCAAAGATCATCTCCCGCATCACCGTCAACCGGCCGGGATCAAAGAACATATGCTCGGTGCGGCAAAGTCCGATCCCCTGCGCATTGAACTTGCGCGCGGTTTCGGCATCTTCCGGCGTATCCGCATTGGCGCGGATGCCGATGTCACGCACCTCATCGGCCCAGGTCAACAATGTCTGGAAGGCGCCGTCTTCAGCCGCCTCCAGCATCTCCGGCTGTCCGGCCAGAACTTCGCCGCTGCTGCCATCAATCGTAATTGTGTCGCCACGCGTGAACACACGCCCATCCGTCGCAATCAACTGCTTGCGTTTGCTGTGAAATTTCAGATTGGACGCCCCGACGATACAGGGCAGGCCCAGCCCACGACCGATCACCGCCGCATGGCTCGTGATGCCACCCCGTTCTGTCAGCACCCCAACCGCAGCATGCATGCCACGCACATCCTCGGGCGAAGTCTCACGCCGCACCAGAATACACGGCTCACCCCGCGCCGCACTGGCCTGTGCCTCCGCCGCCGTAAACACCAATCGCCCGGTGGCCGCACCGGGACTGGCCGCAATGCCCCGCCCAATCACATCGCGGGTCGCATCCGGGGCCACCTGCCGATGCAGCAGCTCGGTCAGGATATGGGCGTCCACCCGCATGATCGCTTCCTCGCGCGGGATGATACCATCCTCCGCAAGAGCCACCGCAATCCGCACGGCAGCCTGCGCCGATCGGGTGACGCGCACCCCGTCAAGGATATGCACCGCCCCGCTGACGATTACAAATTCCAGCTGCATCTCTTCGCGCAGCCGTTGGCGCATCAGCCGGGCATGGGATTTCAGATCGGCAAAGGCTTCCGGCGCGGAGTCTTCCAGCGACGGCCCGCGTGGATCCCGCTCCAGATATAGCGCCTCTGCCCCCGCCCCCAGCGCATCGCGCCCTTGACTCTGGCTCAGGTACCGCCCGGTGATCTGCGGTTGCCCAGTCTTGGTATTGACCAGCTGCAACACGCCCGAGCCGCATTCGCCCTGACCAAAACCGGGCACCATTTCCTGCACCACCAGTCCCAGCCCCGCATCCGCAGGCGCGCCCTTGGCCTGCCGCAACAGCCGGGCCGAGGTGCCTTCCCAAGCCCGCGCCATCGAACGCAGCACCGCCGCCAGCTGCTCCGCCGGGTCCTGCGGAAACGGCTCGTCGGTCTCGGCTTCATAGGCGTGCAAGACTTCGCTCAGCGCATCCGGGCCACCGTCTTCGACATCGTCAAACACATCCGGGTCCAATCGCGCCACATGCACCGCATAGGACTGTACAAACCGCAGATAGAGCGCCGCCGCCCCATCGCGCCCCAGACTGTCGCACAGGTCAACGTAGCGCGCGTCATTCATGCCGATGTTCAGGATCGCGCCGGGACCACCCCAATCCGGGTCCTGTGACGAAGGCCGCACGCAGAGCAGCGCATCAGCCGGAAACGCCTCAACAATAGAAGCCATATCGGGCATCTCGCCCTGCGCGATCCCATGCACCGCCTGAAACGACAACGCCACGGTGCGCGGCACCGGCAGATCCAGTCGCACCAAACGCTGCAGACATTTCGCCCGTCCACCATGGGTGTGGTTGGCAATCGGCGCCACCGGCGTGATCAGCACGGAATCCGGCGTCTCATCGTGGGTGGGGCCTCCCATGTCTTGATCATATTTCTGCACTGCGGCACCTTTCCTTTGCTATGCAGCATAGCCCTGTCGCCCATTCCCGCAAGGAAAAGCACGTGGCCCAAAAGGAGAAAACCGGGACGACCCTGAGATCGCCCCGGTTTCCATATGTTTTGCTGTCACGGACCGCGCGGCTAAGTCGCGCCCCGTGGGGGAGATCAGCCCTCGATCCGGGTCAGATCGGCGACCTGACCGCAGACTTTGCGGATCTGGCTCAGCAGGTTCAGACGGTTGCGGCGCACCACTTCATTGTCGGAATTGACCTGAACCGCCTCGAAAAACGCATCCACGGGGACGCGCAATGCGGCCATGCTGCCCATGGCAGCCGCGAAATCTTCGGCCTCGATGGCCGAAGAAATCGCCCCCTCGCTCTGCGCCAGCGCGTCGAACAGGGCAATCTCGCTGTCATCCTCGGCGAATTTCTTGTCCGCCCCATAGGAATACTCGACGCCATCCTTCTCCTCGGCCTGCGCCAGAATGTTGTTGGCGCGTTTGAAGCCCTGCAACAGGTTGGGGCCGTCGTCAGACGCCATAAAGTCCTCCAGCGCACGGGCGCGTTTGACCAGCAGCGTGAGGTCATCGTTGCCCTCCATCGCGATGCAGGCGTCGATCACGTCATGACGGATGCCCTGATCACGCAGGAAGACCTTGAGGCGGTCGTGGAAGAAGGACAGAAGATCAGACGACACATCCGGCAGCTGCTTCTTCAGCTGCTCGATATGTTTGGGCAGATCCCCGTCGAAGGCATCCAGCACCGTTCGCACAGCAGAACCAAAGACACCGTGATCGGCGATCTCGTTTAGCATGTCCTGCATCAACCCGGTGGCAACCGGGTCACCACCGTTCTGGGCCATTTCATGGCGCAGCAAATGGGCATCAATTGCCCCGTCCAGCCGCATCCGCACATCATTGTGCAGCACCAGGCGGATCACCCCCAGCGCAGCGCGGCGCAGGGCAAAGGGGTCTTTGGAGCCGGTGGGTTTTTCATCAATCGCCCAGAACCCAGTCAGCGTGTCCAGCTTGTCCGCCAGCGCCACGGCAACGGACACCGGCTCTGTCGGCACGTCATCCGACGGGCCAAGCGGCGAATAATGCGCTTCGCAGGCGTTGGCGACGTCCTGCGGCAGGCCAGCCGCCTCCGCGTAGTAGCGCCCCATAAGGCCCTGCAACTCGGGGAATTCATAGACCATCTCAGAACTGAGGTCGGCCTTGGCAACCCGTGCGGCCTGCTCTGCCAGATCGGCATCGGCGCCGACAACCGGCGCAATCTCGCGGGCCAGCGCGGCAATGCGGTCAATCCGCGCCGCCTGCGTGCCCAGCTTGTTGTGGAAGGTCACATTGCCTAGCTTCGCCACCCAGGGCTCAAACCCCTGCTCGGTCACCGTGCGCAGATCATTCTCCCAGAAGAACTTCGCGTCCGCCAGCCGTGCCGACAGAACTTTTTGGTTGCCCGCCAGAATGGTCGCACCATTGTCGGCGGTCTCGCGGTTGGCGACGGTGATGAATTTCTCAATCCGCCCGGTCTTGGGATTGCGCACCGAGAAGAACTTCTGATGTTCCTTCATCGAGGTCTGCAAAACCTCCGGTGGCAGCGCCAGGAATTCATCGTCAATGGCGCCCATCAGCACCACCGGCCATTCCACCAGTCCAGCGACCTCGGCCAGAAGACCCTTGTCCTCAACCACCTCCAGCCCGCTGGCAAAGGCCTGATTGGTGGCCTCCTGCCAGATTGACGCTTCCCGCTCGGCCGGGTCCAGCACCACATGGGCGCGCTTCAGCTTGGCGGCATAATCGTCGAACCCGGTGACGGTGATCTGATCCGGCGCCATGAAACGGTGGCCGTAGGTGATGTTGCCCGAGGCAATACCGTCGATATTCAGCGGCACAACCTCGGCGCCGTCTTCCTTTGACAGGAGACAGACGATTGACTGCAAAGGACGCACCCAGCGCAAACTGCCAGTGCCCCAGCGCATGGACTTTGACCAGGGGAAGTTACGGATGGTGTCTTCCAGCAACTCGGCAATGATCTCTGCCGCTGGACGGCCCGGCTTTTCGATCAGCGCGAAATAGACCGCGCCCTTGGGTGTTTCGCGCTCTTCCAGCTGATCACGGGTCAGGCCCGCCCCGCGCAGGAAGCCTTCGATCGCCTTGTCCGGCGCGCCCACTTTCGGCCCCTTGCGTTCTTCGCGCACGGTTGGGGAATGCTCCAGCAGTCCTTCCATGGCCAGCGTCAGACGACGCGGCGTCGACAGCGCATGCGCGCCCGCATAGGTCAGACCTGCCTCAACCAGACCATCGGTCATACGCTTTTTCAGATCCTCAGCCGCACGCGCTTGCATACGGGCCGGGATTTCTTCGGAAAAGAGTTCAATCAGCAGATCGGGCATCGGGTGTCCTCAGAAATTCACAATCGCCTGGATGACGATGGCATTGGCGATATCAACAAAGAAGGCGGATACAAGGGGGAGCACAACAAAAGCAATAGGCGACGGCCCATAGCGTTTGGTCACAGCCGTCATATTGGCAATGGCCGTTGGGGTAGCGCCCAGCGCAAAGCCGCCAAAACCGGCGGCCAGCACAGCGGCGCGATAGCCCCGCCCCAAGAGCGGAAACAGCACGAATAGGACGAAGGCGACAGTGAACACGGTCTGGGCCAGCATAATGACGGCAATGGCCAGGCCCAGGCTGGAGAGTGTCCACAACTGCAGGCTCATCAGCGACATGGCAAGGAAGGCCCCGAGTGAGAACTCGGATATCAGCGCCAGCGCAGGCGTGCGCGCCACCGAGGCGGCATTCGGCATCAGAACCGTGCGCAGATTGGCCAGCACGATGCCCGCGATCAGGCAGGGCACAAACAGCGGCAGCTTCAGCCCGGCGGCGTCCAGCGCAAAGGAGGAGAAGTAGCCGATGATAATGGCAATGTTCAGATGCAGCATCACCCGCATCAGGGACAGATGATCAATCGCAGGAACATCTTCGGCATCATGGGCCAGACCTACGGTCGGCTCCTCATCCGGGCGCGCCGGGGTCAGCCCGTGACGGTTGATCAGGAACCGCGCAACCGGCCCGCCAACCAAGGCCGCCAGCACCAGCCCCAACGTGGCCACCGCTACGCCCAGTTCTGCGGCGCCAGTCAAACCGGTTTGCGCCGCCACATCCGGCGCCCAGGCAATCGCAGTACCATGGCCACCAATCAGCGCGGCGGACCCGAACAGCACCGAGACCTGTAGCGGGTAGCCAAATAGCAACGCGCCAGCTGCGCCAATCACATTCTGCGCCAGGATCGCAAGAAAGGTCAGGATCAACAGCAGCACCAGCGGGCGACCACCGGCCACCAGATCCGCCAATCGGGCATTCAAACCAATGCCCGCAAAGAACAGCACCAACAGATAGTCACGCGTCGCCATTTCAAACGTAATAGCCCAACCACCGACGCTATAGATGATCATCACGACCACAGCCGCCAATAGCCCGCCGCTGACGGGTTCGGGAATATTGAACCGGCGCAGGACAGGGACACGTTCATTAAGCCGCGCCCCAAGCAGGTAAACAGCAAATCCCAACGTCAGCGAGATAAAGTCCGGTATGTTGATCTGCGCATCCATATCGGGTGAGGATCAGCCTTTCACAGCGGGTCGTCTGGTGGGCATCAGCATATGCGGGCTGACAGAACCGTCGTGTCAGAAAAGACCACACACGTCCGTCACGCGGTCTTTCCTATTTATCTCAGTTATTTTCGCCAGCCTCGGGCCGGGGTGGGCATTCCTCGCCCACGACCGTGCCGTCATAGGCTTTCTGGCCGCAATCATTCAGCTCGTGCCAGACATACCCGCGCCCGGTGTCGGTCACCGCCACGATCCGGTCTACGCCGTAGGAGATATTCTTGACCGACAGGAAGCTTTCAGCGCGGCCCTCTGCCAGAGCCTGACCAATCGCTTCGGCATCAAAACAGTCAAACCAGCCCGGCGCATTGCGCGGCTCCTTTTGATCCGACAGCACAAACAATTGCGCCAGCTCTTCGGGCTTCAGATCGGTTGCGAAACAGGCGCGATAGCGAATGGGAGAACTCTCCGCGTCGATCGCCTCGAACCCGCTGTAACGGATCGGCAACGGCTCCCCGTCCCCAAGCGGCATCAACAGGACATCGCGGCCCGGCTGCAGCTCGACGTCCTCGTAAAAACCGTAGACCTGAAGGTAATACATCGCCGCCCCGGCCAGGAGACCGGAGAGGATCAGGATCAGCGAAAGGAACTTGCCCATATCCGTGGACTCCTACTGAAAGCGCGGCGCAGCTTACGCTACGTAGCCGCCGGCTTCGGTCTGCACAAAGGCGTCGGCACATTGCTTGGCCAGCGCCCTCACACGACCGATATAGGCCTGTCGCTCGGTGACCGAAATCACGCCGCGCGCATCGAGCAGGTTGAACACATGGCTGGCCTTGATGCATTGGTCATACGCCGGATGCGCCATGATGATGCGTTTGCCGGTCTTGGGGTCGATATGCTCCTGCGCCAGAATGGCAGCGCATTCGGCCTCGGCCTCCTCGAAATGACGCAGCAGAACCTCGGTATTGGCCACGTCAAAGTTCCAGCGGGCGTATTCTTCTTCGGTCTGTTTGAACACATCGCCATAGCTCAGCGGGATCAGCGCGTCCGGGTCGTTGAACGGCATGTCCATCACGTGATCAACGCCCAGAATATACATCGCCAGACGTTCCAGACCATAGGTCAGCTCGCCCGATACCGGGTGACAATCGTGACCGCCGACCTGCTGGAAATAGGTGAACTGGCTGACTTCCATCCCGTCGCACCAGACCTCCCAGCCCAGCCCCCAAGCGCCAAGCGTCGGGCTTTCCCAATCGTCCTCGACAAAACGGATGTCGTGCATGTCCATATCGACACCGATCGCTTCCAGCGATCCGAGATACAGCTCCTGCAGGTTCGGCGGCGAGGGTTTGATCAACACCTGATACTGGTAGTAGTGCTGCAACCGGTTGGGGTTTTCGCCATAGCGGCCATCGGTCGGACGGCGCGAGGGCTGCACATAGGCCGCGGCCCAGGCCTTGGACCCCAGCGAGCGCAGCGTGGTCGCGGGGTGGAAGGTGCCGGCGCCGACTTCCATGTCATACGGCTGCATCACCGCACAGCCCTTGGCGGCCCAGTAATTCTGGAGCCTCAGAATAATCTCTTGGAATGAGCGCGGGGCGCCTTTGGTGTCGGTCATGTTTCTTCCCTATGGGGGCAGCAAATCCGGGGTTCTTCCTATGCAAGCCCCGGCCTAGGGTCAACGGCGCATCGCGGCACAGGTCCGTCCAACCACCTCGAAGCGCGCCCACAGGCCCACTTCCCCCGTCAGACACCCGCCAAGCCGACGTCAAAGCCCGGATCTGGCATCAAGCGCGTTGTTTTCCCCCTGCGAACAGGAGTTCCCTTCGCGCCACGAAAGTGGTTATGTGCGCGCCAACAACAGATCACCCGGATAGAGGCCATTTGATGAAGACTTTGATAGCTACGCTGGCGCTTGCCCTGATGACGTTGGCATCCGCCTTTTCGGGCGTTGCTCATGCCCAGCAATCCTCGCAGGACACCGTCTGGATCCAGGTCGCAGCGCGCGCCTCATTGCGCGAAGCTCAGGCCGAGGCGCAGGAGTTTGCAGCACGTCTGCCCGATGTCTCCGGTTTCGCACTCGGCGGTGGCTGGTACGGTATCGTACTTGGCCCCTATGCGCGCACCGACGCGGATCGGGTGCTGCAGGTCTATCGCTCAGAACGTCAGATCCCGCGCGATAGTTTCATCGCCTTTGGCCGCAACCTCGGCAATCAGTTTTACCCGACAGCGGCCGGCGCAAATACCGAACCGCAGCCAACCGCCGAAAGCCCGGTTCTGGAACCCATCGACCCCGCAGTGGTGACCGAAGCGCCGGCAGAACCCGTGCAAACCACCCTGCCCGATGAAACCCCGGCAGAGGCACGCCGCAGCGAATCCCGCCTCACCCGCGAGGAACGCAAAGATCTTCAGACCGCGTTGAAGGCGGCCGGGTTCTATACCTCCACCATCGACGGGGCCTTTGGTCGTGGCACCCGCGGCTCCATGTCGGACTGGCAGTCGGCCCGCAGCTACGCCCCTACCGGTGTGCTGACCACTGCCCAGCGCCAGGCGCTGATGGATGAATACAACGCTCCGCTGATCTCGGTGGGTATGGAGCCGCTTACTGACACAAAGGCCGGGATCGCGCTGAAAATCCCCGCCGGTGAGGTCACCTTTGACCGCTATGAATCGCCCTTCGCCCTGTTCAAGAGCAGCGGCGACCTCGGCGCGCAGGTGCTCCTGATCAGCCAGCCCGGCGACAAACGCACGCTCTATGGTCTTTATGACATCATGCAGACGCTGAAGATCGTACCGCTGGACGGCCCGCGCCAGCGCAGCGGCAACAGCTTCACCCTTGAAGGGCGCGGCAATGGCATCGTCTCTTACACCGAGGCCCGACTTGCTAACGGGGAAATCAAAGGCTTCACTCTGGTCTGGCCTATGGGCGACGATGACCGCCGCG
Organism: Phaeobacter sp. HS011; assembly: GCF_018101215.1. Lineage (NCBI taxonomy): Bacteria > Pseudomonadati > Pseudomonadota > Alphaproteobacteria > Rhodobacterales > Roseobacteraceae > Phaeobacter > Phaeobacter sp. HS011. The sequence continues at coordinate 73,920 of NZ_JAGEUF010000012.1, read as the reverse complement.
CCCGTGTGCTGGCGGAAATGCAGACGAGCTTTGAGCGTATCGATGGCGTGCTTGACCCGGCTGCCGGCGCGGATGCGCCGCAGAATGTCGATCTGGTCTCCGGTCTCGACGTGCGTAAACCGCGGCTTTCGCGCTCGGGCTTCTATGTCGATGCCAAAGGCAGCGTCGTCACCACCTCCGACGTGGTTGCTGGCTGCGCCCGTGTCACGCTGGATCACGAATATCAGGCCGAGGTTGCCTTCAATGACAGCGCCGCCGGGATTGCCGTGTTGCGCCCGGTTGAGCCCCTCGCGCCGATGGCCGTTGCCAATCTCGCCAGCGCCTCTGCCCGCCTCCAGTCCGATATCGCCGTGTCCGGTTTTTCCTATGAGGGTGTTTTGGGTGCCCCCAGCCTCAGCTGGGGCAGCTTGCAGGATGTGAAAGACCTGACCGGCAACGCAGGTGTCTCGCGCCTGCAACTGACCAGCCAGCCCGGCGATGCAGGCGGTCCGGTGCTGACCACTGATGGCGCCGTTCAGGGCATGTTGCTGAGCCAGAGTAAAAGCGCCACCCAGCTGCCCGAAGGCGTCAGCTTCGCCGCCAACGCCGAGAGCCTACGCAGCGCTCTCAGCAGCGCAGGAGTGACCCCCAAAGACGCCAGCGCCGGGGCAACAGCCCTGCCCGTCGGCGCCCTCACCCGTCAGGCCAGCGGCATGACCGTACTGGTCAGCTGTTGGGAGTGATCAGTCGCTGCCAAGCCACTCCAAAAAACAGCAAAGGCCGGAGCATCCGCTCCGGCCTTCTTCGTATCTCCAGATGCATCCGCGCAGTGGTTCGCGCGGTGCCGTTCAATAGACATGGGTCAATAGGCGTGGATACGCCCGTCCCAAGTGTGAAAACACCCGGTGGTTTCTGTGCTCAGCACATCAAATTCATGCATCAAGCCAGCAACGGATTCCTGCACCGAAATATCACCTTCATCGCCCCCCATATCGGTGCGGACCCAACCCGGATGATAGATCCCGACTGCAATCCCCTCCGGCAGCAGATCGGTGGCCAGATTGCGCCCGATATTCAGCGCCGCCGCCTTAGAGGCGCGATAGGCATAGCTGCCACCTGGCGCACGGGCGTGGCTCGCCATCTGCGAGGAAATGATTGCGATCTTCGGGTCTGCTGCCAGCCGCAGGTTCGGCAGCAGCGCCTGCACCGTCAGAAAGACACCGGTGACATTTGCGGCCAGCGTCTTGCCCCAGACTTCAGCAGAGTAATCCTCCAGCGCCATCGATTTATCAAGATAGACCCCGGCATTGCAGACCAGAAGGTCCACCGGACGCCCCTTCAGCTGCGCGGCAAACCGCGCCTGTTGACCAGGGTCGGTCACATCCAGTCGCACACCAGAGGAATGATCCCGCGAGGTGCCCGTAACCTCGTGTCCGTCCCCCCGCAGCTTGGCCACCAATTCACGGCCAATGCCCCGGCTGGTTCCTGTCACGACGACATGCATAAACGGTCTTCCTTCAATTGGTTTTTCTATTGGGCAGGAAGGGCAACGGCAGCACCGGCACCCCCTCTTCGATCAGCGCCTTGGCCTCTTCCGGCTTGGCCTCACCGTGGATCGCCCGCTCCGGCGTATCGCCCAAATGCATGGCGCGCGCCTCACTGGCAAAATCCTTACCGACATAATCTGAATTGCTCTCGACCTTGCGCCGCAGTTCAGCGACCGCCGCCTCCAACTCTCCCGATGGGGTGCTCAGCGCGCCTGCTCCCGGCGCCACCGCAGCCGCTTGGTGCGACGCCGCAGAGGTGGCTGGCGCATGCGGTGACGTTTTGGCAGAGGCCGTTCCGCGTGGCTCGGCCTCCCCGACCGGGGACACTGCCTTGCGACCAGGGCGCACCCGAGGGGCCATGATCGCCTTTTCAACCTGACTGGAGCCGCACTGCGCACAGGACACCATCCCCGCCGCTGCCAACTTGTCAAAAGCGGCAGCCGACTGGAACCAGCTGTCAAAACGATGCCCTTCGGCGCATTTCAGAGCGTATTGTATCATCACCATCACTCTTATCAGGAGGGGATGATTAAATCTTCAATCCCCTGAAGTGCAAGGGCAGAAGCGCCCGCGCCACAGTTCACGTCACATCGGTGCCTCTGGTCCGGGCCGCGATCAGAATCTAACGCGGGGCCAGCAACCTGTCCTGAAGGCGCGCAACCAAGACCTCATGCGGCTGATCCGCCGCAACGGCAAGTCGGCGCAGCCCGAAATGCACCCGCGCCATTTCCTGATAGTAGCCCGCATAGACAAAATTGGTCGTGGCCCCCGCCACCGCACCCAGCACCGGTACGGCCTGTGCCGCCAGTTTCTGGCCCAGAACCACACTGAGCCGGGGCGCCACCTGGGCAATCAGCTTTTGAACCGCGCCGCCGGTCAGACCCAGCCGCAGCGACAGAAACCCCAGGTCTGCACCGTCATCCGCCGCCAGTGGTCCTGCCGCTGCAAACACACGGATACAGTCAAAGCGCACGCCATCTGCTTCGGGGTCGAAACCTTCTTCGGCGGCCACCCCCTGAATGCTGCGCAACAGGAAGGCGGTTGTTGCCGGCAGCTCAACCAGCGCACCCGGCAAACCGCCCATGCCCCCCGCAGCGCCCATCGCAGCGCTCACCGCGCGGTTGACACCCGAAGGTTGATCCGGAACCATCCGCCGTGATCCGCTGGCCCCTTGCATCGCCAATTGCAACGCCTGCTCGGTGGCCCCGTCCAACCGGCTCCGCACCGGGGCGGGCAGTTTGTCCAAAAGCCCGTCGACAGAGCCGCCAAGGAGGTTCAGGATCTGGATCCCAAGCCCACCGGCCGCGCGATAGCGTTCAGCCAACGCCGTGAGCTCCGCCTCCACGGCGGCAGCATCCAGTGATCTGGTCAGGGCCGTATCAGGGGTCAGGATCTCACTCATAGCGCACCTCTTGTTGCAGAAAATGTTTGTATTCCCGCCCCGTATTTCAAGATCGCAACGGTCCGATCCCAAAATCGCGCCCCACAGATCAGGATGTCAGCCCGGCGTCTGCGTCCCGCTCCAGCGCAGCACCTGACCGCGTACGTCCGTCCAGCCCTCAGACACCAGTTCCAGCCCCAGCACACGATCCGGGTTGGTCGGCGGCGGCATGTCGACCCCGCACAGCGGAGTGAAGCCGAAGCGAACATAATAGGGCGCATCCCCGACCAGCAAGGCCCGGCTCCAACCGCGCTCTGCCGCCTTAGCAAGACTGTCGCGGATCAGCGCACCGCCCAGCCCTTCGCCCTGATGGGTCGGGTGGACTGCCACCGGCCCCAGGAGCAGCGCAGGCCATCCCGCCTTGCCGATCCGCACCGGCCAAAATCGGATCGCACCGGCCAGAATACCGTCCGTATCCCGCGCCACCTGGCTTAGCCCGCTGACCGGCGGCACATCTTCGCGCAGCCGATAGGACGACAGCGCCTCGCGACCCGGCGCAAAACACAGATCATATAGCGCCTCGACCTCCCAGCGGTCTTCGGGCTGCTCTGCCTTCAATTCAATCACGCGCCGCCTCCACGCCCGTCACCGTCCCTGCTGGCACTGATCATAACTGTCGCACCTGCGGGCTTTGTCCCACAGCGCGCGGCAATCTCTCCCGGCAGGCTGGTCATCGGCCTAACACGGGCGTAAGCCTTGGGCAAACCCCGGCGACCGGATCAGCGAGCAAAACCAGCGCGCTACCGCCTCCGCCACGACATTGGAGACCCGCAGATGTTCTACCGCCCCGAAGATGGCCATGGCCTGCCGCACAACCCGTTCAACGCCATTGTGACCCCGCGCCCCATTGGCTGGATCTCGTCGCGCGGGGCAGACGGCAGCAACAACCTCGCACCCTATTCCTTTTTCAACGCGGTCGCCTATGAACCGCCGCAGGTGATGTTTGCCTCCACCTCCGCCAAGGCGGACCGCGACGGCACCAAGGACAGCGTCGCCAATATCGAGGAAACCGGCGTGTTCTGCGTCAACGTGGTGTCTTATGCGCTGCGTGATGCGATGAACGCCAGCTCCGCACCGCTGCCAAAGGATATCAATGAGTTCGAACATGCCGGGCTTGAGATGTCCCCCTGCGAAACCATCAACTGTGGCCGTGTCGCCGCCGCGCCCGCCGCGCTGGAATGCAAACTGACCCAGATCGTCACCCTGCCGGGGGCCGCCAACAAGGTGGTGTTCGGCGAGGTGGTCGGCGTCCATCTGGATGATAACTGCCTGAACGACGGCACGTTTGATGTCACCCGGTTCCAACCACTGGCGCGCCTGGGCTACCGCGACTACTCTGTGGTGCGGGACCTGTTTTCTCTCACCCGCCCGGATGAATGAGGCCCCGATATGCCGCTACCTGACCCAAAGAAACGCCATCCGATCACCCTGCCCGATGGCAGCGCCCACGCCGGCACGGTAATGCTGGCCGAGGCGATTGATCACCCAAACTTCACCATCGGCGCCTTCACCTATGCCTCCGCCTTTGAGCCGCCATCGGACTGGGCCAGCCGACTGACTCCCTACCTCTTTGCCGGATCGCGCGAGCGGGTGGTGATCGGCAGGTTCTGCCAGATCGCCGAGGGCGTGCGCATCATTACCGCCTCTGCCAATCACGCTCAGGACGGGCTCAGTTGCTACCCTTTTCCGGTGTTCGATCAGACGCAGATCACGGGATTTCAACCCGATACCCGCGACACGGTGATCGGGAATGATGTCTGGATCGGCTATGGCGCGATGATCCTGCCGGGGGCGCGCATCGGGGATGGCGCCATCATCGGTGCCGGTGCGGTGGTGCGCGGGTCGATCCCGCCCTATGCCATCGTGACCGGCAACCCCGGCACCGTCCACAGCTACCGTTTCACCAAACCGCAGATCGCCCGTCTCCTTGGCCTGAAATGGTGGGACTGGCCCGCCGACCTGATCTCCCGCGCTGAACCTGCGCTCTTGTCAGGTGACCTCGACATGCTGGAGACGCTGGCACCGGACTAACCAAGCTTTGCCCGAGAGCACAGTTCAATCACCGCAAAACGACAAAACCCGCGACGCCCATGGTGCCGCGGGTTTCTTCTTTCAGATGCTCTGGGACAGCTTAGTGGCCGCCCAGGATCCCGGTCTTGACCGAGTAATCCACCGCCAGCGCATAGTCAGGGTCATCGTCGCTGTCGACCATCAGATGCCCGGCCTTGGTCAGCAGCTGATGGCAATCGCGGCTGAGATGCCGCAGCACCAGCGCCTTGCCCTCGGCCTCATACTTGCCTGCCAGCGCCTCGATCGCCTGTAGCGCCGACTGGTCCACCACCCGGCTGCGGGCAAAGTCCACGATCACATGATCCGGGTCACCTGCCACATCGAACAGCTCGATGAATCCATCGGTGGAGCCAAAGAACAGCGGCCCTTCGATCTCATAAACCTTGGCGCCCTTATCGCTCTCGGATTCGCGGGTATAGGCATGAATGCGGCGCGCGTTGTTCCAGGCATAGGCCAGCGCCGAGACGATCACGCCCACAACCACCGCAATCGCAAGGTCGGTCATCACCGTCACCACGGTCACCAGCACGATGACAAAGGCATCCATCAGCGGCACTTTGGTCATCACCTTGAAGCTGTTCCAGGCAAAGGTTCCAATCACCACCATGAACATCACGCCCACCAGCGCCGCCAGCGGGATCTGCTCAATCAAGGGCGAGGCCACCACGATAAACGCCAGCAGAAACAGCGCCGCGGCAATGCCGGCAATCCGCGTCCGGCCACCGGATTTCACGTTGATCATCGACTGGCCGATCATCGCACAGCCACCCATGCCGCCGAAAAAGCCGGTCACCACATTCGACGCACCCTGCGCAATACATTCCTGGCTGGCACCGCCGCGCTTGCCGGTGATCTCGCCCACCAGATTCAGCGTCAGCAGGCTCTCAATCAGGCCAATCGCCGCTAGGATCACCGCATAAGGCAGGATGATCCACAGCGTCTCCAGCGTGAAGGGTGCGAGCGCGGTGCCATAGAGCCCCTCACCCGTGCCAAACGGATTGTGGAAGGAGGGGAACCCGCCCTTGATCGAGGCCATATCGCCAACGGTCGGGACATTGATTCCAAAGGCAATCACCAGCGCCGCCACGATGCCAATCCCTGCAAGTGGTGCAGGAATGATCGCGGTAATCTTGGGCGTGCCCCAGATGATCAACATGGTCAGCCCCACCAGCCCCAGCATCATGATCAGCTGCGATCCCGCCAGCCAGGCCTCGGTATTGTCCGGATCCTTGAACTGCGTGAGCTGCGCCAGGAAAATCACGATTGCCAGACCATTCACAAAACCCAGCATCACCGGATGCGGCACCAGACGGATGAACTTGCCCCAATGCATGACGCCCGCGATGATCTGCAGGATCCCCATCAGCACCACCGTGGCAAAGAGGTATTCCACCCCGTGCTGCGCCACCAGCGCCACCATCACCACCGCCAGCGCCCCCGTCGCACCGGAGATCATTCCAGGCCGGCCGCCAAACACAGCCGTGATCAGCCCCACCATAAAGGCCGCATAAAGCCCGACCAGCGGATGTACCCCCGCGACAAAGGCAAAGGCCACCGCCTCAGGCACCAGCGCCAGCGCCACGGTCAGGCCGGACAGCAGTTCGGTGCGCACCCGAGAGACGGTAAAGCCCTCATCCTGCATAATGGAGAGATTGGGCGGTGAAATCTGCTTGGCGAGCGTCGCCATAATGCCGCGTGTCATGGGGTCACCTGTGATCGGGAAAGGGTATCGTTAGCGCCGCCCCTAGCGGAATTCCGCCATTGGGGCAAGGGCGCGGCCCTCCCCGACCTATTCACAGCCCAATTGGTCACCCCTCCTGCCTGTCATTTTTTACCCGCGCCAGTGTCTGACCTGCCTGTCATCTTTCCTTAAATACTCTCGCCGAAGGCCTTGATGCCGCCCGTCGGGCGGTATCAATCACATTATCCGGATGCCGCCCATCAGGGCGATATCAATCAAACCATCCCTGGCGCTTGTCAAATCAGGCCCTCCTAAGGCAGAACCGAATGAGCAGCATCAGGGGACAGATCACGTGACACAGGAAACAATGATTGCGATCATCGGCGGCAGCGGCCTTTATGACATCGACGGGCTGCAAAACGCCGAATGGGTCACGGTGGAAACGCCCTGGGGGGCGCCCTCCGATCAGATCCTGACCGGGACCCTTGATGGCGTGAAGATGGCATTTCTGCCCCGCCACGGACGCGGCCATGTGCATTCCCCGACCGAAGTCCCCTATCGTGCCAATATCGACGCGCTGAAACGGCTTGGGGTGACGGATGTGTTCTCGATCTCCGCCTGTGGCTCCTTCCGCGAGGAGATGGCGCCGGGGGATTTTGTTATTGTCGATCAGTTCATCGACCGCACATTCGCGCGCGAGAAGAGCTTTTTCGGCACCGGCTGCGTCGCCCATGTCAGCGTGGCCCATCCCACCTGCGAGCGGTTGTCCGATGCGGCAGAGACCGCAGCGCGGGACGCGGGCATCAATGTGCATCGCGGCGGCACCTATCTGTGTATGGAAGGGCCGCAGTTTTCCTCCATGGCGGAAAGCAAAATGTACCGCAGCTGGGGCTGTGACGTGATCGGCATGACCAATATGCCAGAGGCGAAACTCGCCCGCGAGGCCGAGCTTTGCTATGCCTCCATCGCCATGGTGACCGATTTCGACAGCTGGCATCCGGATCACGGCGCCGTGGAGATCACCGAAATCATCGCCACGCTGACCGGCAATTCGCAGAACGGTCGCGCGTTGGTGCAGCGCCTGCCTGCGCTGCTGGGCCAGACCCGCGCGGCCTGCCCACATGGCTGCGATCGTGCTCTGGAACATGCCATCATGACCGCCCCGGAAAAACGCAGCGCCGCCTTATTGGCCAAACTGGATGCCGTCGCAGGTCGCGTTCTGGGCTAGGCTCACCGCGATGGGGCCGCGCGGCTGGTTCCGAAAGGTCACAGCCACGCCCCGTAACCCTACCACCTGCGCCCCACACTTGCCTGCATCACCAGCATCGGCGACATATTCTAGGTCCCGCTGCCCGCACCGGCCGCCGGTGACACAGATAGACACCCAGACGACCACAAGAGGGGACACCCCATGGCCCGCAAGACCGCTGTCAAAGACTACATCCGCACCATCGTGGATTTCCCCCATGAGGGCATCATGTTCCGCGATGTCACCACGCTGTTTGCCGATCCGCGCGGGTTTCGCATGGCCATCGACCAGATGTTACACCCCTATGCGGGCGAGCAGATCGACAAGGTTGTGGGGCTTGAGGCGCGCGGCTTCATCCTTGGTGGGGCCATTGCCCATCAGTTGAGTGTCGGCTTCGTGCCGATCCGCAAAAAGGGCAAGCTGCCCGGAACCACCATCAGCCAAGAGTACAAACTGGAATACGGCGAGGCGATCATGGAAATCCATGACGACGCAATCCAGCCCGGAGAGAAGGTTCTGGTGGTCGATGACCTTCTGGCCACCGGCGGCACCGCGGCAGCGGGCATCAAGCTGATCGAGCGACTGGGCGGTGAGATCGTCTCCTGTGCCTTCATCATCGACCTGCCGGAGCTTGGCGGTCGCAAGGTTCTCGAAGATCTGGGCATGGATGTCACCGTGCTCTGCGAGTTCGAGGGCGCCTGAGCCCCTGCAATTAGGGCTGGATCACCTCCTTATGATCGAAAGATCGCCCCTTTCAATCACATAAATGTGAGTGGAACTTTTACAGGCGCGCGGCTTAGGCGGCGCGCTTTTTTTGTCAACTTGCGCCCGGCGAAAACCCGCCAGATCCAAACCGCAATCCTCGCCGTAACCCCATCAATGCCAGCTTGGGCATACAATCAAAACAGAGGAATGTACTCATGATCCGCAAGACACTTCTGACCGCTGCCGCCACTCTCGCTTTGACCACCTCCGCCTTTGCGGGTGGCCATGCCAAGGATATTGTCGACACTGCTGCGGGGGCTGGAGATTTCTCGACACTGGTTGCTGCCGTGCAGGCCGCTGGTCTGGTTGACACCCTCAAAGGCGACGGCCCCTTTACCGTCTTTGCCCCGACCGATGCCGCCTTTGCCGCCCTGCCCGCAGGCACTGTCGAGGAGCTGCTGAAGCCTGAAAACAAGGACAAGCTGATCGAAATCCTGACCTATCACGTGGTCCCTGGCAAAGTAATGTCCGGTGATCTGGTTGACGACATGAAGGCCGCGACCGTGCAGGGTAGCGAAATCACCATTGATCTGGACAGCGGCGTGATGGTTGACGAGGCAACGGTCACAACCGCTGATATCGAGGCTGAAAACGGCGTGATCCACGTCATCGACACCGTTATCATGCCCTAAGTTTCAGGCGGGTGGTCAGCGAAGCGGTTCGCGCAGCTACCCATCCCTGCGTGGCGCGCCCGTTCCTGCGGTCTTTTTCCTTTCGGACCATGGGTAGGGGTTGTGGCCACGGTCGGCAGCGACGGCCCGAGATACCGCTGCCGACAAAATCTGCGGCGATTGACACCCCTGCCGTCTCTCTCCCCTCCTGGACGGGGTGAAAACCGTTGCAGCGTGTCGGCGCGTCTCATAGCGTGCCGACATGTCTACATCCGCAATCCTCGACAGCCGTTATTCCTGGACCAGGCTTCTGATCACACTGGCCATTGCCACAGTGGCCAATGTTGGCATGTGGGCGGTGATTGTGGTGATGCCTGCGGTCGAGGTCGAATTCGGCGCGGATCGCGCCTCAGCCTCCCTCCCCTATACGTTGACGATGATCGGCTTTGCTGTTGGCAATCTGGTGATTGGCCGTCTGGTAGACCGGTTTGGCATCACGCTGGCGCTCTGCGCAGCGGCACTGCTCAGCGCGATCAGCTACGGATTGGCGATGCTCGCCCGCGACATGATCTGGCTGTCGGCAGCACATTTGTTTCTGGGGCTGGGCACGGCAGCCGGGTTTGGGCCTTTGATCGCCGATATCTCGCATTGGTTCCAGCGGCGGCGCGGCATTGCGGTGGCGCTGGTCGCCAGCGGCAATTACCTCTCCGGTGCGATCTGGCCCACAGCACTTGCCGATATGCTGGCCGAGAGCGGCTGGCGCAGTGTCTATGCGACACTGGCTGTCGTCACACTTCTGGTGGTGGTTCCCCTCTCCCTGGTGCTGCGGCGGCGGATCGCATTCGACGCGCAGGGCGACAGCGCGGCGGCTTCGGCCAGTAATGCTGCCCGGGTGGGGCTCTCCCCGCGACAATTGCAGTGGATATTGGGGCTTGCGGGCATTGGCTGCTGCGTCGCCATGTCAATGCCACAGGTTCATATCGTCGCCTATTGCGTTGGCCTCGGCTATGGCCCCACGGTCGGTGCCGAGATGCTGTCGCTGATGCTGCTGGGCGGCGTGGTCAGCCGGGTCATTTCGGGGCTGGTCGCGGATCGGTTCGGCGGGGTACGCACGCTGCTGGTGGGGTCCATCCTGCAATGTATCGCGCTGTTTCTATACCTGCCCTATGACGGCATGGTCTCGCTCTATCTGGTCAGCGCCATCTTTGGCCTGGCGCAGGGCGGGATCGTCCCCAGCTATGCGCTGGTGGTGCGGGAATTCATGCCCCCGCAGGAAGCCGGAACGCGCGTGGGTTTCGTGATGATGATGACCATCCTCGGCATGGCGCTGGGGGGATGGATGTCCGGTTGGATCTACGATGTCAGCGGGTCCTATCAGCTCGCCTTTGTGAACGGCATTTTCTGGAACGGGCTGAATATCGCGATCATGGTACTGCTGTTGATGCGCAGCCGACCGGCGCGACCCCGGATGCAACCGGCCTAACGACGGTAGCGCCGCTGCCTAGTCTGCCAGTGGCACCACGGCGCCGGGGTTCATGATACCATGCGGATCCAGCGCCTGTTTGATCGCCCGCATTGCCGCCAGTTTGACAGGATCGCCGTATCGCGCCAGATCGGCGACCTTCAGCCGCCCGACACCATGTTCGGCGCTGACCGAGCCGTCGTATTCATGGGTCAGATCATGCACGCAGCGTTTCACCTCATCGCGCAGGTGGTCATAAGCCCTACGGTCCTTCCCCTGCCCGGGAAAGACGTTGTAATGCAAATTGCCGTCGCCCAGATGGCCAAAGCAATTGATCCGCATGTCGCCCAAAGTCGCCAGACGCTTGCCACCCTCGACAATGAAATCGGGAATGCGTGAAATCGGGATTGAAATATCGTGACTGGAGACCGAGCCGATGCGGCGGTTGCCTTCCGGGATGTGCTCCCGCACCGACCACAGCGCCTGCCGCTGCGCCTCCGACTGGGCGATAACACCATCCGCACAAAGCCCCGCATCAAGCGCCGTCTCGAACAAGGCGGCCAGCGCATCGGCGGGGCTGCGCCCCTTGGGCAGGCCAAGATCTATCAGCACGCACCAGTCCGGCAGATCGGCAAAGGGCAGTCGGAGGTCTGGCAGGGTTTCACGCAGGAACTCCAACCCCTGACGGTGGATCAGTTCAAAGGCGCTGATCGTCTCGCCCAACTGATCGCGGGCCATCGCCAGCAGATCAATTGCTGCGGCAGGAGAAGCAACCGTCAGCATCGCGGTGCCCTGTTCTGCCGGGATCGGTGAAAGCTTCAGCGACGCGGCCGTGATAATCCCCAGCGTGCCCTCCGCCCCGATCAGCAGGTTTCGCAGATCATACCCAGTGTTGTCCTTACGCAGGCGGCTGAGCCCATGCCAGATCTCGCCGGTTGGCAGGACGGCCTCCAGCCCCAGACAAAGATCGCGGGCGTTGCCATAGCGCAGAACATTGACGCCCCCGGCATTGGTCGCCAGCGTGCCGCCGATGCGCGCGGTACCTTCTGCGGCCAGTGACAGCGGGAACAGTCGGCCCGCTTCCGTAGCGGCGCGTTGTACCTCGGCCAAGATCATGCCCGCCTCAACCGCGATAACGTTCTCCTGCGGGTAAACTCCGCGCAGGGCGGTCATGCGCTCCAGCGAAATCACCAGCGGCGCCGGCCCCGCCGCCCCCATGATCTGCCCGCCAACAAGCCCGGTGCCACCGCCATAGGGCACCACCGGCACACGGGCGGTGTGGGCCGCGCGCAGAAGCGTCGCAACCTCTTCGGTGCTGCGCGGCAGGGCAATGACACCCGCCTGCCCCTGATAGCGGCCGCGCGGTTCTTCCAGATAACGCGGCTCAGCCGGGCGCAGGGTATCGGCAGGCAGCACCGCGCGCAGATGGTCGACAAAACTGGTGTCCGCGGGGTTCAGGGTCATGCGCATCTCTCCCAATACCTTGCTGTAGGGTCGGCCCCGGCGTTGACTGCGCCCGTCGGGGCGTCAGGCCTGGCCGACCTGCGTGCGTCCGCGCCGATCATGGCGCAAGGATGCATATAGGACATGTGTGCGCCAGCGCCCGTTGATTTGCAGATAGGATTGCGCCACGCCTTCATATTTGAAGCCCGCGCTCTCCAACAGCCCGCGTGAGGCGGCGTTTTCCGGCAGGCAGGCCGCCTCGATCCGGCTGAGATCCAACTTGGTGAAGGCGTGATGCACCACCGCCCCAATCGCCTCGCGCATAAACCCGTGCCGGGCGAAGGGCTGACCGGTCCAATACCCCAATGTGCCCGCCTGCGCGGGACCACGGCGGATATTGTCCAATGTGATCGCCCCGACCAGCAACTGATCGCTGCGCCGGATCAGGAACAGCGGCAGCGCCGAACCAGAGCTGACCGCTCGGCGCGCCCAGTAAACCCGGTTGGTAAAGCTCTTACGGCTCAGATGATCCGCCGCCCAGCTGGGCTCCCACGGGGTGAGATAACCCTGGCTGTGCTGACGCAACGCGGCCCAGTCGCGAAAATCCGCATGGATCGGCGGCCTGAGCGTCAGGCGTTCGGTCTCGATACGCACCTTGCGTCCGGTCAGCAACATTAGGCCGCGCGCCTCTCCTGCAGAGCGGCCAGCGGGGCGGCATCGCCCACCGGACCATAGAGCGCCAAGGCCATTGAGGCACGGTGGGCCATATCTTCGGCCATGGCGCGCACATCGGCGGTGGTGACCGCATCAATCCGCGCCACCGTGTCCTCCAGCGGCGGCACCTCATCCCAGATCTGCACCAGACGGGCCAGCCGTTCGGCGCGGTTGGTCGGACTTTCCAGCCCCATCAACATCCCCGCCTTCATCTGCGCCCGCGCCCGGTCCACCTCGGCATCGCTCATATCGCTGGCGGCGCGCTTCATCTCGTCGATGGTGATGCCAGCCAATTCATCCAGCTGATCCCCGGACGTCCCGGCATAAAGCGTCAGCGTGCCGGTGTCAGCATAGGCTCCGGTTTGGGCAAAGATGGTGTAGCACAGCCCGCGTTTTTCGCGCACCTCCTGGAATAGGCGGCTCGACATGCCGCCCCCCAAGGCGCTGGAATAAATCTGCGCGGTGTAGATCGCATCGTCGCGATACCCCGGTCCCTCGAACGCCAGCGCAATATGCGCCTGTTCCAGCGCCTTCTCCTGCCGCGCCTCACCACCGGTGAAGGTTGCCGCCGCAGGCATAACCAGCGTCTTGGGGGCCATGCCGCCGAACAGCTCTTCGGCCAGTTTCACGATTGTGTCGTGATCCACGGCACCGGAGGCCGCAAGGATCATTTGACCCGGTCCGTAATGTTCACCCACGAACCGCTCCAGATCTTCACGATCAAAGGCGCGCACACGTTCGGCGGGGCCAAGGATGGTGCGCCCGATGGGCTGATCGTGATAGCTTTCTTCCTGTAGCCAGTCGAAAATCACATCATCTGGCGCATCCAACGCCTGACCGATTTCCTGCAGGATCACCCCACGCTCAATCTCGATCTCGCGCGGATCGAACACCGGGTTCAGCACGATATCGGCCACGACATCCAGCGCCAGGGGTACGTCCTCCTGCAACACACGGGCATAATAGGCGGTCACTTCGCGGCTGGTGTAGGCGTTGATATACCCGCCCACATCCTCAATCGCCTCGGCAATCTCCAGCGCGCTGCGCCGCTTGGTGCCTTTGAACGCCATATGCTCAAGAAAATGAGCGATGCCGTTCTGCTCGATCCGCTCGTTCCGCCCGCCTGCGGTCACCCAGACGCCGATGGCAGCAGATTGCAGCCCCGGCATGGTTTCGGTGACGATCCTGAACCCGTTGGCGAGTTGGTGTTGTTGAACTGTCAATGCGCGATGTGCTTTCTGATATGTGTCTCAAGAGTGGTCAGGTCATTAGCGATCCGTGTCACCCGTTCCGATCTGTCATACAGATCTGCCATGCGCGGGGGAAGGGGCGGATGAATGCCGCTGGCCTCTTCTACCGCCGCCGGGAATTTCGCCGGGTGCGCCGTGGCGAGCGTCACCATCGGGACCGCTGCGTCGCGCTGTTCATTCGCAACTTTCACGCCGATGGCGCTATGTGGGCAGAGCAGCTCACCCGAGGCGGCGCGCTCCGATTTGATGGTGGCGGAGGTTTCCTCCTCCGAGCAGCGACCAGACACGTAATGCTCCTGCAGGGCCTGCATTGCGCCCTGGCTCACCTCGAAACCGCCAGTTTTCAGCTCGTCCATCAGCTGAGCCACTGCCGCGCCATCCTGCCCGTAGGCATAGAACAGCGCGCGTTCAAAGTTAGACGAGACCTGAATGTCCATCGACGGGGAGATCGACGGAATGGTTTCGCCCTTGTGATAGCCCTGCCCGCTCAGGCAGCGGTGCAGAATGTCGTTCTGATTGGTGGCCACCACCAGCTGGTCAATCGGCAGGCCCATTTGCTTGGCGATGAAACCTGCGAAGATGTCGCCGAAATTGCCGGTCGGCACGGTGAAGCTCACCTTGCGCTCTGGTGCGCCCAGCGACACGGCGGAGGTGAAGTAATAGACCACCTGTGCCAGCACGCGGGCAAAGTTGATCGAGTTCACGCCGGCCAATCTGACCTCATCCCGGAAGTCGAAGTCGTTGAACATATCCTTCAGCGCGGCCTGGCAATCGTCAAAATCACCATCCACGGCAAGCGCATGCACATTGGCATCGGTGGGCGTGGTCATCTGGCGGCGCTGCACCTCGGACACCCGGCCATGCGGATAGAGGATAAAGACATTGACCGCATCCAAGCCACCAAAGGCCTGAATGGCCGCCGACCCGGTATCGCCGGAGGTGGCGCCGACGATGGTCACGCTTTCGCCGCGCCGCTTCAACGCGGTTTCAAACAGCTGGCCGATCAGCTGCATGGCAAAATCTTTGAACGCCAGTGTTGGGCCGTGAAACAGCTCCAGCAGGAAATGATTGGGGGCAAGCTGCACCAGCGGCGCACGGGCGGCATGGCCAAAGCCGTCATAGGCGCGGGCGATGATGCCGCGGAATTCCTCGTCCGTGAAGCAATCGCCAAGGAACGGGCGCATCACGCGAAACGCGACCTCCTCATAGGAGAGCCCCGCAAGGGCCGCGATCTCATCCTTGGACATGGTCGGGATTTCGGCCGGAACATAAAGCCCGCCGTCACGGGCAAGCCCGGTCAGCATAGCATCTTCAAAGGTCAGCTCGGGCGCCTGGCCCCGGGTCGAGATATATTTCATCGCTTCAGCCTTCGGATTTTGGGCGCGAGCGCCACAGGAAATAGGTGGTCATGGCGGCCCAGATCAAGGCCAGCGAAAACCAGGTGATCGCGTATTGCAAGTGATTGTTCTGGATACCTGCCGTAGTCACCGGCTGCGGCGTCACATCCGCGTCACCAGAGGCACTGCGGGCCACGACCAGCACCGGCTCAGTACCCAGACGTTCGGCCATATAGGCGACATCGCGGGCATAAAGGATATTGGTATCGACCTCGGGCGGCGGGGTGCTCCAGTCGCCCTCATCCGGCCACAGGAGATTACCGGTGATCGAAGTGGCGCCGGTGGCGCGATCGCCGTGCTTGGCGGCGGCGGGAACAAAACCACGGTCCAACAGCACCCGGCGGCCATCCTCGGTCAGCAAGGGTGCGATGATGCGATATCCGGTCTCAGCCGTCTTGGTGACCCAGAACACATGCAGTTCCGCCGCTTCAACCTCGCCGGTGACAGACACCGCGCGGTAGCGGTCCTGCGCCTGCGTCGGGGCCTCGGGTAGGGCAACCGGGGCCGCCGCAATCCGGGCCTCGATGGTGCGCAGCAGGTCTTCTTTCCAGGCCAGTCTCTGGATCTGCCAGATCCCCAGCGCCATCAGTGCCGCAAGGCCCAGACCGCCAACAAGGGATAGAAAGATCAACCGTCGCATCACGCTGTCCTTGCGAATGAGAAAGCGCGCGGCGCTTGGCGCCGCGCGCTGCATGTCTTACGGTGTCAGGTCGGGATTCGAAACCACAAACCTGTACCCGTTACAATTCGGGTGCGCCTTAGTGCGCCAGACCTGCGGTGCCCCAGACGTAAACCGCCACAAAGAGGAACAGCCAGACCACGTCAACGAAGTGCCAGTACCAGGCGGCTGCCTCGAAACCGACGTGCTGCTCGGGGGTGAAATCCCCCTTCATCGCGCGGATCAGGCAGACGGTCAGGAAGATGGTTCCGATGATCACGTGGAAACCGTGGAAGCCGGTGGCCATGAAGAAGTTCGAGTAGAACTCATCGCCGCCGAATTCCCAGCCTTCGTGCAGCAGGTGAACGTATTCATAACCCTGCAGGAAGGTGAAGAAGACACCCAGCACGATACCAATGGACAGGCCTTGGATCAGCGCCTTGCGGTCATTGTTGTGTACCAGCGCGTGGTGCGCCCAGGTGACAGCACAGCCCGACAGCAGAAGCACCAGCGTGTTGATCAGCGGCAGGTGGAAGGCATCGACCGGATAGATGCTCGGTGCCACATATTCGGTGCCGATATAGGTCTCCATCGGGTAGATCGCGTGTTTGAAGAACGACCAGAACCAGGCGAAGAAGAACATCACTTCGGACATCACGAAAAGGATGAACCCGTAGCGCAGACCAATGCGAACCACCGGGGTGTGATCGCCCTGACGTGCCTCGGCAACGACCTCAGCCCACCAGGCATAGGCGCTGTAGACCACCATGATGAAGCCGCCCCAGAACGCATAGGCAGTAATGCCATGCATCCACAGAACCGCGCCAAACAACATGATGAAGGTACCGAGCGAGCTGAGCAGCGGCCAGATCGACGGCGGAAGAATATGATAGTCGTGATTTTTAGCGTGCGCCATTTAAGTGTCCCTCACCAAAGCGGCCTAGTTCGTGTTTGTGCCTGCCCCGGCTGTATCACCGGTTTCAAGGGCGGCATACCCTTCTGGCAGATCGATTTCGTAGAATGTGTACGACAGCGTGATCGTATGCACGTATTTTCCGTCCCGATCCTCGACAATTTCTGGATCGACAAAGAAGGTCACAGGCATTTCCACCCGTTCCCCCGGTTGCAGCACCTGCTCCTCAAAGCAGAAACAGGCGATCTTCTCGAAGAAGGCGCCGGCCGAATAGGGCGTCACGTTATAGGACGCCTGTCCGGCAACGGGGCGGTCGGTCGGGTTGTAGGCCTCGTAGAAGGCCAGCCCGGTTTCCCCGATCTTGATCTCCATCTCACGCTCAACCGGGGTAAATTGCCACGGCATATCGCGCTCCTTGGAGGCGTCAAAGCGTACGGTGATGGTCTGATCCAGAACGGTATCCGACCCCTGTTCGGCAACGCCCGTCACGCCGCCAAAGCCGGTCACTCGGCAGAACCAGTCATAGAACGGCACCGATGCCCAGGCGAGGCCGCCCATCAGGACAACAACACCAACCAGCTGTACGACGGTTTTCTGTGGTCCCTGCAATGCCATCAGCCCTGCCCCTCACTCTGCTCTGCGGCGGAGGTGTTCGGGAATTTGAACCCCGCCGATGTGACCTTGACGATGGTCAGCGCCAGCACCAGCACCACAAAAGACCCCAGCAGAACGCCGACGCCGATATTGCGTCCCTTCCGTCTCTGGTGCAGCTCATGTTCTTTGCGCAGGCTCATATTACCAGCCTCCCAATCCGTAGGGTTTCAGAACCGCCTCGGCCAGGATCGCGCCAAAATGCAGGAAGAGATACAGCAGCGACAGCTTGAAGAAACTGCGCTCAACCTTGAAGTTGTCGGCCTCGCTGTCGTCTTCGTCGCGGCGCGAAATCTTCCACGCGCCATGTAAGAACAGCGCGTTCAGCACCAGCGCCACCACCAGATAGATCGGACCACCCACGCCGGAGAACGCGGTACCAACCGCCAGCAGCGCCAGCAGGGCGGTGTAGATCAGAATATGTTTACGGGTCGACCGGCGACCATGGGTCACGGTCAGCATCGGCACGCCCGCGTCGTCGTAATCCGAGCGCATGAACAGCGCCAGCGCCCAGAAATGCGGCGGTGTCCACATAAACGTCAGGGCAAACATCAGCCAGGGTTCAACCGCCATGGAGCCGGTCGCCGCAATCCAGCCGATCACCGGCGGGAAGGCACCTGCGGCACCGCCAATGACGATGTTCTGCGGCGTCGCGCGTTTCAGCCACATGGTGTAGATCACCACATAGAAAAAGATGGTGAAGGCCAGAAACGCCCCGGCAAACACATTGGTCGCCAGCGCCAGCATGATCACCGACAGGCCCGACAGCGCCAGCCCCAGCGACAGCGCCTCGCCCGGTTCGACCTTGCCTGCAGGGATCGGACGGCTCTTCGTGCGTTTCATCACCTGATCGATATCCGCATCCCACCACATGTTCAGCGCGCCGGAGGCACCGCCACCGATGGCAATGAACAGGATGGCGCTGAAACCGATGACAGGGTGCACGCCAACCGGCGCGGCCAGAAGACCAACCAGCGCCGTGAACACCACAAGGGACATCACGCGCGGTTTGAGCAGGGCAAAGTAATCCCCGAACTCCGCGTCCCCTTCTTGGACGGTGCTGGCGTTGATGCTTGCGTCAGTCATTGTGCTCTCTTTTGTCGTGATCTGTCTTAGCGAAAGCGGGCGCGCAGCGACTGCGCGGCCCGATCCGTTTTCACGTGATAGCTAGGTGGCACCCGCCGGGAGGCAAGCGCCAATCGTATCGCTCAGTTGGAGGCGACCTGATAAGACTGGGGCAGACCGGCGTATTCTTCGATCGCGCCTTCCAGCCAGGCATCATAGGCCTCTTGGCTCACCACTTTTACGGTGATCGGCATGTAGGCGTGGTCTTTGCCGCAGAGTTCGGAACACTGACCGAAGTAGATGCCTTCCTTGTCAGCCTTGAACCACAGCTCCGCCAGACGGCCGGGAACCGCATCCTGTTTCACGCCGAACGCCGGGATGGTCCAGGAGTGGATCACGTCCGCACCGGTCACCTGCATCACGACTGTCTTGCCGACGGGCACAACGACGGCAGTGTCGGTGGCCAGCAGATATTCGTCTTCGGCATAGCCGTTGTCAGCCAGATCTTCCTTGGCCAGCATGAAGCTTTCAAAGCCGAATTCGTGATCGACATATTCATAACCCCAGTACCACTGGTAGCCGGTCACCTTGATGGTGATGTCGCCCTCGGGGATTTCCTGCTGACGGAACAGCTCCGGCAGCGAGAAGGACCCGATGAAGACCAGGATCAGGATCGGCACAACGGTCCATGCGATTTCAATCGGCGTGTTGTGGGTGAACTGTGACGCATTGGGGTTGGCGCGACGGTTAAACCGCACGATTGCATAGAGCAGCAGCCCCCCGACAAATACACAGACAGCGGTGATGATCACCAGAATCATGTAGTCCAGAGAATGGATGCCTTCGGCAAGCTCGGTCGCTGCCGGCTGAAAGCCAAGGCCGCCGTCAACCGGCTTGCCAATGGTTTCTAGACCTTCTTGCGCCATAGCTGGAAGGCTCGAGAGGCCCGAGAAAAGGCCTGAAAGCATCAAAGCGTTCTTCATGTCATGTCCTGATCAGTTGATCGGTTGATCGAATTGTTCCTGCGCCGACGTCCTATGTCGGAACTTTGATTCCACAAAACGCGCCGGACCCGTTGTCTTTGACGCTGCTAAAAATCATATTCCATCGTGCAGTTAAAGAGGAATGCTCGCGTCAAAGCGTCGCTTTCTTGATTTAGATCAAAAAAACCGAGGTCAAACCATGGATACCGCAGCCTTCCGCCCGTTTGAAACCACCCTGCCCGAGGACGAGGCCCTGGGGGTCCTGCGTTCGGCCCTTGCGGGGGCCGATGATGGGGAGATCTTTGTCGAGCGGCGCAAGTCGGAGGCGCTGGTTTTTGATGATGGCCGCCTGCGCAACGCCAGCTATGACGCCGCCGAAGGATTTGGCCTGCGTGCGGTCAACGGCGAGGTGGCTGGCTATGCCCATTCCACCGACGTCTCTATCGCCGGGCTAAGGCGTGCTGCTGAAACCGCGCGTTTGGCGGTGGGTGATGGCGGTGGCACCATGGCCCCGCCACCGCCCCGCACCAACACCCGCCTCTATACCGACGACGATCCCATTGGCGCGATGCCCTTTGCCGTGAAGGTGGAGACCCTGCGCGAGATCGACGCCTTTGCCCGCGCCCAGGACCCACGGGTGGTGCAGGTCTCCGCGATGCTGGCGGCGTCGCTTCAGGAGGTGGAGATCCTGCGCGCCGATGGCACCCGCGTCCGCGATGTGCGCCCGATGACCCGGCTCAATGTCTCCGTGATTGTCGAACAGGACGGCCGACGCGAGAGCGGCTCTGCCGGCGGCGGCGGGCGCGTGGGGTTGGACGGTCTGGTGGATCCCGCCGATTGGCAGAACAAGGTCCGCGAAGCGCTGCGCGTCGCCTGCGTCAACTTGGAGGCCGTCCCTGCCCCCGCCGGTGAAATGGACGTGGTGCTTGGCCCCGGCTGGCCCGGTATTCTCCTGCATGAGGCCATCGGCCATGGGCTGGAAGGCGATTTTAACCGCAAGGGGTCGTCCGCCTTCGCAGGCCTCATGGGCCAGCAGATCGCCGCCAAGGGGGTAACGGTGCTGGATGACGGCACTCTTGCCGACCGGCGCGGCTCCATCACCGTGGACGACGAAGGCACCCCAAGCCAGAAAACCACCCTGATTGAGGATGGCAAGCTGGTGGGTTTCATGCAGGACCGCCAGAACGCGCGCCTTATGGGCGTGGAGAGCACCGGCAACGGACGTCGCCAAAGCTACGCCCACGCGCCAATGCCACGGATGACCAACACCTATATGCTGGGTGGCGATGCCAACCCCGACGATCTGGTCGCCTCCATCAAGGATGGCATCTGGGCTGTCGGCTTTGGCGGTGGTCAGGTCGACATTACCAACGGCAAATTTGTGTTCTCCTGCACCGAGGCTTATCGGGTGAAGGATGGTAAGGTCGGCGCGCCGGTCAAAGGAGCCACGTTGATTGGCGATGGCGCCACCGCGCTGAACAAGATCCGCGCGCTTGGCAATGACATGGCGCTGGACCCCGGCATGGGCAATTGCGGCAAACAGGGCCAATGGGTGCCGGTTGGCGTTGGCCAGCCCACGGTCCTGATGGGCGGGCTCACGGTTGGAGGCTCCGCCACCTAACCCTGTGCGAGAGAGGCCAGCGGTATCATCGCCAGACCACTCGCCTGACTCGCAGCCTGACGCGCCACAAGAATCGCCGCCGTGTCGCTAAACTGTCGACTCGGCGGCATTTTTCGATGTTTTGACGGTATCTACCCCTCACAAGACGACAGGGCGCGTGGCGCAGTTTTGGCCGCGCGCTTTAGTGGAGGCGATTTTTCGCTTATGACAGAATGAGTTAGAATTGAGTTTGTTAAAATATTTCCTTTAATTCTCCACGTTCATCACCTGTTAACCACTCAAGAGCTAATCATAGTCTTGCAACAAGGCGGAGCGCAGGATGACCGAAGAAGCACATTCTTCCACTCACCCCCCACTCCCACCCACCACGGAAGATATTCGGATTTCCTGGCTCCGTCTTTTGCGCTCAAGACGTGTTGGCGCGGTGACGTTTCACCGTCTCCTCGCGAAATATGGATCAGCGCAGAACGCGCTATCCGCGTTGCCTGAAATGGCGCGCGCCGCTGGCATTAAAGGGTATGAAATATGCTCTGCCGATGCGGCACTGGCCGAAATCAAGGCCGCAGAAGCCGCCAATGCGCGGCTTTTGTGCTTTGGTGAGGCCGACTACCCGTCTCATCTGGCCGTGCTGCGCGACGCCCCGCCCCTGCTGTGGGCGGTAGGTGATCCCGCGCATCTCAACCAACCCACCATCGCCATTGTCGGCGCCCGCAATGCGTCCTCGCTTGGCGTTCGCATGGCCCGCGCTTTGGCTCGGGAACTGGGAGAGGCCGGGTACTGCATCATCTCAGGACTGGCGCGCGGCATTGACACCGCCGCCCATATGGCCGCCCTGCGCACCGGCACCTGTGCCGTGATGGCCGGCGGTGTCGATGTGGTCTACCCAACCGAAAACACCCGGCTGGCCGGGGATATCGCCGAACAGGGCGTGATGATCTCCGAACACCCTATGGGCATGTCCCCCCGTGCGCGGCATTTTCCGGCCCGCAACCGCATCATCGCCGGCGCTGCTCAGGCTGTGGTGGTCGTGGAAGGCGCCGCGAAATCCGGCTCGCTGATCACCGCGCGCGACGCGCTGGATCTGGGTCGCGATGTGCTGGCGGTGCCCGGCCACCCGTTTGATGCCCGTGCTGCGGGCTGCAATATGCTGGTCCGCGACGGTGCCCAGTTGGTGCGCAACGCGCAGGACGTGATTGAGGCGTTGCCACCGATGGACCTGTCGCACCGCGTGGTGGCCGAACTCTCCGACCGCCCGGTGCCACCGCCGGAGGCCGCAGCCAGCGCCCGCCTCACCGAACTGCCGCCACCACCGAAGGAGCAGCGCAGTCTGAGCGACACTGCAGCACTGCACCAGCTGATCCTCGACCGGCTCGGCCCTGCCCCCACGGCGGAGGATCAGCTGGTCCGCGATCTGGCCATCCCCTCTCGCGATCTGGCACCGGCGCTCACCGATCTGGAACTCTCCGGCGCAGTCGCCCGCGCGGCAGGTGGCCTCTTGATCCGGGGGGATTTCGATCCGGACCCAAAGGGCGCAGCTGGGCCCAAATCCCAACGCTGATTGACGCCACAGCGCCTCGTCATTCGAAGCCGGATTGACAATCTCCCCTTGCACCCCACATGTTGCCCCGCCATAGAACGCCCGCAGCCCGTCCCACAGAGGTTTACGAATTTATGCCCGTTGTTGTTGTAGAATCCCCAGCTAAAGCCAAGACAATCAACAAATATCTTGGCTCAGACTACACAGTTCTGGCTTCTTACGGACACGTGCGCGACCTGCCTGCCAAGAACGGATCCGTTGAACCCGACGATGATTTTGCAATGACCTGGGAAGTCGGCGCCGACAGCCGCAAACACGTCAAGGCCATCGCCGATGCCCTGAAAGACGACAATGCACTGATCCTCGCGACTGACCCCGATCGCGAAGGCGAGGCGATCAGCTGGCACCTGCAGGAGGCGCTGACCAAGCGCCGCTCAATCAAGAAGGACACCGCCGTCTCCCGCGTGACCTTCAATGCGATCACCAAGGAGGCCGTCACCGAGGCGATGAAAAACCCGCGCCAGGTTGACCTGCCGCTGGTGGAGGCCTACCTGGCCCGCCGCGCGCTGGACTATCTGGTCGGCTTCAACCTCTCACCCGTGCTCTGGCGCAAACTGCCCGGCGCGCGATCTGCCGGTCGCGTGCAATCGGTCTGCCTGCGCCTGATTGTTGAGCGTGAGATGGAAATCGAGGCCTTCAAACCGCAGGAATACTGGTCCGTCAAGGCAAGCCTCGCGACACCGCGCGGACAGGAATTCGAGGCCCGTCTGACGGTTCTGGGCGGTGACAAGCTGGACAAATACGCGCTGGCCAATTCCACGGCAGCCGAGTTGGCAGTGCAGGCCGTTGCCAGCCGGACCCTGACCGTGCAGTCGGTCGAGGCAAAACCCGCCTCACGCAATCCATCAGCGCCCTTCATGACCTCAACCCTGCAGCAGGAAGCCAGCCGCAAATTCGGCATGGGCGCGAAGCAGTGTATGAACGCCGCACAGCGGCTCTATGAGGCTGGCTACATCACCTATATGCGGACCGACGGCATCGACATGGCGCCAGAGGCCGTGCAGGAAGCCCGCGCCGAAATCGCCAATCGCTACGGTGCCGAATACGTGCCGGGATCGCCCCGGATCTACAAGAACAAGGCCAAGAATGCGCAAGAGGCGCATGAATGTATCCGCCCCACCGAAATGGGACGCGATGCCAAAAGCCTGAAAGTCTCCGAAGACGATCAGCGCAAACTTTATGATCTGATCTGGAAACGCACCCTGGCCTGCCAGATGGAAGGCGCCCGTTTGGAGCGGACCACGGTTGATATCGGCTCAAACGACGGCCAGGTGGTGCTGCGCGCCACGGGTCAGGTGATGTTGTTCGACGGCTTCCTGCGTGTCTACGAAGAAGGCCGCGATGATGTTGTCGACGATGACGACAAGCGCCTGCCGCAGATCATGCAGGGCGAGTCGCTGAAATTCGCAGCGTCACTGGCGGCGCAGGCGGAGAAAGCCGACACTGGCGGCGCCATCCTGTCAGATGACAAGGCGGTTTTGGGCCTGCAGCACCACACCCAACCGCCCCCCCGCTTTACCGAAGCGACATTGGTCAAACGCATGGAAGAGCTGGGCATCGGCCGCCCCTCCACCTATGCCTCTGTGATCACCACGATCCAGGACCGCGAATATGTCCGCAAGGACAAGAATCGCCTGTTCCCTGAGGACAAGGGCCGGATCGTCACCATCTTCCTGCTGAACTTCTTTCGCACCTATGTGGGGTATGAATTTACCGCCAATCTGGAAGGTGAACTGGACGACGTCAGCGCAGGTGATCGCGACTACAAGGATCTGTTGAGCCGGTTCTGGCGCGATTTCTCCGCCGCGATCTCGGAGACCTCCGATCTGCGCATCACCGAAGTACTGGATGTGCTGGATGACGCGCTGGCCCCGCAACTTTATCCGCCGCGCGAAGATGGCGTTGACCCCCGCGTCTGCCCCAAATGCGGCGCTGGTCAGCTGCATCTGAAAACCTCGCGCACCGGCGGGTTTGTCGGCTGCGGCAACTACCCCGAATGCAACTACACCCGCCCGATCTCCGGGGAGGGCGCCGAAGGGTATGAGCGTATTCTGGGCGAGGATGACGGCGATGAGATTCACCTGAAATCCGGCCGTTTCGGCCCCTATGTGCAGCGCGGTGAAGCCACGCCCGAGAACAAGAAACCGCCGCGCTCCTCGCTGCCCAAACAAGGCAAGGATTTCCTGCCGGGCTGGGGCCCGAATGAGGTCACCCTGGAACAGGCCGTCACCCTGCTGACCCTGCCCCGCGAGATCGGCCAGCACCCTGAGGGCGGCGCGATCCAGGCCAACCTCGGTCGGTTCGGCCCCTATATCGCGCATCAGAAGCCTGACGAGGAAAAGCCGGTTTACGTAAACCTCAAGGAAACGCTCGACGTCTTTGAGATTGGCATGAACCGCGCGGTCGAAATGCTGGCAGAGAAACGCGCAAACCCCGGCCGCGGACGTCGCGCCGCTGCCAAGGCGCTGAAAGAGCTGGGTGATCACCCCGAGAGTGGCGGTGCCATCAGCATCATGGACGGGCGCTACGGGCCTTATGTCAAATGGGAGAAGGTGAACGCCACCCTGCCCAAGGATGTCGAGCCGAAGGATGTCACAGTCGAGATGGCCGTGCAGCTGATCACCGAGAAGGCCGGCAAATCCGGTGCCAAGAAGAAGGCCCCGGCAAAGAAAGCTGCCGCTAAAAAGACCACGGCGAAAAAGACGGCAGCGAAGAAACCCGCCGCCAAAAAGAAAGCGGAGACCAGCAGCGACGAGGGGTGACCGCTTGCAGCCTTAAAACCTGTCGCGACGGTATTGATCTGACACCCGTGACCGTCGCGCCGGGCCTTCTGACTCCGCCCCTGAACAAAGCACTCCCGCCCGGTCAGCCCCCGTCTGGCGACGGGACCTCGACCCGTTGGGCATGGCGCCGCTGACGCGGCGCGCTGCGCCGCCCCATCCGTCACCCTGCGCTCCCGTCCGTAGAAATACCTGTCTTTCTCCGTATCGTTGACTCTGCCCCCGGCGGGCGTCAGAACTTTGCCAACCTGGCTGATGATCATGGGAGATGGATATGAAAAAGGTTTATTCCAACGCTGCCGAAGCGCTGGACGGTGTGCTGCACGATGGCATGTTCATCGCCGCAGGCGGGTTCGGGCTCTGCGGTATTCCGGAACTGCTGCTTGACGCAATCAAGGACGCAGGCACCAAGGATCTCACCTTTGCCTCCAACAACGCGGGCGTCGATGACTTCGGTATCGGCATTCTGCTGCAGACCAAGCAGGTGAAGAAAATGATCTCCTCCTATGTGGGGGAAAACGCCGAGTTCATGCGCCAGTATCTGTCCGGTGAGCTGGAGCTGGAATTCAACCCACAAGGCACATTGGCCGAGCGTATGCGCGCCGGTGGCGCAGGTATTCCCGGCTTCTTCACCAAGACCGGCGTCGGCACCGTGATTGCCGAGGGCAAGATGGAGAAGCAATTCCCCACCGGGACCGATGGCGCCATGGAAGACTACATCATGGAAGAGGGCATCTTTGCCGATCTTGCCATTGTGAAGGCCTGGAAAGCGGACGAGACCGGCAATCTGGTGTTCCGCAAAACCGCCCGCAATTTCAACGTGCCTGCCGCCACCTGCGGCAAGATCTGCGTTGCGGAAGTTGAGGAAATCGTCCCCGTCGGCAGCCTCGATCCAGATGCGATCCACCTGCCCGGCATCTATGTGCATCGCATCATTCAAGGCGATCACGAGAAACGCATCGAACAGCGCACCACGCGCCCCGCAGCACAGTAAGGAGACCGCGACATGGCATGGGACCGCAATCAAATGGCCGCCCGCGCGGCACAGGAACTGCAGGACGGCTGGTATGTGAACCTCGGCATCGGCATTCCGACGCTGGTCAGCAACCACATCCCCGAAGGCGTCAACGTGACGCTGCAATCGGAGAACGGCATGCTGGGCATGGGCCCCTTCCCGATTGAGGGCGAGGAGGATGCAGACCTGATCAACGCCGGCAAGCAGACCATCACCGAACTGCCGCAGACCGCCTATTTCGACAGCGCGCAGTCCTTCGCGATGATCCGCGGTGGCAAGATCGCCATGGCGATCCTCGGCGCGATGGAAGTGGCCGAAAACGGTGATCTGGCAAACTGGATGATCCCCGGCAAGCTGGTGAAGGGCATGGGTGGCGCGATGGATCTGGTCGCGGGCGTCGGACGTGTGGTTGTGGTCATGGACCACACCAACAAGCACGGCGACAGCAAGGTGCTGAAAGACTGCACCCTGCCGCTGACCGGCAAGGGCGTTGTGGATCGCATCATCACCAATCTTGGCGTGCTGGATGTGGTCGAAGGCGGTCTGAAAATCGTCGAGACCGCCGAGGGCGTCAGCGAGGATGAGCTGCGCGCGGCAACACAAGCGACCATCGTCAACTGATCGCCGTAAGGCACCGCATAATTGAAACGGCCCGCCAGATAATCTGACGGGCCGTTTTTCATTCTACACGTCGGCAAGCTGATCTTGTGGCGGCAAATTTGGTCGCCCCCGTGGCCGCAAGGAGGACCACAACGGCAATTCCGCCGGGTTCAGGATCTCATACATATAGACGCGTTTGTCGTACCAGTTGACGCTCATCTCGCGGCCCGCCTCGAACACCAGCACACAATAGCTGTCACTGGCCAGATCGCAGCTGTCGCGTCCCAGCACGGTCACAACAACCGGATCCACGAGATGCCGCTTGAACAGCACCTGCGCCTTGACGGTTTTGCCCGACAGATGCAGCGCACCGGCAAACAGCGCCACCGCCACCAGAATATGGCCATAGCCGGAAAAGTTGCCGAGCGGATTGGCATTTGCCAGCCCCGGACCAAAAGCCACAAAGATCAGCCGCCCGAAAAAACCAACAAATGCGATGGTGCCGAACATGACAATATTGTCAGTCACCGCATGTGACCCCGCAGCCAATGCCGTCGGATCAATACCTAACTCCAATGCCTGTCTCCATAATTTACTTCAGGTAGAATACCCCTGTCGTAAATCAGCCAAATCGGGCGAAAAAATGATCCCGGCAGTCAGATCGCGACAATTTTCCAAAAAACTGCGAGAGCCTCAGCCCCCTAGACCTGCGTCTACTTCATCTGGCGAAAGACACAGCCATCGGTGATCAGTTCCGGTGGTGTCATACAAAGACCGCGCGCCACCTGAAACGCCGCCAGAACCTTGGGCACGTAATCGCGCGTCTCAGCAAAGGGCGGTACGCCCGCGTGGCTGCGCACCGAACCTTCGCCTGCATTATACCCTGCCAGCACCAGAATCGGATCGTGGTTGAACTCTCCCATCAGCCAGTTGAGGTATTTCACGCCCCCCGCGATGTTCTCGCCACTGTCCAGGGCGTCACTGACCCCGAACCGTGCCGCCGTGTGCGGCATCAACTGCATCAGCCCTTGCGCGCCCGCGCCGCTGATGGCCTCGGCCTTGCCTGCCGATTCCACCGCGATCACCGCCAGCACCAATGCGGGCGAGACGTCAGTCCCCACACTGGCAGTCAGGATCTGCACCCCGCGCTCGCCTGCGATATCCTGCAACAGCTGCAAGCGGGGCGCCGCCACCGGTGTATCACCATCCAGCGCCCGCAGCGCCTGGGCCAGCCGTCCCGGACCGCCTTCCGCCAGTTTGTCAGAGATGTTCTGCCAGAACCCGGTATAGCGCCCCGTCTGCGTCGCGGGCGCGGGGGTGTCATCTCCTGACACGGGCGCCGTGGGCGCGACAACAGACGGTTCGATCTGAATGGTGATGCGCTGCTTGGCACCGGGTTTGGGCGGGCGTATCCGCTTTGCCTCAAATTTGGGGAAGGGTGCCGGAGCCACCTTGCTTGCTTCTTGCGCACCGCTCTTTCCCGCACCGCCGCCCCAGACAGCGATGGAGACGGCCAGTACCACCGCCACTCCACTGCGCAACCACAGCCCCGCAGCGACGCATCCGCCGACTCGGGGTTTTCTGCGCGGTTCCGCCAATGCACGGCAGGCCAAACGGCCAGAAATGGATCGCCAAAGACTCATCGGGCTGCTCTGCCTCTGTTTTTCGCCGCCGAGACTCGCTGAAGCGCCGACAAAAATCCAGTTTTGCGCCTCAGATTCTGGCAGATTTGCCATATTTACCAAGATCTGCCGCCCCAGAGCCACGGATGTTGATAAGAAGTAAAATTAATAATCTTTTGAAATCATGTATTTAGATAGATCATTGGCGAAAAGTTAAAGTAGGGCAAATGAGTCCGTGTTTCAGCCCAAATCCTGCCACGCTCCGCTGGCTATATAGCCTCACACCAAGTCGAACAGAGCCGAGCAGGAGAGAGCAGGCTCACAAACGTACGGCAAGGTTGAAACACACTTTTAGATCCTTTGGAGGGACGAACCATGATCAAATTCATCAAAAACTTCCGTAAAGACGACTCTGGCGCCGTGACCGTTGACTGGGTTGTTC
Organism: Phaeobacter sp. HS011; assembly: GCF_018101215.1. NCBI lineage: Bacteria > Pseudomonadati > Pseudomonadota > Alphaproteobacteria > Rhodobacterales > Roseobacteraceae > Phaeobacter > Phaeobacter sp. HS011. The sequence goes on along the minus strand of NZ_JAGEUF010000012.1, from coordinate 44,364 downwards.
TGACCGCTGCTGTGGCCGCTCTGGCAGGTGTTGTTTACACCTCGATCGAAAACGGCGCGTCGAACCTGACATCCGCGACCGGCTCCTACCTGGGCACCAAAGGTCCGTCCGACTCCTAAGTCGCTTTTGACCTGACGAGTTTGAGGGCCGCGCCTTTTGCCTAAGGTGCGGCCCTTTGCCCAAAGGAACCTTCGGTTAGCGAGGTCCAGTATGAACAGGTTCAAGCAATTCATTGCCAAAGACGACGGCGCAGTCACCGTTGACTGGGTGGTTCTGACCGCTGCGATCGTTGGGTTGGTTGTGCTCATCGCCGCCTCTATGGAGGATGGCGCATTGGGACTGGCCGACCTGCTGGCAGCCTATATGACCAATTGGTCGTTTAGCTGATCGGGACGCAGCAACGCGTCTTGTCCGCCGGTGGCGATAGGCATCGGCGGCAGCACTGGGACAGAACGCCCGGTTCAGGCAACGGTTTGACCGACCCAGGCACCGGTGTTGCATCCGCAACGCCGGCAGCCCTTGATGAGAGGTACCACCATGCGTGCAGTATTCGGACTTGTCCTCATTGTCGGAGTCGCCCTCGCCGGGGGGGCTGTGATGATGGCCAAGAACTATATCACCGCTTACCAAAACGAACTCGCCCGTGAGCGCGCCTCGCGGGGAGAGAACATTCCGTTGGTCGATATCTTTATCGCCAACACGCAACTGAAATACGGCGAACGGCTGACCAAGGAGCATATCCGCTCCGTTCGCTGGCCCGAGAACGCCATTCCCGAAGGTGCCTTCCTGACCATGGATGCGCTGTTCCCGCCGCAATACCCCGATGATCATCGCGTGGTGCTGCGCCGCATGGAAAAGGATGAGGCGATTCTGGCGGTCAAAGTCACCAAACCCGGTGAAGACGCGGGCATCACCTCGCGCCTGTCCAAGGGCATGCGCGCCTTTGCAATCCGGGTTGACGTCTCCTCTGGCGTATCTGGTTTTCTGCGCCCCGGTGACCATGTCGACGTCTACTGGACTGGCTCGCTCAATGATCAGAACGGTGGGCGGAATGGCGAATTCACCCGTCTGATCCAGACCAATATCGAACTGATTGCCGTTGATCAGACCGCCGGTGGCGATCTTGATGGCGCCGTGATCGCGCGTACCGTCACTGCCGCCGTACGCCCCGAACAGGTGGCCGCGCTGGCGCAGGCGCAATCAACCGGGCGGCTGTCGCTGTCGCTTGTGGGCGCGGGCGATGATACTGTGGCCTCGGTGATCGAGGTGGATCAGCGCAGCCTGCTGGGACTTGGCGCCATCGAGGCGCCACAACAGGCCGAGCAGGAAAAGGTTTGCACCATCCGCACCCGTCGCGGCGCCGAGGTGGTCGAGATCCCGATTCCCTGCACCAACTGAACCGCGACCGCGCATTCCTGCAAAGGTTTCAGATGGATAACATATCAAACACCGTCCCTCAGTGGGCGGTGTTTTTGTGTGATTGTTGCCGACACTCCACAGGTCTCTCACTGTAGCTGCACCCCGGAAGCCTTTGATTCTTGCAAAAATTCGCCGATGCGCGCAGAGTGGCGCAAAGAATGGGCAAAAAGACCCAGTATCGAGGCGTGATCGGAAAGGCAGGTCACATGGCTTTTAGACGGTATGTTGCGGCGGCCCTCACGGGGCTTTCGCTGGTGTGTTTCCCGGTTGCAGATGCAGCCTGGGGGAATGGCTTGCGCGTGGTCAAAAAGGGCACCGCCGCCAATCTTGAGGTGCCGATGAATCGGGCGGTGGTGGTCGAAAGCGACGTACCCTTCTCTGAACTCAGCATCGCAAACCCCAGCATCGCCGATATCTCCTCGCTTTCGGATCGCACCATCTACGTATTGGGCAAATCGCCGGGTCTGACGACGCTGACCCTGCTCGACGCCTCCGGCCGCCTGATCACCAATGTCGATGTCCGCGTTGCCGCCGATGTCAGCGAATTCAAGGAACGTCTGCGGCAGATCCTGCCCGGCGAAAAGATCGAAGTCCGCACCGCCAATGACGGCATCGTTCTGTCCGGTGTCGTGTCCAGCTCTGCCCGGTTGCAGCGGGCGCTGGATCTGGCCGAACGCTATGCCCCCGAACGGGTCAGCAACCTGATGTCCGTCGGCGGCGTGCAGCAGGTCATGCTGAAGGTGCGCTTTGCCGAAATGCAGCGCACCGTTTCCAAATCCCTCAGCGCCTCGCTCGGCGTGAAGGGCGGCAACAGCGTCGGCGTCAATGGCGGCACCAGCACCCTCAACACCCAAGGCGCGCTGACCAACAGCCTGTCCGGCAATATTCCGGCGGCCAATGACAACACCGGTGCCTTTGTCTTCGGTTTCAATGCCGGGGCCTTTCAGGTGAACCTGTTGCTGGAAGCACTGGAACAGAAGGGCGTCGTCCGCACGCTGGCCGAACCCAATCTCTCTGCCCTGTCCGGCCAAGAGGCCAAATTCCTCGCTGGCGGCGAATATCCCATTCCCGTCGCTCAGGAAGACGGGGTCATCACAATTGAGTTCAAACCCTTCGGGATTGAGCTGAACTTCATCCCCCGCGTTGTTGATGCGGATGTGATCAATCTTGAGATGAAGGCCGCTGTCTCCGCCATCGATCCGACCAATTCGATTGAGCTGAACGGCCTCAGCATCGCAGCCTTCTCGCGCCGGGAAAGCGTGACAACGGTTGAAATGCGCGATGGTGAGAGCTTTGCAATTGCCGGTCTGATCCGCGATGAATTCCGCGACAACTCCTCGCAGCTGCCGTGGATTGGCGATGTGCCCGTCCTCGGCTCGCTGTTCCGCAGCGCGAACTATCAGCGCGCGCAGACCGAACTGGTGATCATCGTCAGCGCCCATCTGGTGACCCCGACACGCGGCGAGGCGCTGAGCCTGCCGACCGATCGCATTCGCCCACCAAGTGAGAGTGAACTGTTCCTGATGGGCCGGGTGGCCAAGGGCCAGAAAGGCCCCGCCAGCGAAGTGGCCAAGCAGGACTTCAACGGCTCTTACGGCTATGTGATGGACTAAGCAGAAGGATATGGGGCAGATGATCAAATATGCAGCACTCTTTGGCCTGTCCCTGACAGTGGCCGCCTGTGAGTATGAGGCGGGTGAACCGCTGGACCGCTCGGTCTTTGGCAATGCCACCAATTCCAACGCAGCTGTAATGGCCGGAGAACGCGATTTCGCGATCCAGCTCGCCACCCGCTTTGCCGAGGAGGTGCCGACCACCATCACCTTCGCCTTTGACAGTGCCCAGCTTGATGGCAATGCCCGCGCAGTGCTGGATCAGCAGGCTCATTGGATCCGGCAATTCCCCGAGGTGCGATTCCGTGTCTTTGGTCACACCGATGCGGTCGGCTCCGCCAGCTACAACAAGGCCCTTGGCCTGCGCCGTGCCCGCGCAGCTGTGAACTACCTTGTCGGGCGCGGGATCAGCCGCAGCCGGTTGCAGGCCGTCGTCTCCTTCGGCGAGACCCAACCCCTGATTCCGACCTCTGACCGCGAGCGTCGCAACCGCCGTACCGTCACTGAGGTCAGCGGCTTCCTGAAGCGCCATCCCACTGTTCTTGATGGGAAATACGCGCAGATCATCTACCGTGAGTATATTGAAAGTGCAGTGCCACGGACCTCGTTGACCAGCGAGCGCTCGATCAAAACCACACTCGAATAAGCGCGGCAAAACAGGGTTGGCAGCAGTTAACCCTGTTTAGACCTCATTAAGAATACCCCAGAAATGGGCGGCCTTGGCCCCAATCTCGCCCAGATCTTCACCGACATTGTTCTCAAGAGGTAATGTGCGTCCATCATTAGGATGTGCGTGCTAGCGTAGTCCGGCCAATATGGCGTGACACGCCCCGAGAGAAGGATAACGGTGATGAGCAGCGGTATGCCGCAGACAGAAGCGAATGCGATTGTTGCCTGTACAATCAGTCGGGACGTGCAGAACTTCGACCTGCTGATCGAAGACATGGAAGCGACAATGGGCGAATCCTGGGGCGACCTGGGCTTCACCGAGGCGCTGGCCTTCTTCAATCAAAGCGAAGCCGAAGCATTGGAATTTGTCGCCCTCGCCCTGGACAGCGGCGATGAGGACAACCTGCCGCTGATGGGCACCATCATCACCGAGGCAAAGACCCGCAATATCAAGGTGATCCTGATCGCCGAGGATGTCACCCCCGCCGCCCTGCACAACCTGCTGCGTCAGGGCGCCGATGAATTCATCCCCTACCCTCTGCCGGAAGGCGAACTCCAAGCCGCCATTGAGCGCCTGCGCCTGGCAGAGGCCGAACGCACCGCCGAACCCCAGCACGTGCTTAAAACCGGAAGTCAGCGCGATGGCGCCGTCATCGTCTGCCACGGTCTGGCCGGCGGCAGCGGTTCGACCACACTGGCCGTCAACCTCGCCTGGGAGCTGGCGCAGCTCTCCACCAGCGAGACACCCCGTGTCTGTCTCCTCGACTTCGATCTGCAATATGGCTCGGTCGCAACCTACCTCGACCTGCCGCGCCGCGAAGTGGTGATGGAGATGCTCAGCGACACCGAAAACCTCGACGAAGATGTCTTTGGTCAGGCGCTGGTCACCTATGAGGACAAGCTGCAGGTACTGACCGCGCCGGTGGATATGATCCCGCTGGAGTTCATCACCCCTGAAGATATCGAGCGGGTGGTCACGCTGGCGCGCAGTCACTTCGATTTTGTGGTCATCGACATGCCCCACACGCTGGTGCAGTGGTCGGAAACCATTCTCAATATGGCGCATGTCTATTTCTCCATGGTGGAGCTGGACATGCGGTCGGCGCAGAACGCGCTGCGCCTGAAACGGGCGCTGCAATCCGAGGACCTGCCGTTTGAAAAACTGCGGTTTGCGCTGAACCGGGCTCCGAAATTCACGGACCTGAGTGGCAAGAGCCGTGTGAAACGCATGGCGGAATCCTTGGGCATTTCCATCGACCTGCAATTGCCCGATGGCGGCAAGCAGGTGGCGCAGAGCTCCGATCATGGCAATCCGCTGGCCAGTTCAGCGGCCAAAAACCCACTGCGCAAGGAAATTCTGAAACTGGCCCAATCGCTGCATGACCTCGGTCAAAGCGACGCAGCTGCGGCCTGAACCCAGATTTAACCAGGGGCGTTCTTTCCATGTTCTCCAAGTACAAAAAACAGTCTGCCACACCACGCGCTGCCGCGCAGCCGGCCCCTGCGGCCGCGCCCGCGCCGCAAAAGGCCCCCGCCCCGGCCGCCAGCATGCGCAAACCCATGGCCCGTACAGCTGCGGAGGCCGCCCCGGCGGACAAGGAACGCAAGCGCAAGGAGCGGATGGGCGAGATCAAGATCCAGCTCCACCGCGAGCTTCTGGACAACCTCAACCTCGCCGCGCTGGAACGCGCCAGCGAGGCGGAACTGCGCGCTGAGATTTCCTCCATCGCCACCGAGATCCTTGAGGAAAAAGGCATCGTTCTCAACCGCGAGGACCGCCAGACCCTGACAAAGGAACTCTATGACGAGGTCACCGGCCTCGGCCCGCTGGAAACCCTGCTTCAGGACGACACCGTCAACGATATTCTGGTCAATGGCCCGCAGCAGGTCTTTGTCGAACGTGACGGCAAACTCCAGCTCAGCGATGTGACCTTCAAGGATGAAAAGCACCTGATGCGGATCATCGACAAAATCGTCTCAGCCGTGGGACGCCGTGTCGATGAAAGCAACCCGTACGTGGACGCCCGTCTTGCTGACGGCTCGCGTTTCAACGCAATGGTGCCGCCGGTTGCTGTTGATGGCTCGCTGGTGTCTATCCGTAAATTCAAGAAGGACAAGCTGGGCATTGATGATCTGGTCAGCTTCGGCGCCTTCACCGAGGAGATGGCCGCCTATCTTCAGGCCGCGGTCTCCACGCGCCTGAATGTCATCGTCTCCGGTGGTACCGGCTCTGGTAAGACCACAACGCTCAACGCGCTATCGTCCTTCATCGACAACGCCGAACGTATCCTGACCATTGAGGATACGGCGGAACTTCAGCTGCAACAGACCCATGTGGGCCGGATGGAAAGCCGCCCGCCCAACGTCGAGGGTCGCGGCGAGGTTTCCCCCCGCGACTGTCTGAAAAACGCCCTGCGGATGCGCCCGGACCGGATCATCGTGGGCGAGACCCGCGGCGAGGAAGTCATCGACATGTTGCAGGCGATGAACACCGGCCATGACGGGTCTATGACCACGATCCACGCCAACTCTGCCCGCGACGGCATCTCGCGCCTGGAAAACATGATCGCCATGGCCGGCATCGAAATGCCCATCAAGGCGGTGCGCAGCCAGATCGCATCTGCCGTCAACATCATCGTGCAGGCCTCGCGCCTGCAGGACGGTTCCCGCCGCATGACCTCCATCACCGAAATCACCGGCATGGAAGGTGATGTGATCTCCATGCAGGAAATCTTCCGGTTCCAGCGCGTGGGCCTCACGCCTGAGAACAAGATCATCGGCCATTTCACCGCCACCGGCGTGCGCAGCCACTACTCCGAGCGCTTCCGCCTCTGGGGCTATGACCTGCCGTCCTCGATCTATGAACCCACCGTGATGGAGGCGCGCTGATGCAACTGAGTGCAGAACCAATCATCTATGGTCTGATCTTCATCGGCGTCTTGGTGCTGGTCGAAGGTCTCTATCTGGTGACATTCGGCAAATCCATCAGCCTCAACAGCCGCGTCAACCGCCGCCTTGAGATGATGGATAAAGGCGGCAACCGCGAACAAGTGCTGGAACAGCTGCGCAAGGAAATGCGCCAGCACATGAGCGCCAAGTCGATCCCGCTCTATTCGCTGCTGGCTGAACGCGCGCAGAAGGCGGCCATTGCCTTCTCACCACGTCAGCTGATCCTGATCATGGGCGGCGTCGCTGCCATCGCCTTTGTCGGTCTCAGTGTCGGCACCAGCGCCGAACTGCCGCTGCGCCTGCTGGCCTCGGTGATCATCGGCGTCGGCGCGGTGTTCTTCTGGGTCAACAAAAAAGCCGCCAAACGCATGGCCATGATCGAAGAACAGCTGCCCGATGCCGTCGAACTGATGGTACGCTCCCTGCGCGTCGGCCACCCGTTTTCCTCTGCCGTGCAGATCGTCGCCAATGAGGTTGAGGACCCGCTGGCCACCGAATTCGGCGTCATCGCCGACGAAAGCGCTTATGGCCGCGATGTGGGCGAGGCGCTGAAGGAAATGGCCGAACGGCTGGACATGCAAGACATGCGCTTCCTCGCCGTCGCGGTGACCATCCAGCAGCAATCCGGTGGTAACCTCGCCGAGGTGCTGGCCGGTCTGGCCAAGGTGATCCGCGCCCGCTTCCGCCTGTTCCGCCGCGTGAAGGCCATCACCGCCGAGGCGCAGTGGTCCGGCAAATTCCTCTCCGGCTTTCCGCTGTTCTGTCTGGGCGGCATTCTGGCCAAGGACCCCGGCTACTATGACAGCGTGATCGACCATCCCTGGTTCATCCCCGCCTGTTTCGTTGTCGGCGCCATGCTGACCGTCAATCTCTTTGTCATGCGCATGCTGACAAACATCAAGGTGTGAGGCAAAATCCATGACATCCCTAAGCGATATCAATGACCTGCTGGTAACACACCTCGGCCCCTTCGGCCCGCTTCTGGTGGTTGGCCTCATTGGCCTCTTCATGATCCTGCTGGCCATTCCTCTACTGCTGAACCAGCCAGAGGACCCGCTGAAGAAGCTGCAGAAAAGCATGTCTGCCAGCACCCAGACCAAACCCAAGAAGGAACGCCTGCGGCAGGCCGATCGCAACGAACAGCTGCAGAAATTCGCGTCCTTTCTGGAACCACAGGACGCCGCCGAACTCTCCAAGATGGAGCTGAAGCTGCGTCAGGCCGGCTACCAGTCCAAGGATTCGGTTCGGTTCTTCCACTTTGCCCAGTTCGCATTGGGGCTGATCGGTCTCGCATTGGGTCTGTTTTACGTCTACGTGCTGAATGCGGACATGGAGTATGACAGCCAGCAGATGGTGATCCGCATCATCGGCCCCGGTGCCGCCGCCTATATGCTGCCGAAATACTGGATCACTCGCCGCATCGAAGAGCGCAAGCAAGAGATCACCTCCGGTTTTCCCGACGCGCTCGACATGATGCTGGTCTGCGTTGAGGCTGGCCAGTCGCTGGATCAGGCCATCGTGCGCGTGGCCAAGGAACTCCATGCCTCCTACCCGGCGCTCGCTGATGAATTCGACATTGTGGCCCAGGAAATGAAGGCCGGTAAGGACAAGGACAAGGTCATGCGCGACATGGGCACCCGCTGCGGTGTGCAGGATGTGTCCTCCTTTGTGACCGTGATGATCCAATCGGCCACCTTCGGCACCTCAATTGCCGAGGCGCTGCGGGTCTACGCCGGCGAAATGCGGGACAAACGGGTGATGCGCGCCGAAGAGGCCGCAAACAAGTTGCCAACCAAAATGACCCTTGCCACAATGACCCTTACGGTGCCGCCGCTGCTGATCATTCTGGTCGGGCCTTCAGCGCAGGGCATCGCCAATCTGGGCAATATGAGCAAATAACACATGATGACATTGGGTTGGGCCATCCCGTCCCGTCTCTGTCGGCTGATCACCGCCACCCTCGCGCTTGCGTTGGTGGCGGCTTGCATGTCGCCGGGTGGCAAACCGGACCCGAAGGATCCACTGGGCGGCCCGGCCTTGCCCGGCGTTGATCCCCGTGGCACCGCCGAAAGCGGCCTCATTGTCGGACATCGGCTGATGGCTGCGGCGGAATATGAGCTGGCGCTGGACGCCTTCACCCGTGCCGCACTAGAGGACGGCCTCAGCGCCGAGGTGCTCTCCGGCCTTGGCACCGCCAATCTGGGACTGGGGCGTCTGGGGCAGGCCGAAACCCATCTGCGCCGCGCGGTGGAACGCGATCCGGACTGGCCAGCCGCCATGAACAACCTCGGCGTGGTGCTGATGGAACGGCAAAAATACCCGGAGGCCGAGCAGATCCTGCGCCGTGCCTTCGCACTTGATAATGGCGAAAGTGACGCAATCCGCGAAAATTTCCGCCTTGCCCTCGCAAAACTTGACCAGAGCACGCATAGTGATCCGCAACAAAAAGGCTACGCATTGGTGCAGCGCGGAGGGGGCAGTTACCTGATTCGCACGTCCCGGTGACGCAAGGCCTAGAGGCAGAGCAGCACAGAGGACGCAAAAAATGCGCCAGCAGATTTTCGTATCCGCATGTCTGGTCGGTGGGCTTGTCCTGTCGGCCTGCGCCAAGGACGATACCGAAGCCGTGGACCGCGCCTTTCAAGAGGTGAACGTGGTCGACGAGAGCAATCTCAACGATGTGATGCTGACGGTTGCCGACCCGAATGAGGCCGTCACCTATTTCCAGCGCACCGTGAAATCCGCCCCCGACCGGATTGACCTCAACCGTGGGCTGGCGCTTTCGCTGATCCGCGCCAAGCGCAACACCGAGGCGGTCACCGCCTGGAAAAAGGTCATCTCCCTCCCCGAGGCCACCGATGCTGACCGCGTCGAACTGGCCGACGCGCTGATCCGCACCAGCAACTGGGACGAGGCCCGCGCCACGCTCGACAAGGTGCCGCCCACCCACGAGACCTTCAAACGCTACCGGTTGGAGGCGATGGTTGCCGATTCCGAACAGAACTGGAAACGCTCCGACAGCTTTTACCAGACCGCTGTTGGCCTCACGACGCAGCCCGCCCGCGTGATGAACAACTGGGGTTACTCCAAACTGACCCGTGGCGATTATGCCGAGGCCGAGCGCCTGTTCGGCGACGCCATCCGTCAGGATCAATCGCTGTTCACCGCCAAGAACAATCTGGTGCTGGCCCGTGGCGCGCAGCGCAACTACACCCTGCCGGTGATCCCGATGGATCAGACCGAACGCGCCCAGCTGTTGCACACGCTGGCGCTGTCGGCTGTGAAACAGGGCGACGTCCAGACCGGCGAAAGCCTGCTGCGTCAGGCGATCTCCACCCACCCGCAGCATTTCGATGCCGCCGCCCGCGCGCTTGCAGCGCTGGAAAACGGCTGATACCGGAGCCTGCTGTCCATGTTGATCTCGGCCCATGTCGCCCTGTGGTTTCTGCCCTTCGTCGTGCCGCTCTGCTGTGTGGTCGCGCTCAATGACCTGCGCCATATGCGCATCCCCAACTGGACGGTGGATCTTCTCGGTGCGATTTTTGTCATTGTTGGCCCCTTCCTGATGAGCTGGACGGACTATGGCTGGCAGTTGCTGCATCTGCCCATCGGCATCGGCCTTGGTTTCCTATGCTACAGCGCGGGTATGGTCGGGGCGGGGGACGCCAAATTTGCCGGGGCCGCAGCCCCCTTTGTGGTCTTTGGCGATCTGTCTGTGGTGGTGATGATTTTCTCCGCTATGCTGCTGGCTGGCTTCCTGACGCATCGCATTGCCAAATACACGCCCCTGCGCCGTCTCGCCCCCCATTGGAAGAGCTGGGATGTCGGCAGCAAATTCCCCATGGGGCTCTGCCTTGGTGGGACGCTGGTGTTTTATCTGGTGCTGGGCAGCCAGCTGGGCCAGACCGCCCCTGTCTAAGCACGTCCCCGACGCCCCGCAGCTTTCCTAAAATGCGCTGCATCTGCCCCGCCCCTTCGCGGAAATGCACCAGCTTTGCCCCGCTTGTGCCACAGTGCTGAATAAACTCTTGCCTGACAGTTCCGCACGCCAGGAGGCGCGCATTTGTGCAACCGAGACAGGCAGGCCGCAGCATGAACATGCAGACATCCGCCGTAATGGCGCCCCCCTCCCCGCGCGGGCTGGAGCAGATGCAGCTCCCCCTGGTGATGATGCGGGATATCCTGCTGAAAACGATCTTCCGCAAGACCTGCGAAAACGTCAGCGAAATCGCTGCCGCCATCTGCCTGCCAAGTCCGGTGACACAGGAACTCGTGGATATCGCCCGCGAACAGAAACTGCTGGAAGCCACCGGCACACTGAACGCCAACAGCGGCAACGAAATGGGCTATCAGCTGACCGACGCAGGCAAGGCCCGCGCGCTGGATGCTCTCAGCCAGTCGGAATACTACGGCGCCATGCCGGTGCCGCTGGACATCTACCGCGAGCAGGTCAAACGCCAGTCGATCCGCAATATTCTGGTCACCCGTCAGCAGCTTTTGGGCGCGATGGGGCATCTGGTGCTGCCCGACAGCCTGCTCGATCACCTCGGCCCCGCCGTCAGCGCCGGTCGCTCAATCCTGATGTATGGCCCACCCGGCAACGGTAAATCCTCCATCTCCAACGGCATCCGCGACGCGCTGGGGGACCATGTCTATGTGCCCCGCGCCATAGAATATGCCGGTCAGGTGATCACGGTCTATGATCCCATCGTGCACACCGCCGTGCCCCTGCCAGAGGACGACCCCAACAGCCTGCGCCGTGCGCGCCGCTTTGACAGCCGCTATGTGATGTGTGAACGCCCCACGGTTGTCACCGGCGGCGAGCTGTCCCTGTCGATGCTGGATCTGGTCTACAACCCCACCGCACGCACCTATCAGGCACCGCTGCAGCTGAAATCCACCGGCGGCATCTTCATCGTTGATGACCTTGGCCGGCAGGCGGAATCACCGCAGGCGCTGGTCAACCGCTGGATCGTGCCGCTGGAAGAGGGACGCGATATCCTCTCCCTGCAATCGGGCGAGAAATTCGAAGTGCCATTCGACACGCTGGTGATTTTCTCCACCAACTTCCACCCCAATGAAATCTTCGATCAGGCCGCCCTGCGCCGGATCTTCTTCAAGATCAAAATCGACGGCCCCGATCAGGAAAACTTCCTCAAGATCTTTGCCATGGTCGCGCAGAAAAAAGGCATCCCGCTTGATGAGACCGCGCTGGTGCACCTGCTCAAACACAAATACCCGACCATCGACAATATCTACGCCAATTATCAGCCGGTGTTCCTGATCGACCAGATGAAGGCGATCTGCGATTTCGAAGGCATCCCCTACCAGATGTCTCCCGACCTCATCGACCGCGCCTGGGCCAATATGTTCGTGAAGGACGAACACATCGTCAAATGAGCCACCCCAAAGTTTTTTGAAAACTTTGGCCAGAACTTTTAGAAAAGTTCTGCCACCGCGCCTACATAAGTCGGATGAGCAGGCTTCCCGATGTCATCACGGATTGGTTCAGCACCCGTGGCTGGACCATTCATCCCCACCAGCAAGAGATGCTGGCGCGCGCCGATGATCCGGCGACATTGCTGATTGCCCCCACCGGTGGTGGCAAAACTATGGCTGGTTTCCTGCCAACGCTGGCTGATCTCGCCACCGGCGACCACCAGGGTCTGCACACGCTCTATGTCTCGCCGCTGAAGGCACTGGCGGCGGATATCAAACGCAACCTGCGCACCCCGGTTGAGGACATGGGCCTGCCCATCCGCATTGATGACCGCACCGGTGACACCCCCGCCAGCCGCAAGCGCAGCCAGCGCGCCGACCCACCGCATATTCTGCTCACCACGCCAGAAAGCCTCGCGCTGCTCACCTCTTACGAGGACGCACCACGCATGTTTGCGGGGCTGAAACGGGTGGTACTGGACGAAATCCACGCCCTCGCCGAGAGCAAACGGGGCGATCAACTGATGCTCGCCCTGACCCGACTACAGGCGATCTGTCCCGACATGCGCCGCGTCGGCCTTTCGGCCACCGTCGATGACCCCGCCGCCATCGCGCAATATCTGGCCCGCCACCCGGATCCCTGCAACATCGTGATGGCCGATCCCGGCCCCGCCCCCGACATCCGGATGCTGCACACCGACGCGGCCCCGCCCTGGGCTGGTGGCGGCGCGGCCCATGCCATCCCTGCCGTGCTGGAACAGATCAAGGCGCACAGAACCACGCTGATCTTTCACAACACCCGCGCCCAGGCCGAAATCTTCTTTCGCAATCTCTGGCTCGCCAATGATGACGCGCTGCCGATTGGCATCCACCACGGCTCGCTTGATCGGGTGCAGCGGGAACGGATAGAGGCCGCCATGGTCCGCGGCGATCTGCGCGCGGTGGTCTGCACCGGCTCGCTTGATCTGGGGATCGACTGGGGGGACGTCGATCTGGTGATCCAGATTGGCGCGCCAAAGAACGTGAAACGGCTGGTCCAGCGCATCGGACGCGCCAACCACCGCTACAACGCCCCCTCCAAGGCGCTTCTGGTGCCTGCCAACCGGTTTGAGGTGGTCGAATGCCGCGCCGCTCTTGAGGCGGTGGAGGCAGGCACGCTGGACGGAACCCCACGCCCCCCCGGCCCCCGCGACGTCCTGTGTCAGCACATCCTGATCCGCGCCTGCGCCGGTCCCTTCGCCGCCGATGAGCTATATGCCGAGATCACGGGAGCCGGCGCCTATGCCAGCCTTACAAGGGCGGAATTCGACGCCTGTCTCGATTTCTGCGCCACCGGAGGCTACGCCCTCCGGGTCTATGATCAGTGGCAACGGCTGCTGCAACGCCCGGACGGACTGTGGCAGCTGCGCGACCCCCGCGCCACCCGCCGCATCCGCATGAACATTGGCACCATTCAGGACGCCGATCTTTTGAAGGTCAGGCTCAAACGCAGCCGTGGTGGCAAACCGCTTGGGGAAATCGAGGAAGCCTTTGCCGCCACTCTGACCCCCGGAGATACCTTTCTCATCGGTGGGCAGGTGGTACGCTATGAATCCTTGCGTGAAATGACGGTGGAGGTCAGTCGCAATGCCAGCAAGACGCCCAAGGTGGCGGTCTTCTCCGGCACCAAATTTGCCACCTCGACCCAGCTCAGCACCCGCATTCTGGATATCCTGCAACGCGACAGCTGGCCCGATCTGCCACCGCACACCGCTGATTGGCTGGCCTTGCAACGGGAGGTCTCGCAGATGCCCCGCCGGGGCCAGCTGCTGCTCGAAAGCTTCCCCTTCCGGGGCCGCGAACACCTTTGCATCTACGGCTTTGCCGGGCGCAATGCGATGCAGACCCTCGGTCTGTTGCTGACCAAACGCATGGAGGAGCTGTCGCTCGACCCACTGGGCTTTGTCGCCACCGATTATGCCACGCTGATCTGGGGTCTTAGCCCGGTTGACGACCCTGCACCGCTGTTCGACCCGGACAAACTGCGCGCCGGTCTTGACGGCTGGTTGGCGGACAACGCGGTGATGAAACGCAGCTTTCGCGCAGTGGCCAATATCGCAGGCCTCATCGAACGCAATACCCCCGGCCAGCGCAAGAACGGCCGTCAGGCGACGTTCTCCTCTGACATCCTCTACGACACATTGCGCAAATATGATCCCGATCACCTGCTTCTGGACATCACACGGCAGGAGGCGCTTGGCGGTCTGGTGGATTTCGGCCGTATTGAGGAGATGCTAACGCGCATCAACGGAAACATCACCCTCAACCGCCTGTCGCAGATCTCGCCCCTTGCAGCCCCCCTGCTGCTTGAGGTCGGCAAGGTCCCGGTAAAAGGCGCGGCACAGGAAAAATTGCTGCAACGCGAGACCGAAGACCTGATGCGCCTCGCCGGTCTGGCAGCGCTTGAAGCCCCGGCTGCACCAGAGCTTTGACTCCCGATCGACAGACTTGCACCGTCCCGCAAAACCAGCGATCAGAGCAGCCATGACCGGCTATGATTTCTCCCTCGCAGGCCAGCAGCTCACAGCGCTTGGCTCCGGCGCGCTCTGGTGGCAGGCGCGCAGACTGCTCTGCGTCGCCGATCTTCACTTGGGAAAATCCGAACGCCAGCTCAGACGCGGCGGCACCGCCCTGCCCCCCTATGAGACTCGCGACACGCTTGAGCGTCTCGCAGCGGCGATCGACCAGATAAGCCCCGAAACGATCATCTGCCTCGGCGACAGTTTCGACGATAATGCCGCAACCGCAGCCTTGTCGGATGCCGACCAAACCCGTCTCGACCAGCTGATCGCGGCCCACCGCTGGATCTGGATCACCGGCAACCATGACCCCGCCCCCACCGGGTTGGCGGGCGAGGCACATGACAGCCTGACCCTCGGCCCGCTGCTGTTTCGTCACATCGCCGACCCCGCATTTACAAGCGAGAGCGCAACAGACGTCACCGCTGAAATCTCCGGGCATTACCACCCCAAGGCCCGCCTGCGTGGCAACGCGAGACCGGCATTTCTCGCCGATCATCAGCGCCTGATCCTGCCCGCCTTCGGCACCTATACCGGCGGCCTCTGCACCACCCATGAGGCGCTGCGGGATCTGATGTCGCCACGGGCTCTGGCAATTCTCACCGGCCCGCGCCCGCTGCCCTGCCCGATGCCGCGCTGACCCTCTGCGCTAGATCTGCGCGCAGCGTCACATCCCCATGGCAGCATGCGTGGTCTATGCTGGCTGCACATGTGAAAGGGACCGCCATGATCGAACAGCGCATCCGCGACAGCTTTGCCAAACAGACCATGATGCAGACGCTGGGCGCACATATTGCAGAGGTCGGCGAAGGCACCGTCACCATCTCCGCGCCCATCCTGCCGGGCAGCCGCCAGCAACACGGGGTGGCCCATGCCGCCCTCAGCTTTGCCATCGGTGACAGTGCCGCAGGTTACGCCGCCCTCACCCTGATGCCTGCGGACAGCGAGGTCATGACAGCCGAGATGAAGATCAACCTCCTCGCACCGGGCGCGGGCGATCTGCTGCGCGCCACCGGCAAGGTCATCAAACCCGGCCGCCGCCTGATCATCGTCACCGCCGAAGTCTATGCCATCACCGGCGCAGAGGAAAAACTGATCGCCCTTCTGCAGGGCACAATGGTGCCAGTGTCGGTCTAAGCGCCACTACCCGTCACCTTTCCAAAAAATACTCCCGCCCGCTGCTCGTCAGGCGGCTTTGCCGCTGAGAGGGGAGGCATCCGACGGGAGTATCAAATGTTACCATTGTGGTTTTGCGCAGGATTTACGCAGTCAGGCCTTCCGGCTCTGCCAGCCCATTGGCGCGGCAGCAGGCGGTCACGGTGTTGGCCAACAGGCAGGCAATGGTCATCGGGCCAACGCCGCCGGGCACCGGGGTGATCGCGCCTGCGCGCTCGGCGCAGCTGGCGTAATCCACATCCCCCACCAGCTTCATCTTGCCTTCGCCCTTTTCAGGCGCGGGGATACGGTTGATGCCCACGTCGATCACGGTGGCGCCTTCCTTGATCCAATCGCCCGGCACCATTTCCGGGCGGCCCACAGCGGCAACCACGATATCCGCGCGGCGAACAACATCCGGCAGATCCTTGGTGCGGGAATGCGCGATGGTCACGGTGCAGCTGTCCCCCAAGAGGAGCTGCGCCATCGGTTTGCCGACGATATTGGAACGGCCAATCACAACCGCCTCCATGCCCGACAGCGAGCCGTGGTAGTCGCGCAGCATCATAAGGCAGCCCAGCGGCGTGCAGGGCACCATGCTCTTTTGACCCGTGCCCAGCAGACCCACGTTGGAAATGTGGAACCCGTCCACGTCCTTCTCCGGCGCAATGGAATTGATGATCAGGTCTTCGTTCAAATGGCCGGGCAGCGGCAGCTGAACCAGAATACCATGGACCGAGGGGTCGTTGTTCAGCGTGTCAACAACCGCCAGAAGATCCGCCTCAGAGGTGTCGGCATCCATCTTGTGCTCAAAGGAATTCATGCCAACTTCGACGGTCTGCTTGCCTTTGGAGCGCACATAGACCTGGCTTGCCGGGTCTTCGCCCACCAGCACCACGGCCAGACCGGGGGTGATGTCGTGCTCTTCCTTCAGCCGGGCCACGTGGCCTGCCACTTTTTCACGTACGGTGGCGGCAAAGGCCTTCCCGTCGATGATATTCGCTGCCATTGCTTTTGTCCTCTTGCTGCGCGCCACATGGGGCTGCGCGTTACTCCTCGCGGATCACCCGTGCCTCACGGGCAATCGACCATTCTACCAGCTGGCGCCACAGGCTCTCGACCAGATCGGGGTCTAGCCCCGCAGCGCTGGCCGTGGTCCGGGCGTTTGCAACCACCTCTTCGACGCGGGCCGGAATGCGCGCAGGCCAGTTGTTGGCCGTCTTCAGCGCGATCGCGCGGTCGATATAGCCCGCCCGTTCGGCCAGCAGCGCAATCAGATCCCGGTCCAGCCTGTCGATCTGCTGCCGCAGTGCTGGCATATCAGCACAGTCTTGTGGCGGGTGTCGGTCAGTCATCTTCAAACTCCTGCGGCCCGGGGAGGCTCCCCGGGCCGCAGATTGCCTATTTCAGGCCTTAGAACAAGCCTTCGATCTGGCCATCGTCGTTCAGGCGGATGCTTTCCGACGCAGGTTTACGTGGCAGACCCGGCATGGTCATGATCTCGCCGCAGACTGCGACGATGAAACCGGCGCCCGCCGACAGACGTACTTCACGGACAGGAACCGAATGGCCGGTTGGTGCGCCGCGCAGAGACGGATCGGTAGAGAAAGAATACTGGGTTTTCGCCATGCAGACCGGCAGGTTGCCATAACCTGCTTCTTCCCATTCTTTCAGCTGGTTGCGGATCTTGTTGTCGGCCAGAACCTCGTCAGCACGGTAGATGCGCTTGGCGATGGTTTCGATCTTCTCAAACAGCGGCATGTCATCGGGGTAGATCGGTGCAAAGTTAGCCGAGCCACCTTCGATGATTTCCACGACTTTTTCGGCCAGCGGTGCCGAGCCTTCAGATCCCAGTTCCCAGTGGCGCGACAGAACCGCTTCAACACCATGGGTGGCGGCGTAGGCTTTAACGGCCTCCACTTCCGCATCAGTGTCGGTCACGAAGTGGTTGATTGCGACAACAACCGGCACACCAAAGGATTTGATGTTCTCGATGTGGCGACCAAGGTTGGCACAACCGGAGTTTACGGCGTCGACATTCTCAGCGCCCAGATCCGCCTTGGCCACACCGCCGTTCATCTTCATTGCGCGCACGGTGGCAACCAGCACAACCGCGGACGGTGCGATGCCTGCCTTACGGCATTTGATGTTCATGAACTTCTCGGCACCAAGATCCGCACCAAAGCCTGCTTCGGTGACGACATAGTCGGCGACTTTCAGCGCGGTCTTGGTTGCGATCACGGAGTTACAGCCGTGTGCGATGTTCGCAAACGGGCCACCGTGGACAAACGCCGGGTTGTTTTCCAGGGTCTGCACCAGGTTCGGCTGCATCGCGTCTTTCAGCAGAACGGTCATTGCGCCTTCTGCCTTGATGTCGCGACAGTAGACCGGGGTCTTGTCGCGGCGATAGGCCACGATAATGTCGCCCAGACGCTTTTCCAGATCCTTGAGGTCGTTGGCCAGGCAGAGGATCGCCATGACTTCGGACGCCACGGTGATGTCAAAGCCGGTTTCGCGCGGGAAGCCGTTCGACACCCCACCGAGCGAAGCCGTGATCTGACGCAGGGCGCGGTCGTTCATGTCGACCACACGACGCCATGCCACACGACGGATGTCGATTTCGCACTCATTGCCCCAGTAGATGTGGTTGTCGATCATCGCCGACAGCAGCGAGTGGGCAGAGGTGATGGCGTGGAAGTCACCGGTGAAGTGGAGGTTCATTTCCTCCATCGGAACAACCTGTGCGTAACCGCCACCTGCGGCGCCACCCTTCATACCGAAGTTCGGGCCGAGGCTCGCTTCGCGGATACAGATCATCGCGTTTTTGCCGATGCGGTTCAGGCCGTCGCCCAGACCCACGGTGGTGGTGGTCTTGCCTTCGCCCGCCGGGGTCGGGTTGATCGCGGTCACCAGGATCAGCTTGCCGTCTTCCTTCGACTGCACCGAGTTGATGAACTCCTGGCTCACCTTCGCCTTGTCGTGGCCATAGGGCAGCAGATCGTCGCTGGAGATGCCGACCTTTTCACCGATTTCCTGGATCGGACGCTTCTGCGCCTCGCGGGCGATTTCGATGTCACTCTTGTAGCTCATGGCCGGGTTCCTGAATTGTGAGGTCTCGAATGGACAGGCACAGCCGTGCCGGTTTCCCGCAAGACTTAGCCCTTCTGCGACATTCGATGCGCGTGATTTCCGACATGATCAGGCATTGAAACGGCGTTCACTCACCCTAGGGCAGCCAAAGATCGCCAATCGTGTCAGGCCGACGCCTATACGCAACCCCGATGGGCAGATTGGCCCGACTCAAGCCGGGCCTCAGGGCGCCCAGGCCGGTTGATCCGGCACAAACAGGCGCAGGGTTTCCCCCGCTTTCAGCACGCCGGGCCGTTCCACCCAGGCCATCACACCGCGTCTGCCGGTGGCTGCTGGCTTGAACTTCGGACCAAAGCCCGCGTGGTCCTTCTCGATTTCCTTGGCCGGGAAAATGCAGGGACGGTTTTCAATATCCACCGTCAGGGTCACCCCATCCGGCCCCTGCAACCGGCTGGACGGCGGCAGATGGCTGAGGTCGGGAATACCGCGCAGCACCAGCGTCGCGCCAAGGTGGACGGGATCAATCCGCTCCATCCCCATATCAGCGGCGATCAACGCCAGCTCTTCTTCCGACAGGATGCTGATCTGGCGCAGGTTTCGGATTTCCGTGCCCTCGGGATGCAGGTTGCGCACCCGCACACAGGAGGCCCGCAAGGCACCTTCGTGGCGCTCACCCGCGATACCGTCAAAGCCCAGCGTCAGCTGATCCTGCTGTTCGGACCGCAGCCCACCGGTGGCAGCCGGAACATAGCCGATCCAGGTCACCTCTCCCTGAAACTCGGTTTCGCGCATCACTGGCATGGGGGCATCTCCACTGCAAAATATCCTGACAAATCAGCGCCACCATAGGCACGTGCCCTGTTTCTGACCAGCCCCGGAACAACCTCTGTGGGTCACTGTCAGCCGACCAAAGGCAGCGCATCAAAAAACCCGGCCACCTGTGGGGTGACCGGGTCTGATTGTGCAGTATTCCGGGTGCCTTACCGTCAGGAGGACGGCTCCGGCGCCATGCCGTCATCCGATGTGGATTTCTTCGGCTTGGCCTTCGGAATCGCGGTGACAGAGGCGCCGCCGGTATCGGCATCGTCGCCCTCATCCTCACCCGCCTGCGGCGGTTCGCCCTTCATGACGCGTTTGATCTCGTCACCGGTGAGGGTCTCATACTCCAGCAGCCCCTGCGCCAGCCGTTCCCATTCCTCATTCTTATCCTTGAGGATCTGCAACGCCTGATCATAGCCCTGCTGGATAAAGCGCTTCACCTCATCCTCGATCAGCTCTTTGGTGTTGGCTGAGACCGAGAAGCCAGCGGTATTGCCGGAATAGCCCTCATGCGCTTCGGCGTAGTCGATATTGCCGACCTTGTCCGACATACCCCAGCGCAGCACCATGGCACGCGCCAGCTGGCTGGCCTGCTGGATGTCGCCCGCCGGACCGTTGGAGACATGGTCCTCACCGTATTTGATCACCTCAGCAGCCTTACCCGCCATGGTCATCGCCAGTTTCTGCTGACATTCATCACGGTGATAGTTCAGACGGTCCATTTCTGGCAGTGACACCACCATACCCAGCGCACCACCGCGCGGGATGATGGTTGCCTTGTAGACCGGATCGCACAGCGGCAGCGCCATACCCACGACGGCATGACCCGATTCATGATAGGCGGTTTTTTCCTTCTGGTCCTGCGTCAACACCATGGAGCGGCGCTCCGCCCCCATCATCACCTTGTCCTTGGCTGATTCGAAATCTTCCATGGTGACAAAGCGACGACCGACACGGGCCGCCATCAGCGCCGCCTCATTCACAAGGTTGGCCAGATCCGCGCCCGAGAACCCGGGGGTACCGCGGGCGATGATGCGCAGATCAACGTCGGGACCAAGCGGGGTTTTGCGCGCATGCACGCCGAGGATCTTCTCACGGCCCTTGATGTCAGGGTTGCCGACGGTGACGTTACGGTCAAACCGGCCCGGACGCAGCAAGGCAGGGTCCAGAACGTCCTTGCGGTTGGTGGCCGCCAGGATGATCACGCCTTCGTTGGCCTCAAAACCGTCCATCTCAACCAGCAGCTGGTTCAGCGTCTGCTCACGCTCATCATTGCCGCCGCCGTAACCGGCCCCACGGTGGCGACCCACCGCGTCGATCTCGTCGATGAAGACAATACAAGGCGCGTTTTTCTTCGCCTGCTCGAACATGTCGCGCACGCGGGATGCACCGACACCAACGAACATCTCAACAAAGTCGGAACCGGAGATGGTGAAGAACGGCACACCCGCCTCACCGGCAATGGCCCGCGCCAGCAGCGTTTTACCAGTGCCCGGAGGGCCCACCAGCAAGGCGCCTTTGGGGATCTTGCCGCCGAGGCGCGAGAATTTCTGCGGGTTGCGCAGGAATTCAACGATCTCTTCCAGCTCTTCCTTGGCCTCATCAATGCCCGCAACATCGTCAAAGGTCACGCGACCGTGCTTTTCGGTCAGCATCTTGGCCTTTGACTTGCCAAAGCCCATGGCGCCACCTTTGCCGCCGCCCTGCATCCGGTTCATGAAATAGATCCAGACACCAATCAGCAGCAGGAAGGGCAACAGCGTCAGCAGGAATGACTGAAACCCGGACTGCTGCTGCTTTTCAGCGCGCACCGGGATGTTGTTGTCGATCAACAGCGTGGTCACCTCGGCATCGCCGGGTTTGATGGTCATGAAATTCTGGCCGTCCGACGTGGTGTAGCGAACCTGTTCGCCATCCAGCGTCACGGTGCTGACATTGCCGTTTTCAACCGCGCTGACAAAATCAGAAAAAGTCTTCTCTCGGCTCTGCATCGTGCTGCCCGAACCACTGAACAAGTTGAACAGCGCCAAGACGAGCACAAACAGAACAACCCAAAAGGCGATATTGCGTACGTTGCCCAAGGAAAGTCTCCCAATATGCGAGGCGCACCTGGCAGGCCGCCTTCGTTGCCTCTAAAATAGGGATACTTCACTGAGGTTCAATGCGATAAAAGGGCTGTGAAGAACTCTTCGCTGTTCTGGACCAGTTCTGCGGTCCATCCATTGCCATTTCCCGCCAATGGCGCGGCAATCAGCTCATCCTGTTTCCACACCGCCGGGGTGGCCTGTAAAACGGCGCCCGGGACCTCGGCCTGACGCCAGTCAGGGCAACGCAGCAACCCCGCCGGCCCCAGCGCGCGCACCTCGTGATCCTGCACCTCACCGCCAAAAACCCGCCAGCGCTGGTCCCAGATTTTGCCCGGCAGCGCCACCTCTTCGGCAACCGGTTTATATTCGCGGCAAATCCAGGTGCGCTGCTTGCGGGTGATCATCCGGCAGCCCCCAAGGGTGAAGGACCCACCATGGCGCACCGCATCGCGCGCCTTGATCATCGGATCCCGTCGCGGCGGATGTACCGCCCCGCTGACCCATTGCACCGAACGCACCAGCAACCGATGGGCGATTTCATCCGGCAGGGTGCGGAACTGACGCTGGTCAATCACAATCGCGCCATCGCGCACCTCGGCCATATCCCGGGCGGCCAGAAACGTATACCAATCCAGCGCTTCACGGGCCGCCCCCATATTGCGCGCCACCGCTGCGAGCCGCTCCACCGTTAATCCCAGCGGTTCCAGCGCCTCCATCGCCTGACGCACCCGCACCCGTTCAAATCGGGCATCCTCATTGCTGGGATCCTCGACCCAGCAGCACTCGCGGGCGCGCAGATACGCGCGCAATTCTTCGCGTGTGACCTCCAATAGCGGGCGCAGCAGCGTCACACCCTCCATTGCCCGGCTACGCGACATGGCCGACAGCCCAGAGACGCCCGACGACCGGCCCAGCCGCATTAGCAGCGTTTCGGCCTGATCATCCGCCGTATGACCCAGCGCCACCGTGGAGATGTCATTCAACTGTGCCCAGGAGGTCAGCAGCGCATAGCGCGCATTGCGGGCCTGTTCCTGCAGGTTGCCCGCCTGCCCTGCCGTCGGACGGTCGCACCATTGCAGGATGTCATGGGCCATGCCCAGTTTGGCAGCGGCGCCCGCAACCATCTGCGCCTCATCACCAGAGGTCGGGCGCAACCCGTGATCCACGGTCGCAACACAGATCTCGACGCCAACATCGGCAAAACACTCATGCAGCAAATGCATGAGCGCCATCGAATCACCTCCCCCGGAGACCGCGACCCCCAGCCTCGCAGGCAGGGCAGATCGGAACTGCTCCTGCACGATGGCCAGGATATCCCGGTCGGGGCGGGTCAATTGCAGGCCAGTTTGGCGCGCTCGGCCTCCGCTGCGGCCGTCTCGGCGACGCCGGGGAACCGGCTGCCAACCTCGGCGAGGGTCACGCAGGCCTGACTGGTCTGTCCCAGCCGTCCCAGAGCTGCGCCAAGTTCAAACAACGCTTTTGGCGCGGTCTCACCCGTAGCATTGCCGGAGAAGGACGCCAGATAGGCCCGCGCGGCCTCACGGGTGTCGCCCAACCCATCAAGCGCCTTGCCACGGTTATATTCCACCGCAGCGGCCAACGGGCTGCCCGGATAAGCCTGCGTGAAGGCTGCAAATTTCTCCGCCGCCTCCTGATAGGCGCCGCTGTCCAGCGCCGCTTTGGCGGCATCGAAATCCGCCTGTTCCCCCACGGCCAGCTCAGAGGTGGTATCAACAGCCGTGCCCGGCGTCGCCAGCAGGGCGGGCGCGCCGCCTTCCGGCAATTCCCCACCGCCAAGCGTGGTGGTTTCGCCCAGCTGCGAGATATCGCCGCCTTCCAGCTCCACCAGCCGGAATTCCAGATCACCGATCCGGTTGGTGCCATCCTGCACCACGCGATCCACCCGGTAAGACAGCTGTTCGGTCTGCGCGGTCAGCCGCTGCAGCTCTGCCTCGATGGCGCTGACCCGATCCAGCACGCTGTCACCTGCGACATTGGTCTGCGGGCTGCCAGTGGTCGACATCTCCCGCTTCAGCCGCTGGATTTCTACGTGCAGCACCGTCAGCTCCTGACGAATATCGGCGAGGGTCTGTTCATCCTGCGCCCGCGCCATCAGCGGCGGCATGGCCAGGGTCAGTGCAAGGGCGGCAATCGCAAAAGGACGCAGTTGCATGATCGCTTACCCCGTCAGACCACCCGCCAGCACGGTGACCGCGCGACGGTTCTTGGTGTAACAAGCCTCATTCGAGCAGATCTCCAGCGGGCGTTCCTTGCCAAAGCTGACGACTTGCAGACGGTTGCCCGCAACCCCTTGCGACAGCAGATATTCCCGCGCGGCATTGGCGCGGCGCGCCCCGAGGGCGAGGTTATATTCCCGCGTGCCCTGCTCATCCGCGTGGCCTTCGATAGTGACCACATAGTCCGGGTTCGCGGTCAGCCAGCGCGCCTGCCCCTGCAGAACGCTCTGCGCGGCGGGCGAAAGGGTCGACTGGTCAACCGCAAACAACACCCGGTCTCCAACGGTCTGCTGGAAATAAGCCGGGCTGCTGGGGTCAAGCTGTCCGGCAGCCCCGGCCCCCGCTCCCGCACCGGAGCCACCGCCTCCTGCCGTATCGTCCCAGGGATTGCCTGCACAGGCACTCAGTCCCAATGCCGCTGCCACCAGCATCGCTTTTGTCAAACCACTCATGATGTCCGCCTCGTCCCGTTTCCATATCTTGCACCAGATTTATCACAGCGCTGGTGCCGCTGCCACTTTGGTCTTCGTTCCTGGCGCGCGCATCGGACCGACATGGCAGACGCGCGACACCTCAGTTCTGTAGCGGCGACCATGCCGGGTCCGACGCGCCATCCGGGGTGCGCACAGGTTTCAGATTGCGCCCTGAAACATCCACCGAATAAAGCAGCGCCCGGCCGCTGGCGCCCTGGGTCTCGCGGGTGAACATGATCACCCGGCCATTGGGCGACCAGGTTGGCCCCTCATCGAGGAAGGAGGCCGTCAGCAGGCGTTCCTCGCTGCCATCGGTGCGCATCACACCAATGTGGAACCGGCCCTTGTTCTGTTTGGTAAAGGCGATCATATCCCCGCGCGGTGACCAGACCGGGGTGCCGTAGCGCCCCGCGCCAAAGCTGATCCGCCGGGCCTCGCCGCCGGTGGCCGCCATCACATAAAGCTGCGGCGCACCGGAACGGTCGCTTTCAAAAACAATCTGACTGCCATCCGGCGAAAACGACGGGGCCGTTTCAATCGACGGCGCGCTGGTCAGACGAGTGCGGGCGCCGGTGTCGATATTCATGGTGAAAATATCGGTATTGCCGCCCTGCGACTGCGAATAGACCACCGTGCGCCCATCCGGGGCGAAGCGCGGCGCAAAGCTCATGATGCCATTGTCCGCCGACAGAACCCGGCGTTGAACGCTGCCCACATCCAGCACATGGATCTGTGGAAAGCCGCTCTCATAGCTGGTGTAAAGCACCCGGTCACCGGTGGGAGAGAAGCGTGGCGCCAGCACGATGGAGGCGCTGTTGGTCAGATACTGCACATTGGCGCCGTCGTAATCCATGATCGCCAAGCGCTTGCGCCGGTCATTCTTCGGCCCGCTTTCGGAGACGAACACCACGCGGCTGTCGAAATAGCCGCTCTCGCCGGTGATGCGGCTGTAGATTACATCCGCCACCTTATGCGCCATACGCCGCCAGCCATCGGTGGTGCCGGAAAATTGCAGCCCCGTGCCGAGTTCTTTCTCGGCAAAGACATCATGCCCACGGAACCGCACTGTCAGCCGATTGCCATTGACGCTGAGCGCGCCGGTGATCAGCGCCTGCGCATTCACAGCCTTCCAGTCGGCATAGGACACCGCAGCGTCAAAATCGGTAACCTTGGAGATATGCGCCGAGGCCGGCACCTCACGAAACAGGCCGGTGCCGCTCAGATCCGCTGCGATCACCCGCGAGATATCGCGCGCCAGTTCAGCAGCGGCAGGGGTTTCGGGCACAAAGCCGGGCACCGCATAGGGCAAGGGTTCGATCACCCCGTCGGTGATTTCGATCCGCAAGGGGCCATCCTGTGCCTGCGCAGGCAGAGCAGACGTCATCACCGCCGCTCCCAGCAGGGTCGCGCCCATCACGAGCGTTGCCAGATATGTCCTCATTTGATCCGCATCCTTTCGGGATTGAAGGTCATTTCGATATTACGCCATTGGGCATATTTGTCAGACGGAAGTTGAAAGCCGCGCGCACCGCAGCGCAAAATCGCCCGCCGTGCCGCGCCAAAGGCCTGATTGGCCGCCGATCCTGATCCGCCAGTGCTGGACAGCATTCGAATGCTGCCCTCTTCCGGTCGGCCATCCTGTGTCAATGCGACGGAGACCACCACGGTGGTGCGCAGTGCCTCCGATGACAGCGAACCCACATTCCAGCATTGCTGCACCGCAACCCGCAACGCGTCCTTCTCTCCGCTGGTCAGCGGCGGCCCGGAGGGTTCCGGCGCTTCCACCTCACCACCACCGGCAAGGGCTGCGGCCAATGCATCCTCCACCGCATCAGAGCGATCCGGGGATGGGGCGGTTTCAGGTTCAGCCGCGGCGGGCTCCGGTTCGGGTTGCGCCACGGGTTCAGGGCGATCAGGTCGCCGCCTCGGGCGCAAGGACTGCGCGGGGGCGGCGCTGGCCACCTGATCGGTCTCGGCCTCGACCTCCTCGGTCACGATCCGGTCATTGGCCGCCGCTTCGGCGGTGGCCTGCTGGGATTCCTGTGCAGGTTCGGTCCCGACCTCATCGGACACCTCGGGCTGGGCCACATCAGCAATCTGCGTGTCTGGTTCCGGCGGTGCGACAGGTGTTGGTGCAACCCGATCAACCGGGCGCAGCTGCGGGCGCTCGGTCAATTGCGGCGTCACAGTCGTTGCATCAGGCACATCCGGCGGCGTCGGCGCGGCGACCGGCGGGGCCGGCTCGACTGGCTGCGGTTCTGGCCGCTCGCTCAACTCGGCATCCGGTTCAGGCGGGGTAACCGGCTCAGGTTGGGTGATCTGCGGCTCTGGATCCGGCTCTGGCGGTGACGTCACCTCCGGGCGCGGCTCCGGTTCGGGCTGGGTCAGATCACCTGCGGTATCCGCCACCACTGGCGCGGCGCGCTGCTGGCTCAGCTTGGCAAACTGCTCCGAACTGATCAGCGCCACATCCTGCACAGCAAGCGGCAAGGGTTCAGACGGAAACCAGGCGCCGAACACGACCCAGCCCGCCAGCAGCGCGTGGCCTGCAACAGAGATCTTGGTTCCGGTTTGCACACCCGTGCCCCGCCTATTGTCCGGTATCGTCGACGGCACGCCCGTCAAGGCTCGGGCCACCTACATCGGTCACCAGTCCAACGCTGGAAAAGCCACCGGCGTTCAGCGCGCCCATCACCTGCATCACCGCCTCGTATGGGATCGCCCCATCGGCGCGCAGGAAAACCTGATCCGAAGACCGCTCTGCCGCGATGGCGCGCAGTTTGGCGATCAGCTCATCCGGGGCCACGGCAGTGGTCTGGATCTGGATCTCGCCGCTGGCGGTCATGGTCACGGTCAGCGGCTCTTCCTCATCGCCCGGCAGCGCGCCTGCGGCGGTCTTTGGCAGTTCCACCGGCACACCAACCGTCATCAACGGGGCCGCCACCATAAAGATGATCAGCAGCACCAGCATGACATCGACAAAGGGCGTGACGTTGATTTCCGCCATCGGCCGCGCACGGCTACGCCGCCGTCCCCGGCGGCGCCCATTGGCGGCATTGGGTTGAACCGAGGCCCCCATGGATCAGGAATCCAGCTGGCGGCTGAGGATGGTGGAAAACTCATCGGCAAAGGCTTCGTAGCTGCCGATGATGCGGTCGCTGTCCGCGCTCAGCTTGTTGTAGAAAATCACCGCAGGAATCGCAGCCAGCAGCCCCAGACCCGTCGCCATCAGCGCCTCGGCAATGCCCGGAGCCACAACGGCAAGGTTGGTATTCTGCTGCTCTGCGATCTCGATAAAGGCGGTCATGATGCCCCAGACGGTCCCAAACAAACCGACAAAGGGCGCGGTAGAGCCAACAGTGGCCAGGATCGACAGACCGCTCTGCACATGTTCGCTTTCCTTGGCGATGGCCACATCCATCGACCGTTCGATCCGCGCCTGTGCGCCCGCAATCAGCGCCCCGTCGGTGCGATGGCTGCGCCGCCATTCGGTCATCCCGGCGGCAAAGATCCGTTGCGACTGCCCCTTGGGCTGCGGGCCGATCTGGTCAAACAGACCATCCAGCGGCTCACCGGACCAGAAGGCGCGGTCGAACTCCGCCGCCTCACGCCGGGCGAGACGATAGTTGATCAGTTTCTGCAGGATGATTGCCCAGGACCAAATGGAGGCGACGACCAGCATCAGCATCACCAATTTGACCGTCAGGGTCGCCCGCGCGAATAGCCCCCACATGGAGAAATCAATCTCCTGCGCCAACGCCAGAGTTTCTGCTTCCATGGACCTGCTCTATGTTTTTGGCCGTTTTTCAGCCGTTTCCCGGCTTTGATTTGGCAAAAGGCTATCGCAGTTCAAGGCCAAAAGCCAATGAAACAGCCGTGAGAGCAGGAATTGTTACAGCAATGCGCGAATCTCTGCCGGCAGGCGGATGGGCGCTCCACTCTCTGCATTGACGCAAACCACGGTGACGGTGGCGCGAAACAGCTCCGTCTCACCGCGAAACACCTGCTGTGACATGGTGAGCCGTGCCGGGGTGACCTTCTGCACCTCGGTCTCGATCCGCAGCTCCTCATCGAATTTGGCAGGGGCGAGGTAATCCGCCTCAATCCGGCGCACAACCCAGATCAGCCCGGCCTCGCGCATGGCGTTCTGATCATTGCCGAGGTTGCGCACCCAGTCGCTGCGCGCCCGTTCGATAAACCGCAGATAATTGGCGTGATAGACGATCCCGCCCATGTCGGTGTCTTCGTAATATACCCGAACCGGAAAGCGATGGATCATCTGTCTTGGCCTTTCTGGAGACGGCTCAGTGGGTGGTCGGGGCGGCGTCATCTGAAGGCGGCGTCACCGGCGCCTGAAGCCGCGCAAACAGGCGCAGCGCATGGGAACTGTCGGCGGCAGAAACCGGCATCATCCGATCATAGGCCGCCGCGATCACCCCGGCAATCTCGGGCCGCAGAATGGTGGCGCCGGTGTCCGGCAACACCGCCAGCGGCGAGGTTTCGGCAAAGGCGCCGTCACCCCAGGTCAGCATCGCCTGCACCGCCTGCGTCAGCGCGAGGGTTTCTGCGGGCAGCCTGGCCATGTCACCCGACATGCGCAGGAAGGTAAAGCAGGCCTG
Organism: Phaeobacter sp. HS011; assembly: GCF_018101215.1. Lineage (NCBI taxonomy): Bacteria > Pseudomonadati > Pseudomonadota > Alphaproteobacteria > Rhodobacterales > Roseobacteraceae > Phaeobacter > Phaeobacter sp. HS011. The sequence continues at coordinate 15,237 of NZ_JAGEUF010000012.1, read as the reverse complement.
GATGCCGCCCTGATCGTCAAACCGGAAGGCGCGGTACTGGCTGGCATCCGCCTGTTTCAGACGCGCCACCAGCGGGTCCAGATCCGGGATCAACCGGCCAAGGTCCGGCACCTCCAACAGCTCGTCCCAATCGCGGAAAAAGAACAGCATCAGATTTGCGCCCAGCTCGGGATCGGTCTCCGCCATCTGGTGTCCCGCCAGCGTCACAACCGCCTCCAGCGCGCCCTTGACGGTTTTCAGCGTCTCATCCTCAACCCCAAAGACGATCGGCGCAATCGGCCGCCCCCAGCGGGCAAAGGCATAAGCGCCGTCCGCGCGGGTAAACAGGGCTTCGATCTCGGCTGGGGTCATCATGCGGTTCTCTACTCAGACTGCGGTCTTGAAAGGGCTTAATGCCCGCTCACGGGATCAACGGCAAGGGTTGCGACCGGGGACTGCCGTGCATCTTCTGGCCTCAAATATCCCCCGCCGCATCTCTCCCGGTGCCCTGATCTCGTTCGCACGGGGAATGTCAGCACCACTGACCAAATGTTTCGCACGCGAAACATACGCTAAAATTGAGTCTAATTCTTCAAACCCATTTTAACGCTTTCAGGCTGTTTTGACGCCAACCCGCACGCATGCTGATGCGGGGCCACATCAGGTGGCGCCCTATAGCAACAGGTCGCCCTGCCCCCGTGGCGGCGTCAGTCCAAGGTGGGTCCAGGCCTTATGCGCCAACATCCGCCCGCGCGGCGTGCGCTGGATCAGCCCCTGCTGCAGCAAGTAAGGCTCGATCACCTCTTCCAGCGCATCACGGCTTTCGCTCAGGGCCGCTGACATGGTTTCGATCCCTACGGGTCCGCCGCCATAGTTCTCTGCCACCATCCTCAGATAGCGCCGGTCGGCGCCGTCCAGCCCCAACTGATCCACCCCTAGCCGCGTCAACGCACCATCGGCCAGCTCCCGGGTGATGGTGCCATCGCCCTCAACAACCGCGAAGTCCACCACGCGGCGCAAGAGCCGTCCGGCGATCCTTGGGGTGCCGCGGGCGCGCCGCGCGATCTCGCGGGCGCCTTCGTCATCGGCGGGCGCCCCCAGTTTGCGGGCGTTGCGGCTGACGATCTCGAACAGCTCATCCACGGTATAGAATTGCAATCGCGTCGGGATGCCAAACCGGTCGCGCAGCGGTGTCGTCAGCAGACCCATGCGGGTGGTGGCACCAACAAGGGTGAAGGGCTGGAGTTCAATCCGCACAGTACGCGCGGCGGGACCTTCACCGATCACCAGATCCAGCTCAAAATCCTCCATCGCCGGGTAAAGCACCTCCTCCACCGCCGGGTTCAGCCGGTGGATTTCGTCGATGAACAGCACGTCGCGGGATTCCAGATTTGTGAGGATCGCCGCCAGATCACCGGCCTTGGCCAAGACCGGGCCTGAAGTCATGCGAAAGTTCACGCCCAGCTCGCGGGCGACGATCTGCGCGAGCGTGGTTTTACCCAGACCCGGGGGGCCATGGAACAGCGTGTGATCCATCGCCTCACCCCGGCGGCGGGCGCTTTCGATAAAGACACGGAGATTGGCGCGGGCTTCGGCCTGACCGATGAATTCGCCCAGCCCCTGCGGCCGCAGGGCACGGTCGTTTTCGGCGGCGCTGTCTTCGGGCAGAGGCGCGGGGCGCAGGGTGGGATCGGCGTCAATCATGGTACCGCTTGCTCGCATATGTTTCGTCCGGCTGAAGGCCGGGCAGCGCCCGACCCTCCCCACGGGAGGGCGCTTCGCACCCACCCAGGCTCAGGCGCTGCTCTTTCTGTGTCATCATCACCCCTTCGGCGCCAGAAGACGCAGGGCGGCGCGGATCAGCTCGGCCTCATTGGCGTCTGGATAGGTGGCGGCCGCCTCGGCCACGGCGGCGGCTGCATCCGACGGACCATAGCCCAGATTGCCAAGCGCAGAGAGCGCCCCCGCAGAGGCAGCTGCGGCACCGGAGGGGGCCTTGGGTGGCGCCTTGCGGGGTTTCTTGGCCGTGCTCACTGGTTCGGCAGATTCGACCACATCCAGCCCCGGCCCATCCATGGCGTCAGCGATGGTGCCGCCCATGGCCATCACACCCGGTGCCTTGTCCTTCAGATCCAACACGATGCGCTGCGCCGTTTTTGGGCCAACGCCTTTGGCTGCCTTCACGGTCGCCCAATCACCAAGGGCAATGGCGCGGCTGACGCCTTCAGGGCCAAGCGTGCCAAGAATCGCCAGCGAGACCTTGGCCCCAACCCCCTGCACCGAGGTCAGCAGGCGGTGCCATTCCTTTTCCATCAACGAAGGAAAGCCATAGAGCTGCATCAGATCCTCGCGCACCACCATGTCGGTATAAAGCGCCACCGCCTCTCCCGTGCCGGGGAGCGTGGCCATGGTGCGGTCGGAGCAATAGACGATATAGCCGACGCCGCGCACATCGATCAGCACGTGATCGCTGCTGCGGTATTCCAGTCGTCCGGTGAGTTTTCCGATCACGCGCGCTTCTCCTTCAGCTGGCGTTGTTGCGTGCCCCCATAAAACGCATGACAGATGGCAATGGCCAGAGCATCTGCCGCATCGGCGTTCTTGGGCAGGCAGCCGGGCAGCTGAAGTTTCACCATGTGGAGGATCTGCTCCTTGGCCGCATGACCCACGCCGACCACAGTTTTCTTGACGCGGTTCGGCGCGTATTCACCCACCGGCAGACCGGCCTGCGCCAATGTCATCAGGGCCACGCCACGGGCCTGACCCAGTTTCAGCGTGCCCGCACCATCTTTGTTCACGAAGGTCTGTTCGATGGCGGCCTGATCGGGACGGTAGGCCGCGATCACTTCGATCACCTGATTGTGGAGCGACAGCAGCCGTTCGCCCAGATCATCGCCATCGGAGGTGCAGACGCCATTGGCGACATGGCTGAGACGGGTGCCATGTGATTCGATCACCCCCCAACCGAGGTTCCGCAACCCCGGATCGATGCCCAATATTCGCATGTCTGCCCTATCCCTGCCCGATGTGGAGGTGTAATTTTCCTCAGGATTAGCACAAAAGGCGAACATGTCCAATTGCTTTGCTGGCCCGCATTCTGTGCCCTGCAGGGATGCCGCGCGGCACCTGTGGCGCAAAAACCTACAAATCCTGTTCTGAAAACGACCCTCTTCCGAGGCGAAACCGACATTCCTTTCGAACAGCTAAAAATTCATCCAATTCCCTTGTTTATATGGACAATCAGCCATGCGTTTTTCGCATATGACACATGCAATTTCAGCGATTGTCAGGGCCAATTCACATGACTAAGTGCCGTCCATCGCCGCAACGCGGTTCACTGAATTCAACCTCCGAAAGGACGAGGACATGGCTGCTTTTGACACCACCCGCACCACCTATGGCACCAGCAGCCTGTTTGGCCGCTTTAGCGCCATGACCGCCAGCCTGCTGGCGGCAATCGTCGACTGGAACGATGCCCGCGCGACCCGCCAGACCCTGGGTCAGCTGAACGACCGGGAACTGGCCGACATTGGCCTGTGCCGCGCAGATATCGACCGCATTGCCGAAGGCAAGCCCGTCTTCTGAGACAGGCTGCCGTCCCGGCAGCGCCGGGGGCTACAGACCACCTGACATATGAAAAACGCCGCCTCCTGACGGAGCGCGGCGTTTTCTATAGGTCTGGTTTGCAGATCTGCGCCTCGGCGACACCCTGCTGCGTCGGACATGACTGCGCGACCGTTTTATGTCGGATGCCCCCCAGCGCCCGACATCTGGCCCGCCAGCCTGCCCCTCTACCGCAGCACAGGCCCGATGTTCTCGGCCAGGAACTGCGACACGGGATCCCGCTGCATCACAAATGCACCGGCTTTCTCCAGCCCGGTTCCTGCCCGCAGCTGATCGACACGATAGTCGTAGCTGCCAAATCCCAGCGCCGCCATCAAGAACCCCTTGAACAGCAGAAACGCCGCGACAAACAAGATCACTGACCGGCCGGAAATCCGCGACTGTACCCGTCGCGGCGCCACCACGATCAACCCATCCGCGCGCACCTTAGCGGTGTAGCCGCGCGACATGGCCCCGTGTTTGCGTTCCAATCGGTCAAGCCGAGCGTAGAAATTGTTACTCTGTTCACCCATAACCAAAACCCTGCAATGGCTCCCACCATCCACATGTTAATGCTTAGGTAGGTAATGAGACCATTTTGGGGCGGGTCGTTAAAATGCTCAACAAACTTGAACGATTCAGCCCGTTTTCTGCAAAAGCAGCGTCGTCCAGTCACCAATCTCGCTGCGTTGCACCAGATTGATGCCATTCTGTGCATAAACGGCCTGCACCTCATCGGCCTGTTCGTTGAGAAGACCGGAGAGAATCGCATAACCATTGGCGCGCAGATGCGCCGCCACGTCAGGCGCCAATGCAACCAGAGGGCCCTTCAGGATATTGGCGAAGATCAGATCAAAGGGTGCGGCCTCGGCCAAGGCCGGGGCGTCAAAGCCCGCCGCTTCAAGACAGTGTACGCGGCCTTCCATGTCGTTGGCCTTCAGATTGGCCTCGGCCACGTCAACCGCGACCTGATCAATGTCGCTGGCCAGGATCTGCCCGTCCCAGACGCGTGCAGCCGCCATCGCCAGCACCGCCGTGCCACAACCGATATCGGCGACTTTTTCGCCGACGAAGCCATCTTCGATCAGCTTGTCCAGCGCCTTCAGACAGCCCAGCGTGGTGCCATGATGGCCGGTGCCAAAGGCCATCGCCGCCTCAATCAAAAGAGGAATGCGATCAGCAGGCAGTTTGTCGGCGTCATGGCTGCCGTAGACAAAGAAACGACCGGCCTCGACCGGGGCCAGTTCGCGGCGCACATGGGCGACCCAGTCGGTTTCCGGCAGTTCTGAGATCACAAAAGGCTGGGCGTCGAACATGGTCGCCAGCAGCGCCAGACCGGCCTCATCCGGGCTCTCGGTGAAATAGCCGCCAACCTCCCACAGGCCGGAGCCGTCTTCGACCTCGAACACGCCCAGACCGGTCGGCTCCGGCGTCAGACGCTCCATCGCCGCGCCGAGCGCTTCGGCAGGGGCTTTTCCGGTCAGGGTGGTGAGGGCGGTGAAGGTGGGCATGGCGGTCTCCGGGCAAAGGTTGCACAGCGCCTAGGCCCGTCGGCGGCGCAGGTCAAGAGCTGGCAGCGCGGGTCCAGGAGCGCCGCCTGTAGCTCAGCGCGCCCTTGAGGCTGGGCCTGCCCTTCGCGGGGCAGGCTTACTCCGCCGGGGCAGCGCTGCGCCACTTCACAAAGATCGTCTCATTGCCCGGCTCCGGGTGGCGCGGGATCAACAATGACAGCGTCAGCGAGATCAGCGCCATACAGGCCGCCAGTGCAAAGACCGCAGCCGGGGAGACCACCCACAGCAAGCCCAGCGTCACCGGCAGCACCACCGCGGCGATATGGTTGATGGTGAAGGCCACGGCGGCGGTCGGCGCAATATCAGACGGGTCGGCGATCTTCTGAAAATAGGTCTTCAGCGCAAGTGCCAGACCAAACAGGATATGGTCCACCACATAGAGCACCCCGGCCAGCACCACGCCCCAGCTGAACCAATAGAGCCCGCCATAAGCGGCAAAGACCAGTGCCAGCCCGGTGTATTCAAAGATCAGCGTACGGCGTTCACCAAAGCGGGCCACAGCACGACCCAGCAGCGGTGCGGCGATCATATTGATTACCAGATTGATCAAATAAAGGCTGGTCAGTTCATGCACTGCAAAGCCGAATTTCTCCACCATCATGAAGCCGGCAAAGACAACGAAGATCTGCCGCCGCGCGCCGGCCATGAACTGCAACGCATAATAGAGCCAATAGCGGCGACGCAGGATCAGGCGTTTGGTCTGCGGATGCGGGGCATCGAATTGCGGATAGGCCAGCAGGCAGAAAATCGCCAGAATCGTTGTGGTGCCCCCTGCCAGCAGGAAGACGATATTGTAGGTGAGGCCCAGCGGCTCCCACAGCAGCGCGATCAGGCTATAGACCACCAGCGTTGCCGCCGATCCTGCCGCCACCAGCCAGCCCAGGATCTGCGGCGCCTGCAGCTTGGGCAGCCATTGCAATTGCAGCGACTGATTCACCGTCTCATAGTAATGAAACCCGATCGAGCTTAGCAGCGTGATGGTCAGCAGCCCGCCAAGGCTGGGAAACCACGCCGTGACCGCCGTCGCCACGCCCAGCATCATCAGAGAGACCAGCCCCAGCACCTGTTCGCGCACAAACAGGATCACCGCAATAACGCCAATGGCCAGAAAGCCAGGGATCTCGCGCACCGTGTGCAGCAGGCCAATGTCAGCGCCGTCGAAATTCGCGGCCTCAATGACAAAGTTGTTCAGCAGCGCGCTCCAGGTGTTGAAGGCGATGGGCATGGTGAGCGCCATCACAAACAGCAGAGTTGTGGGGCGGCGCCACAGCGGCAGGGAAGCGGCGGCTTCGGTGGGGACAGGTTTGAACATGCCCCAGCAAATACGCCCATACGCCCCTTCAGGCGAGGGAAAAAGCGCTGCGCACATCTGATCTGCATCAATGCACGGAGCAACCCGATCTCATATTCAGATTTCCGAATGACAACGAGAGGCTGATGCGATGCCGGAGCTGGCTGAGATCATGGACTGGGCAGGAGAGCCGGTGACAGCGGCGTTGCTAGGCCTGCTGACCGGCGGGATTTTTGGCGTCGCGGCGCAGCGATCGCGGTTTTGCCTGCGGGCGGCAACCGTGGAATTTGCCCGTGGCCGACTGGGAGACCGGGTGGCGGTCTGGCTTCTGACCTTTTCCACCGCGCTGGTCTGGGTGCAGGCCGGGCGGCTGCTGGGCTGGATCGACACCGATGAGGCGCGGATGATGGCGGTGCCCGGCAGTTGGTCCGGGGCCATCATCGGCGGGCTGATCTTTGGCGTAGGTATGGTGCTGGCGCGGGGTTGCTCCGGGCGGCTTTTGGTGCTGGCGGCGACCGGCAATCTGCGCAGCGTGGTCTCCGGGCTGATTTTTGCGGTGGTCGCACAGATGAGCCTCGCCGGGTATCTGGCGCCTGTGCGCGACTATCTGGCAGGCCTCTGGATCACCTCTGGCGGGCGCAATCTGGATCTGCTGACAGCGCTGAGCCTGCCGGATTGGTCCGGGCTGGCGCTGGGGGTGGGCATGGCGGGTCTGGCCCTTGGGGTCTCGCTGAACAACCGCATCGGGGCGGCGCGGCTGATCTTTGCCTCTGGCGTCGGCTTTGCGGTGGCGCTTGGCTGGGCGCTGACATCGGCGCTGGCACAGGTGGCGTTTGATCCCGTGCAGATCGAAAGCGTGACCTTCACCGGTCCTTCGGCGCGCATGTTGATGTTCTTTCTGGATCGCGCCTCGGTGCTGGAATTTGATATCGGGCTGGTGGCCGGGGTGTTTGGTGGCGCGATGCTCGCAGCCGCATTGACAGGCGAGATGCGCATTCAGGCCTTTGACGGGGCAGTGACCATGCGCAAGGCAATGATCGGCGCGGCTTTGATGGGGTTTGGCGGCATGTTGGCCGGCGGCTGTGCCATCGGGGCCGGTGTCACCGGTGGATCGATCTTCGCGGGGACCGCCTGGCTGGCGCTGTTTTCGATGTGGGTTGGGGCAGTGCTGACAGATCTGCTGGTAGACCAGCGCAGCCTGGCGGCGACCGCTTAGACAGGGTGCGAGGCGCTGCCTCGCGCTCCGGGATATTTGGAGCCAGAAGATACCTGAGGTCCGCTCATCTTCTGGCGGGAAATATCCCGGGGGAGGCCGAGAGGCCGGGGGCAGAGCCCCCATGGGATTCTTCAGAAGAAATTCTGCGGATCAATATCGACCGACAGACGCAGATCCCCCTTGAGGCGCGCCGGTTTGATCCAGCGGGCAATGGCGTCTTGCAAGGGCGTTCCCTTACTGGCCTTGATCAGCAGTCGCACCCGGTGGCGCCCGCGAATGCGGGCAATTGGGGCGGGTGCCGGGCCAAAGACCTGCGCGCCGATCTGGCGCAGCGGCCCATCGTTGCGCGCAAGGGCCATCCCCAGATCCATAACCGCAGGCAGCTCCGGCCCGGACAGCACGATACCTGCCATGCGCCCATAGGGCGGCACGCCTGCGGCCTGGCGTTCGGCCGCTTCAGCGCGCCAGAAGGCCTCCTCATCCCCCGACAGAATTGCGCGAATGACCGGGTGTTCCGGCTGGAAGGTCTGCATCAGCGCTTCACCCGGCTTGTCGGCCCGCCCGGCCCGCCCTGCGACCTGCCGCATCAGCTGAAAAGTGCGCTCAGCCGCGCGCAGGTCGGAGCCTTGCAGGCCCAGATCCGCGTCAATCACGCCGACCAGTGTGAGCAGCGGGAAGTTATGCCCCTTTGCCACCAACTGGGTGCCAAGGATAATGTCAGCCTCACCTGCGGCGATCTCCTCGATCCGTTGTTTCAGGGCGCGGGCGGAGGCGAAGAGATCGGAGGACAGGACCGCGATCCGCGCCTCCGGGAACAGCGCGGCAGTTTCCTCACCCAGCCGTTCGATGCCGGGGCCGACGGGGGCCATCTTACCCTCGACCTGACAGGTCGGACAGGCATCCGGTACGGGTTTGGTCTCGCCGCATTGGTGGCACATCAGCCGCTTCATGAAGCGGTGTTCCACCATACGGGAATCGCAGTGGTCGCAGGTCACATGGCCACCGCAGGCGCGGCAGATGGTGACCGGCGCAAAGCCCCGGCGATTGAGAAACAACAGCGATTGTTCACCCCGTTCGATCCGCGCGGTCATCGCCTGTTTCAACGTCGGTGAGATCCAGGTTGAGGCGGGCAGTTTTTCCGCCCGCATATCGATCGCGCGCATCTCTGGCAGGACGGCTGACCCAAATCGTGCAGCGAGATCAAGCCGTTTGTATTTGCCTGCCTCGGCATTGGCCCAGGTTTCCAGCGATGGCGTCGCCGAAGCCAGCACCACCTGCGCCGAACACATGGCCGCGCGCAGCACCCCCATGTCGCGGGCATTATAACAGACGCCCTCATCCTGTTTGTACGAGGTGTCATGTTCCTCATCCACGATGATGAGGCCGAGATTCTGATAGGGCAGGAACAGGGCCGAGCGCGCGCCGATCACCAGCTGCGCCTTGCCCTGCCCGACCATGCGCCAGACCCGGCGGCGTTCGGTCATGGTCGCGCCCGAGTGCCATTCGGCGGGTGTTGCGCCAAAGCGCTGTTCGACCCGTTTCAGGAATTCTGCCGTCAGGGCAATTTCCGGCAAGAGCACCAGCGCCTGACGCCCTGCACGCAAGGTTGCGGCGACTGCCTCCAGATAGACCTCGGTCTTGCCGGAACCGGTCACGCCTTTCAGGAGTGTGGTGCCATAGCGGCCCCCCGCGACCTCTTCACCCAGAGTGTTGGCGGCCGCAGCCTGATCCTCGGTCAGGGTCTTGCCGGGCAGATCCGGGTCCAATCGGGGATAGGGCAGATCACGGGGGGCTTCTTCCTCGCGCAGGGCGCCTTGTTTCACCAGGCCCTTGACCACGGAAGTTGTGACCCCGGCGAGATCGGCCAGTTCCTTCGCCGTGAACGCCAGACCGCCGTATTCATCCACCGCCGAGAGCACCCGTTCGCGGGCATCGGTCATGCGGTCCGGCATCTGGCCGGTGGGGCGCAGCACCTTGCGCATGGAAACGGGATCCGAGAGGCCCGGCGCGCGGGTGGCCAGCCGCAACATCGCGGGCAGCGGGGTCAGCGTATAATCCGCCGATTTGGTCAGGAACTGGCGCATCTCGTCGCGCATCGGAGCCACATCCAGCACCCTATTCACCGGGCGCAGTTTGGCCGAATCGAAATCACCCGCCCCCGGCCCCCAGATCACCCCGAGGACGCGGCGCGGGCCAAGCGGCACCTCGACATAGGCGCCCAGATGACAGCCACCTTCTGGGGCGCGATAGTCCAGACAGCGGTCCAGCGGCTGCGTTGTCAGCACGCCAACCCGTTCGCCTTCGTTGAAAAATGCCTGCTCCTGCACGCGGTCTGCCTCTTTTGCCCGGTGGGGATGATGACCCCCAAAGCGATGCCCTGCAATCGACGCCGGGCGCACGGGGGGTTTTTAAAGCCCGTCCCATCAGGTAAAGGCTAGCGCAATCAAGGCCAACCCATCCAGAGGACCCTAGCCGATGAAATTTTTTGTAGACACCGCCGAAATCGATGCCATTGCCGAGCTGAACGATCTGGGCATGGTGGATGGTGTGACCACCAACCCGTCGCTGATCAAGAAATCCGGTCGTGATATCATCGAAGTGACCAAAGAAATCTGTGATCTGGTCGATGGTCCGGTCTCTGCCGAGGTGACCGCAACCGACGCCGAGACCATGATTGCCGAAGGCCGCAAGCTGGTTGAGATCGCCGAAAACATCGCCGTCAAAGTGCCGCTGACCTGGGACGGCCTGAAGGCCTGCAAAACCCTGACCGACGATGGCCATATGGTGAATGTGACCCTGTGCTTCTCCGCCAATCAGGCGTTGCTGGCGGCCAAGGCCGGCGCGACCTTCATCTCGCCCTTCATTGGCCGTCTGGACGACATCAACCTGGATGGGATGGACCTGATCGAAGACATCCGCACCGTCTATGACAACTACGGGTTTACGACCGAGATCCTCGCCGCCTCCATCCGCAGCGCCAACCACGTGCTGGAAAGCGCGCGCATCGGTGCGGATGTGATCACCGCGCCGCCCGCCGTGATCAAAGGCATGATCAACCACCCGCTGACCGACAAGGGTCTGGATGCCTTCCTCGCCGACATCAAGGCCGCGAACATCAAGATCCTGTAAGCCGCAGGGCATCTGACAGGTTTCAGGAGGGGCGGCCCGGCGGGCGGCCCCTTTTTCGTTGGCTGAGGCCCCCTGCCCTGTACAGGCGACGGTGCGCCGGTGGCGGGGAATTTTTTGCCACCCCTGCGCGAAACCCGTGTTATAACACCGTCAAAACCCATCAGAGGTCATTAAAGAGCAGCACATGAGCACGACGGCAGAACTGGAAGACAATCTGCGCCAGGCGATCCTGGCCAAACCCGACGCCCTGTTGGAAGATCAAAGCGTGATGAACGCGTTGGTCAGCGCCAATGAGCGCGCAATGGGGTCCAATATCGTGGACCTGCGCGGCATCGCCATGGAGCGGATGGAGGCCCGGCTGGATCGGCTGGAGGACACCCATCGCTCTGTAATTGCTGCAGCTTATGAGAACCTTGCAGGGACCAACCAGATCCACCGCGCGGTGCTGCGGCTACTGGATCCGATGGATTTTGAGAGCTATCTCGGCAACCTTGGTGGTGAGCTGGCGGAAATTCTGCGGGTGGATTCGGTAACGCTGGTGCTGGAAACGGCACATCCCGAACAGGACGCCGCCGTGCAGCGCATGGATCAGGTTCTGAAGGTGGTCGAGCCGGGATTCGTAGAACAATACATCAATCCGCAGCGCAATGGCCCTGACCGCCAGGTCACCCTGCGGCAGATGCAATCTGGCCACGCCCGCACCCATGGGGCCAAGGCTGATTTCATCCGGTCCGAGGCCTGTCTGAAACTGGAACTGGGCGAAGGCCGCCTGCCCGGTCTGCTGGTTCTGGGGTCAGAGGATCCGCATCAGTTCACCCCGCAGCATGGCACCGATCTGCTGGCATTTTTTGCCGGCGTCTTTGAACGGTCGATGCGCCACTGGTTGTCGTGACGACACCAGCCACAACGCTGATTTCCCCGGCCTGCCGCGATGCGCTTGAGCAGTGGCTGGCCGGGCTGGCAGCCCTTCAGGGCGCGGCCGAGAACACCGTCACCGCCTATCGCGGCGATGTGGTGGAGTTTCTCGCATTTATGACCCACCATTTTGGCGGCCCGCAGGGGCTGGGTGCACTGGCGAAGATCTCCACCGGCGACATGCGCGCCTGGATGGCAGCCACCCGCGCCACCGGGACCGGGGCGCGCTCATTGGCGCGCAAGTTGTCGGCGGTCAAAAGTTTTTATACCTGGCTGGCGGAACGGCAGGGGTTTGAGCCCACAGCCGTCTTGTCGGCGCGCAGTCCCAAGTTTCAGAAGAAACTGCCCCGCCCGCTGGCAGAAGATGCCGCGCGCGCCGTGATCGAGACCGTGGAGTTTCAGTCCACCACCGATTGGGTCGCCGCCCGCGATGTGGCGGTGGTGACCCTGCTCTATGGCTGCGGGCTGCGAATTTCCGAGGCGTTGGGTCTGACCGGGGCAGACGCGCCGCTACCGGCGGTGCTGCGGATCACCGGCAAGGGCGGTAAGGAACGGATCGTGCCGGTGTTACCCGCCGCACGCGCGGCGGTCGACCGGTATCTGCGGCTTTGCCCGCATCCGCAGGAGCGCGCGGCACCGTTGTTTCGCGGTGTACGCGGCGGGGCGCTGAATGCGCGGCTTATTCGCAGCGCCATGGCGCAGGCGCGCGCCCAGCTGGGTCTGCCTGCCAGTGCCACGCCACATGCGTTGCGGCACAGCTTTGCAACCCATCTGCTGGAAGCCGGTGGCGATCTGCGCGCCATTCAGGAGCTGCTCGGCCATGCCTCGCTGTCGACAACGCAGGCCTATACCGCAGTCGATACGGCGCATCTGATGGATGTCTACAACCGCGCCCATCCGAAAGCGTAAGACCTGCGTAAAACATGCCACTAGAGGGCTGGATTTAACCCCGTAGTAAGGGGCGTGCGACAGATTTCTGGCGTCAAATCCAGAAGGAGCCCCCGTGATGAGTATCGTTGCCCAAAGCCATACAACAGACGCCGCGCCGCTTGGCGCGCCCTACAATCCCGCCAATCGTAGTGCCGCCAATGCCAGCACATCCGATATTGGCGATGTGGATTTCAGCCAGTTTTATGAGCAGCTTCTGGCGGATCTGGACAGCGATGGCGATCGCCAGATTTCGGATCAGGAATGGGCGACCTATCGCGCAGGAAAGGCCGCGCGCGGTGAATTTGTCGCCGCCCCCGGACCATCTGATACAGGCGATGGCCCCCAGCTGGTCGACAGCCGCGCCCTGACCGAGACCTTATTTCGCAAGGCGCTGATGGAGGACCCTTCCGACCAGTGAAACGGGGACCCGTGGTGACTGTCTCAGGTGACCAGCGGCTGAGAGTTTGGTGGCGCGCAGGTGGCATGGACACCACCAAAGACCCGAATTTCCGCGCATAGACGAGACGTTTTTCCATTGACCACTTGCGAGGGTGCAGGAAATTCGCCATCAGGGGCCTATGACACCTCAGTATCGTGCCCTCTCCGTTCACCTGCTGACCGCCACCGGCGCGGTCTTTGCTATCCTTGCCATGTTGGCCGCAGCTGATGCCAAGTGGAGCCTGATGTTTGTCTGGCTTGTTGTGGCCTTTGCCGTGGATGGCATTGATGGACCGCTGGCACGGCACTATGAGGTGAAGCGCTACGCGCCAGAGTTTGATGGTGTGCTGCTGGATCTGATCATCGACTATCTCACCTATGTGTTCATCCCGGCCTTTGCCCTGTTCAAATCCGGGCTGATGGCGGGGTGGACCGGTTGGGTGGCGCTGATTGTGATCACCTTTGCAAGTGCTTTGTATTTTGCCGACACCCGGATGAAGACCAAGGATAATTCCTTCTCCGGCTTTCCCGGATGCTGGAATATGCTGGTGCTGGTGATCTTTGCGCTGGAGCCGAGCCACTGGACCAGCCTGACGCTGGTCACCCTGCTGGCGATCGCGATGTTCCTGCCGCTGAAGTTCATTCACCCGGTGCGCACCGAACGCTGGCGCAAGGTGTCGCTGCCGATGGCACTGGCCTGGACCTTCTTTGCCGGCTGGGCCGCCTGGGTCGATTTCCACCCGGCAAGCTGGGCGCATTGGGGGTTAGTGCTGACCTCGGTCTATCTGATTTTTGTCGGCATCGCGCAGCAGATCATCCCCGAGAGCAAGGGCTGAGCAGGTCGTCTCAGCCCGATATCGCCAGACTGCGGGTGTCATGAAACCCGGCATCTAAACGCTGGGGCATCCCGGAATTGAGGCATCTGATGCCTGGAAATCCGGGTGCAGGCGTCGGCCCCAAGCCCGTCGCGCGATGCCCCGGTATGCCACCACCACCAAGATCGGCCTTTGTTTGGGCGGGCTTGATCAGGCTACAGCCTGTTACGGATGATCAGCGCCGCCGCTTCAGATCAGCAATCCCGCCGCCCCTTCGTGACGCAGAAGCGTGACTTTGGTCTCAACCCCGCCCGCACCGGAAAATCCCCCAAGACCTGAGGCGCCAAGTACCCGGTGGCAGGGGATGATCACTGGAATCGGATTGGCCCCGCAGGCATTGCCGACGGGTTGGGCGGCTGCGCCCAGATCCTTTGCGATGTCGCCATAGGTGCGGGTTTCACCAAGCGGGATCGCTGACATGGCGGCGCAGACCGCGCGCTGAAAATCGCTACCCGCCACCGCCAGCGGCAGGTCGAATTCGGTCAGCTCATGCGCGAAATAGGCGCGCAGCTGGGTCAGGGCCTCAGCTGTCAGCACCGATCCCGATGCGCCAACCGGCGCGGCCTGCCAGCTCAGGCGAACAATGGCCCCGTCGCGTTCCACAACGCAGAGCGTGCCGACAGGTGTTTCGAGACTGGCCTCTGCCATCTGCTCTGTCTCGGTTTCAGGAGGGTGCACGGGTCTGGTGATCCTTACGCTTGATGCTGTCACAGCTTGGCCAGCGTCTGCGGGATCCTGCTCAGCGTCAAGGAGGAACCGTTATCCGGCCTCTGGACCTAACCTTTGGGATAGGAAGCTATGCCTTCGGCAGGGTCGGCTAACCTCAGGCGTTCATGCAATTGCACTAAATTTTAGTAAAGATGGATCTCAAGTTACGAAAAAGGTCATCACGTCATGCAAGTCACCGGTCCAGGAAATGTCAGCGTTTATCGTATGTTGAATGGTCACGCGAATGGGCAGGCCGCAGCGCAGCAGGCGCAAGCCCAGCAAACCGGTGAGCAGATGGGGGGGCTTGAAACCGCGGCCTCTCCCGCAAAGCAGGCGGCAGCGACAAGCACACAGGCCGCGCTGACCGGTCCCATTGAAGGCGCAAGCCTGGTGCCGGGAACACAGTATCTTCGCACCGTGGTGCAGCAGAAGCTACAGGATCTACAATCGGGCTGCCACGCTGGGCCGCTTCCGGCAAGTGAAGTGATCGCCCAAAATCAATATCGCGCGGCGCAGCAGGTGATCGGCTGATCCGGCGCGGATCGTCTCCCTCGCGCTGACCCGAAAACCCCCGGCGTTCTT
>NZ_JAGEUF010000011.1:0-122111 GCF_018101215.1 Phaeobacter sp. HS011 | reverse complement strand
CTTCGGCGTCCAGCACATACACTGGGTCGGTGACCTCCAGCCCGATAATCCGCGTCACGGCGCCGGATTTCGGGCAGGTCCAGAGATCCTCGGTGGAGACCTGTTCTATCTTGTCGCCGCGTAGGGTTTCCACGCCGAGATCGAGCGTGCCCGCCGCGCGCGCCCGTTCCGTCTGATCGGCAATCCGGCGCATGAACTCGGCAAAGAGTGCGTTCTGCATGTGGATGGGAAGGGCAAGCACCCGGTTGAGAAACCGCTGGATCGGGGGAAGCTCCTCAAGGAGCACCCCGTCCTTGTCGATCAGCCGCAGGGCGGTCCAGTCGGTGAAGCTCTCGTAGCTCATCGCCTCGGCCCGCCCGGCGGCAAGATCGGCGAAATACCCACGTAGTGCGGCCCGCGCGATCGGGCTTTCGAGATTGTCCTCCTCCCGGAACATGCCTTGCGAGCCGGTCTCGCGCTGACCCTTCGTCAGGGCCCCCAGCTGGTCGAGGCGTTTGGCTATAGTCGAGGTGAAACGCTTTTCGCCATGCACATCCGAGGTGCAGACCCGGAAGAAGGGCGCGCTGACTTGGGCAGAGCGATGCGTGCGGCCGAGCCCCTGGATGGCCGCATCGGCGCGCCAGCCGGGCTCCAGCAGGTAGTGCCGCCGCCGTTTCTGGTTCTTCGCCGTTTGCGCCGCATGATACGACCGGCCCGTACCGCCCGCATCGGAGAAGATAAGGATATCCTTATCACCGTCCATGAAGGCTTGGGTTTCGGATGAATTGCTGCTGGCGGCGCGCTTTTCGATGAAGAGATGACCATCCTCGGCCTTGAGGGGCCGGATGGACCGCCCCGTGACTTCTGCCACGGCCTCGTCGCCAAAGGCCCAGAGGATCTGATCCAGCGCCGAGGGGATCGGCGCCAGCGTCATCAACTCCATCATGGCCGCGTCACGCAGAGCGAGCGCCTCGCGCGAGACGACCAGCGCGCCAGTTTCATCCCGAAGCGGCTCAGCCACCATGTTGCCGTCGATCTCCACGAGCTTTTGGGCATGGATCGGAAAAGTCTGTTCGAGGTAGGCGAGAACATAGTCGCGTGGCGTCAAGGCACCCTCGACGAGTTCATCCTCCGGGTCCATCGTCTCAAGCCGACGCTTCAACAGGCTCTCACCCGTCGAGACCACCTGGATGACGCAAGCCTTGCCTGCCGCCAGATCGTCCGCGATGGCGTGGATGATGGTCGGGGCCTTCATGCCCATCAGCAGATGATTGAAGAAACGCTGCTTTGTGCTCTCGAAGCGGGACTTGGCCGAGGCGCGTGCTGCCGAGGCATTGGTCTCGCCCGAGGCACCGTTGACGCCAGTCGCGGTCAGCGCGGCCTCGAGATTGTGGTGGATCGTCCGAAAAGAAGCCGCGTATGCGTCGTAGATCTCGATCTGGGCCGAAGTGAGCGCGTGTTCGAGCACGTCATACTCCACGCCGTCGAAGCTGAGGGCGCGCGCCGTGTAGAGGCCGAGCGTCTTGAGATCGCGCGCGACCACCTCCATGGCGGCGACACCGCCGGCTTCCATCGCCGAGACGAAACTCTCGCGGCTCGGAAAGGGGTATTCGGGGCCCTGCCCCCAGAGCCCCAGCCGCGCGGCATAGGCCAGGTTGTGCACACTCGTGGCACCCGTGGCCGAGATGTAGAAGACGCGAGCGCGGGGTGCTGCCAGTTGCAGCCGCAGGCCCGCAAGGCCCTGCTGGGAGGGTTTGACCCCCCTGCCCTGCTCAGACCCGGCCGCGTTCTGCATGGCATGGGCCTCATCGAAGGCAAGAACGCCGTCAAAGTCTGCGCCCATCCAGTCGAGGATCTGGCTCAGTCGCGTGGTGCCGCATTTGCCCGCAGACCGCAGCGTGGCGTAGGTGACGAAGAGGATGCCACAGGTCACGGTGATCGGCTGGTCCGGTTTCCATTTGGAGAGCGGCTGGATGTCGGCGGGCGAGCCGCCGAGATCGGTCCAGTCGCGGATCGCGTCCTCGATAAGCGTGGCGGATTTGGAGACCCAGATCGCCTTCCTGCGCCCGGAAAGCCAGTTCAAAAGGATCAGCCCCGCGCATTCGCGTCCCTTACCGCAACCGGTGCCGTCGCCGTCGCCGAGGAAATAGCCGAGGCGATAGGCCCATGCGTCCGGGTCATCATCAGCACGCGTCAGCTTGGTTTGGTCGTCATCGATCATAAACCGCCCCGGCAGATCACGCCCATGGGCATCATGTGCCATGATGATGGTTTCCAGCTGCGCCTCGGAGACGTGACCCTCCTCGATCAGCTTCGCGGGCAGGCGCAATTCCGCACTGGCCGCGCCTGAGGGCACCGGCGGCGCGACAGAGGCCATGGCGATGCTCTCGACGAGCGGCGTGGGATGTTCCTGCGCACCCGCGATCTCGATCCGCTGCGGCCGGTAGCGCGCATAGATGTCAGAGATGGGCGTGTTGTCGCGCGGGGTCTGAAGGCTTGTGAAGCTGAGCGGACGGACGGTATTGGGCCGTGGTTTGGAGGCGGCGACAGGCGAAGCGGCGGTCTTGCGCGGGGCAGATGATCGAACGGTCGGTCGCGCTTGAGGGATCGCTTCAGCCCGCTGGGCGGGGCGCATCTCGATCCGGGTTGCGGCCACGGCATCGACATATGCCAAGGCTTCCTCCAGATCCTGAACCGCGGCGCGGATGAGTTCGCCATCGTCCTGCACCTTGTCGAAGACCATCAGCTGGGTTTCGACAGAGGTGCCGAGCTTGCGGTAGACCTGCCCCGGCATCGTCAGCGCCAAGCGCGGCGTCAGAAGACCGCAGGCCCGCGACCAATGCGCGGCATCGCGTTCGGGCGTGAATCCTGGCGGCATGATCGCCACCAGCCGCCCGCCGGGTGCCAGACGCTTCGCAGACGCGATGAGATGCTTGGCGGCGATGTGTTTGTCCCGGGAACGATCGACCGAGGAGGCGAAGGGCGGGTTCATCACCACGACGTCGGGTAGAACCGGCGTTTGCAGCAGATCATCGATATGCTCGCCGTCATGGCCCGTCACCTCGCCGCCGAAAACCGCGCGCAGGAGGCGCTGGCGAAAGGGGTCGATCTCGTTGAGCAAAAGCGTGGCACCGGCCCGGGCGGCAAAAGCGGCCAGTGCACCGGTGCCCGCCGAGGGCTCCAGAACGGTCTCGCCCTTGCGGATCGCCGCGGCCCGCACCGCCGTGGTCGCGAATGCCAGCGGCGTGGAAAACTGCTGCAGACGGATCTGCTGCTCTGACCGGCGGGTTTCCGTAAGGAGACGTGAGGCGAGGAGTTTTGCGTTGGCGATGTCTGCTGTGGCACCGGCCCCACGCAGAAGCACCTGGATGGCCGCTGCCTGCATCATGTCATAGGCCATGCGCCAGTCCCAGGCGCCACCGGCATCGCTGCCATGAAACGTCTCGCGCATGATACGCGCGAGCGCTGAACTGCGCAGGGGCTGGTCATCGACCTCCGTGCCGATTTGCGCGAGGGCAGAGGCGAGATCGGCTTCGGAGATTGCGAGAGCCGGGTTGGCCGTTCTGGGTTTGGACATGGGGATTTTCCTTTGGATCAGGGTCTGAGTTCCAAAGGACAAAAAGCCCGCTTTCGCTTTTCAGGGTGACGTAGTCAGACCGCGCTGACCTCCAAGGCTTGGTCAGGACTTGGGTTCGACCTGCCGCTTCGCATCAATCAATGCCTGTGCGGCCTGCATCACCTGAACCTGAGATGTTCCCGAGCGTGCATCCTCCAGCGTGGCCTGCACCTGCGCGCAAAACCACGTGTCATAAGAATTCGCTTCAGCGGCCACGGAAATGCTCCTCGAGCCCGATATCCAGCAGCTTGCCGAGGTCATCGGGCATGTCTGCAACGCGCACAGCAATTGGGAAACGGTGCCCCGTCAGGTCAGGCGCGCATTGCTCCTCTAGACCGAGGTGCTGCCTATCCTTTTCCGTCTCATTCATTGTGCTTTCTCCGACCGCATTATCAGCCGATGCTACATCTTCGAGCGTGGCGTCGTAAATGATGTTGCCAAAGGGTCATAGCAAGCTGGCCCACTTACCGATCGGGCACCGCTTCAAGGGATTTCTCGAACCGCTTGCCTGCCGCTGCAGCTTCTTTCAAGAGCGCGTCGAAATTGTCAGGTGGGTTGCCATCTTCCAGCATCCCTTTGAACGTCGCATAGGCATCCGTCTTGCTGCCATAGGCGCGCAGGGTCTTGTCGTCGTTCACCCATGCCACCACGATGACCTTCGCATCGCTGTTGAACCGGTAGAACAACCGATACTGCTGGAAGAATTTCGCCCGGAACCAGTGCTTGCGGTGATCGCCTAGTGTGCCGCCTTGCCGGAAAGCGGCGGCACCCGGATCTGCAGGTATGGCCTCGGTGACCAGCTTGAAGATGGCGGCCAGCCGTTTCGTTGGGTTTTTCTTGTGCCAGGTCTTGGGATCGCGAGCCTTACGCGCCTCTACCTCCTCGACCAGCCCTTCGAGCTGGTCCAGAAAGAGTGGGTGCGCATAAATCGACCATCCATTCACGACAAGGGGCGCTTGGGCGGGCACGCTATCGCCGCTCATTCATCCTCGAGCGATAGCGGCGCATCGAGATCGACATCAACGTCTCCGACCAGTGCTGCAAGACGGTCATGCAAAGCCCCATCGAAAGCCCGAATGCGGTCCGGATGCGCCTTGATATCGGCCTCGACAAAATCGAGAAAGGCTCCGAGCACGGGATCTTCCTCGTCGCTGCGCACGGGCTCGATATAGACCCTGCCACTCGGCTCGGTGCAGTAACGAATCTGGTCGCCCTTGCCCAGCTTGAGCTGTTTGCGCACACCCGCCGGCACGGTCGTCTGATACCGATCCGTGAGTTTCGAGACATCTTGTGCGAGGGCTGTCATGGCAGTCTCCTGAAGAAAAGGGGCTTTGCTGCCCGCGATAGGTAATGCATTTGCATTGCCTTGTCAAGACAAGCCGCAGCATCTGCTGTCGCCGGGCAGGTCGATGAACCGTCCGGCGCAGGACCTAATTTCGCCCCGCCAGGAACTCCGCCAGCACCGGGCTAGCCGCACCTTTCGTGGAGCTGAGCAGCTCCGAGCCCGCAAGCGAGGCCTTCGACAGGCGTACGAGCCCACCAGTTTCCTCGATGCGGTAGCAGCGGCGCTTTTGCCGCCCGCGCCTGTAGTGGGTCGCGGTGACAATCTGGCAGGTACTGCCATCGGTGAGCGTCACAGGGGTGGCGAGCTTGATCTTGTCGCCTTCCTCGTAGTCCGGGATCGCAGCCCAGTCCTGGCAGCGCTGGCGCCAGGCATGAGCATAGCTGTCTGGGTCTTTCAGCTCGGACAGCAGGGCCAATAGGCTCAGTGGCGCGCGGGATTCGACCGGTCCCGCGCTTTCCTCCATGTCCTTGTAGCCCCAGCAGCCGTCATCATATCGGGTAAGGAATACGGCGGCGAAAGTGATGGAGCCATCCGCATCGGTGACATAGGTCGTGTCTTCGACAGGGGTGCCGTCGATATTTGTGACCTTTGCCGCCGCGTACCAAGTCGAACCCACCTTGCAGGCTTTGACCAGTTCCGTCTTGCGCCTTTCGCCCTCGAAGGTGCACAGCCGAGCAATCTCCGCTTTCTCATCCGCGTAGGTCTGGACGCGGCCGTCGGTGTAGAAGAGCCAACCCATCACGCCGCCCTCCGGTCATCGATTTCCATCAGCGCATCGAGCGGCACGCGGTAGGGCTGCATGGCGTCAAAATCCTCGCAATTGCCGCAGTTCTGTACGATCGCGAAGGTGTCGCAGGCATCCTTGAGGATGACCCGGAAGGTGCCGCCGAGGCCTGACGGCACCTCGTAGGTCCCGCCGATGAGATAATCCGAGGCCCGGCGCACGAAGACGCGGATGCTGTGGCCATCGGTGGCGAGCCGGATCGCCCCCCGCCCCCGGTCGATGAGCACCTGCACGTCATCCAGGATGTCGGTATAGAACTGGCCGGTCAGATCGCGAAACGCCATGCGGCGCTGCGCCATCCAGTCGGTGTCCCGAAACGGGTTCATGCCGTCGGCGAAAGCGAAGGAGGGATCGGCCTGTTCGGTGGTGACGATACGGGTGGTCGTGCCATCGATGCCGTTTGAGCGCAGATGCACACCATTGCCGACGATGAGGATCAGGGCGGGCCTGTCCACGGGCCCGTTCCAGTTGGGCAAGAAGGTTTTGCAGGCGCGCGCATGGGCGATCTGTTCCGCAACAGCGGACGCAGAGAACTTGAGAATAGCCATGAGGATGTCTTTCGGTTGGGTGTGGGAGGGTCGACCCGCGCGGGGAATGCCTCGCGCGAGTCGCGTGAGGACTCAGGCCGCTTGCGCGACCTCGCTGTCAGGCTCGGGGGTTTCCGCAGCGGGCTCCGCCTCATCACAGGCGACACCGGCGGTCTGCATCATGGGCGGGCACCAGGTGGCCACGGCAGCGCGCTGCGCGTCCGTGAGTGTGGCGAAAGGCTCGGCGAAGAGCTTGTCGCAGAAGGCGACGATCTCTTTCTTGCTCGACGAGGCGAGCGTCACCGCCTCTTGGGCGAGACCCAGATCCTCGCCGAGAATCTTCAGGAGCCAGGCCTTCTTGAAGCGGTTGAAGAGCGCCGCATTCGGCGTCCAATATGCGCGAATGTCGGGCATGATCTCGATCTCGAACGCATGCATCAGGCTGTCGCGCCGAGGATCCCGCGCGAAGCAGGACTGCGTGGTGCTGGCGGTGGCATAGGCCACGAGCTTGGCCTTCTCGCCTGCCTCCAGCGCGCGAAACGCCGCGAACTGATCGGCGGGCGCGCGGGTGTCATCGAGCCAGGAGAGATCAAGCGCATCATGCGCCGCCGCCACCTGCTCGAGCGAGGTCTCGTCGATCTCGTCCATCTTGGCATGGCTGCGGTATTCCTTGCGGGCATCGATCTTGATCGCCTGCGTGACACTCATTCCGCTGGCCAGAACGTCACTGACCAGCTTGAAGAGCGTCAGATCGAGCGTGGCTTCCGGATGCAGCGCCATCGCGGCGCCAAGGGCCATGGCCCGCTCGGTCTTGAGGTCCTCAGCCAGCGAGGCTGGATAGGTGATTTCGCCGGCGTCCGGTGCCTCCTCCCCCGTCGGGTTGACCGACGAGCCGCGCGCGCCTTCCACTTTCACGGTGTCCTCGGGGCGGACGAGGCCAACATGGAGCGTGACCTGCCCACCCTGCCACGACGCGATCACCCCGGACCGCGCGAGGTCCTCGGCGCTGTAGGCCTCCTGCAGATCGCGCACTTCTTCTTCCAAGGCGTCCACGCGCTCGTAAAGGGCATTGTAGGCACCGTCCTCGAGCCCCTCATCCTCCATCTCGAGCTGCAGCTTCTCGAGTTCTGCGGTGATCTCATCGATGCGCTTCTGGGCCGCTTCATCCGGCTCAATCGGGCCGGGATAGACGCGGCCATAGTCCGCCATGGTCGCGTAATCATAGCGGACCATCGCATCGGCCCAGGCAAAGCCCAGCCTCATACGGGCCTCTTCGGCGGCGGCACCGAGCTTCTCGAGCAGGATGGTCTCGACCAGTGCTGCATCCTCAAGCACGGAATGCTCTTCCAGAAGGTCAGCCGCGACAGCACCGCCCCGCGCCTCGTAGTCCGCGCGCACAAAGGCCCCAATATCATCGCTGACCTGCACGCCGCGGGATTTGAGGGCCTGACGGACGGTGTAGGCCTGCAGATAGCCGCCGTCTTTCGTGAGCGCCTCGAAGACCTCGCGCTGCGCCTCCTGGCTCGGGTGCTCGGCGAAGGCCTTCATCGTGTCGAGCGTGATCACCTTGCCCCGGGCTGCGGCGCGGATGTCGGGGTGGATAAGGCCATAACGCAACCGGCCTTTCACGGCCGCCACCGTGGCGCCGAAGGTCTTTGCGATCGTCTCGGGCGTCTGGCTGTCGACCTCCATCATCCGGGCGAAAGCCTCGAACTCGTCGATGGCATTCATCGGTGCCTGGGTGATGTTCTCGGCGAGCGACAGCGCCGTGGTGACGTCGCAGTCGTCTGGGACAAGGCGACAGTCGACCTTGGTTTTCGCCATGAACCCCTTGGTGGCCTTGTCGGCGACCAGCTCCTTCAGCGCAGCATGGCGTCGGCCACCGGCGAGGACAGCATATTTGCCGTCAAGCTTCTGGACCAAGAGCGGCTGGAGCAGGCCCAGCACAGCGATGCTGGCCTTCAGATGCGCGATGTTCTCGGGGTCATAGGTTTCCGGCGCGTTGCTGCGCACATTGGCGGGATGCGGGATCAGATCGCCGATGGCGACGGTAAGGGGAGCAAAGCTTGTGGTCATGGGATATCCTTCCAGGAGGGTGAGGTGTGGCCCGCGCGCTCACGCGCGTGACCAATCCCCGGCTTCAGGGATCACCAAGACAAAAGGCCCACTTTCCCTTTGAGGGGTCAGTGGGCCTTGAGTTTTCAGATCGACACTTTGGGAAGCCCTCCTACCCTACCAGTCACGCGCCAGCATGATGGTCAGCACGCGCATGGTTGTGGCAGGATTGTCCGGGGTCTCGGCCCCGTAGCGGAAATCCGAATCTGCCTCATAGAGATCGATTTTCCAGAACACGGTCTCGCCCCGGATCTCGACCGCGCCAAAATCGTGCCATCCCTCGGGATCATTCTCAGGCTCGAATGTATCGAACGCACCGGTGGCCTTCACCGCCTCGGCCATGAAGCCGTCACCGGCCTCCATAAGCGAGCGGGTGACATGCATTCGGCCCTGGGTGGGCTGCGCGGGCGCCACTCCAAGGCACGCGAGCTTGCGAAACGCGTCGTTTTGCGCCGCGATCACGGTCGGATCCGGACGGTCTGGCTGGGATTGAACGGTCATGGACATGGGATCTCCTTTGAGAAGTTGAAACACCCTTCCCAAAGCCCGCTTTCACTTTTCTGCTTGGCGGAAGGACCGAAGCAGAAGGCGCCTTACCCGAACAGCCCTCTGGCTCTGTAGTTCGGGTTGGGGATGGTTTCGATCCAGCCGCCCTGTTCCTTGATGCTCTCGAGTGCCGCCGAGAGCGGGTAAGCGCCCTCGGACGGGCTCCACCAATAGGCACCGCGTTTGAAGGTGATGATCTTGCGGCGGCCGTCTTCGAAGCAGGCCACCCGCAGCGTCTTGGGTTCCTTGCGTGACATGCGAGTCTCCGTTCTCCGTGTGGTCAGGCGGCCTCGGCACTGCGCCCTGCCCTACCCGCCTCAGATTGTGCGATCAGATAGTCACAGGCGCGCTGCGCATCCGCGGCGTGCTTGAAGATCGCACCCTTGTCCGACCGAAGAACGCGCAACCAGTTGTGGAGGTAGGCGGCATTCATCTCGAGCGTATGCGCCGTGAAGCCGAGCGTCTGACCCAGGAACACCGAGGTCAATTCCGCGACGATCTCCTCGCGCGCATAGGACGTGTTGCCAAACTTCGAGAACCCGAAATCACGGTTCAGCCGATGCGGGGCTTTCGTGGCATGGGCCAGCTCATGGGCCCAGACCCCGTAGAAATTGCGCGGGTCCTGGAACCGCGTGATGGACGGCATGTAGACCTTGTCCACGGGCGGCAAATAGTACGCCTCCGTGCCCGTGAAGACGGTTGTGATGTCGATCGCATCAAAGAAGGTCTGCATGTGCGGGATGGGCTCGGACGGCGCATGCTCGGGCACGGGCTCCGGGTCGGGGAAGAAACTGTCGGGCAGGCCATCGATTTGGCAGGCATTGAACACGCGGTAGGATTTCTGGAAGCGGAAGATGCGGGCTTCCTCGGAGTGATCATCCCCGTCGCTGCGGTCATGCTCATCTGCGCCCGCATCTTTCCGGCTTTGACCGTAATAAACGACGACAGAGGATTTTTCGCCCTTGCGGACCTTTGCGTCCAAGGCATTGGCTTGCGGCAGCGTCATCCAGAAAGGTGAGCTGTGGCCCGCCATCACGGTCCGCATCGTCAGCAGGAAGTTGTTCACTCCCTGGTAGGGTTCTCCGCCCACGCGCAGGGGACGAGAGCTGCCACCTGCGGTCCATGGCTTGCGCCACGGCAGGACGCCGCGCTCGATGATGCGGATGATTTCGTTTGTGATGACCTCGGAGGCATCGAATTTGGGCGTGCGGGATCGGGCCATGGCTGGCCTCCTTTCGAGTTTTGGTGAGAGTAAGTGGTGATCAGGCTGACTGATGGGACCGCGGATCGTTGAGGATCCTCGCGCCGAGCCCTTCGACCATGTCGATGTAGGTGGTCAGCGAGACGGACTTGCCGGAACCCGAAGGTTCAGGGTCAACCGATCCGTCCCGCGCCACGCACGGCAAGTTCGCGAAGGCGATGACGTCACTGATGGGTCGGATATCGATGAACGGGGTTCCTCGTGCGACCGCAAGAGTGGCCAAGGGAAAGCGCTCGATCAGCGCGAAGGTCGAAACGGTGGTCCAGCCGAGATGGATGAATGTCCCGCCCTCTCCGCAGATCACATGCGCGTTTGGTAATGACGCGGCCTGCTTCAGATAGCCGAGATCACGCAGGACGGTCTGGCGTTCGAGCCGCTGTGCCAGCAACGTCTGGCCAGTTCGGCGCAACTCTCTATGCCGCCACCACGAGGCAGCGGTTGCGCGGAGCACGCGCAAGACACCTGTTTGCATGGGAATGCCCTTCATCAGGAAAGACAGACCGGAATCCGGCCCGGACCCATCTGAGGGACCCCAAAGGTCCTCATCCGTCAGTCACAAAACCCGAAGAACACTTTCTCTTTTTTCGGCCCCTTTGGGCACACAACAAAACCGAAAAGCCCGGCACATCTGCCGAAGCCATTGATTTCATGCAGCAATTCTAGATCGGCAACCAAGATCGGCAACGCATATCGGCAAAACCTTGCTTAAAAGTACAAAATGTGTTTATTTTTCAATTACTTTGCAAACATGGAAGATCGGCAAAATGCTGGAAACACCCGCCAGGATCGAACCCTGCTTCTTCGAGGAGCATATTCCGACAGAACTGGCAGACCTTTCGGTCGACATCCAGAGGGAAGCCACCGGGCTGGGACAAGGGTTGCATCCTGACAGCGCAGCCGAACTTGCCGATCTCGTCCGTGTGATGAACTGCTACTACTCCAACCTGATCGAAGGACACAACACGCGCCCCCGCGACATCGAAAGGGCGCTGGCTGGCGCCGAGCTTGAGGAAGAAACCCGTCCCCTCGCCCTTGAGGCCCGGGCGCACGTCATCGTTCAACGGGCCATCGACGAGATGCATCGCAAGGGCACCCTGCCCCGCCCCACATCCGTCGAATTCCTGACTTGGGTCCATAAGAGCTTCTACGACGAGATGCCGGATGAGTTTCGGGTCATCGAACATCCCGACGGCACACAAGAGCCCATCGTTCCGGGACGCATGCGCCAGGATGATGATCGGGAAGTTGCGGTCGGGCGCCACCTACCTCCTTCATCGTCGCGCGTCGCGGCATTCATGGACCATTTCGACAAACGATTTCAGATTGCGGCGCGGTCTTCGAGCGGACGGATCATCGCGATCGCCTCTGCGCATCACCGGCTCAACTACATCCACCCTTTCCCGGATGGTAACGGCCGTGTCAGCAGACTGATGTCTCATGCCATGGCCCTCACAGCGGGGATTGGTGGCCAAGGGCTCTGGTCCGTATCACGTGGGCTGGCCCGCGGGCTAACCGATCGGGGCGAGTACAAACGGATGATGGATCTGGCCGACAGTCCACGCCGCGGAGACCGCGACGGACGGGGGAACCTGTCAGAAGCGGCACTGAAGACGTTTAGTGAATGGTTCCTAAAGGTGACGCTCGACCAGATCACCTTCTCAGCAAGATTGTTCGATCTCGGCGGACTAGACCAACGGTATCGTCGTCTTGTTGCAGATACCATCGATGACAAGCGAGCGCCGGAACTAATCTCGGCGGTTCTTCGGCATGGGGCACTGGAACGAGGCGATGCGCAGATTGTGCTCAAGACGTCCGAGCGTACTGCTCGCAACACGCTGAGTAAACTAACCGCCGCCGGATACCTGAGGTCCGCCTCGCCGAAGACGCCGGTTCGGTTGGCGTTTCCGTTGGATTATCGAGAGCGGCTCTTTCCAAACCTCTTTGGAGACGGTGACCTCCCACAATAACTTTAGGCATTTAGGGTGTAATGCCTGGCCGCCGATTTCTTCCATGGGCGGCCAGATTTTCATCAAGGCTTGCTCATGTGTCACTTGTCCACCGCGGTGGACATCTGCTGGTCTGAGATAAACTGAAGAACCACCACGCGCCGCTATGTGCGTTTGGACAGTTTTGGTTGCCACAAGCGCCGATTCTCGTTCGAAGTCCACCGCGGTGGACATTAGACAGTTCGCTCATTGTTTTCGGACAGTCGCTTGATCAAAGCTAATGGATCAAATTGGTTTTGCCTTTGACCCAGGGTGATACTGTGAAAATACGCTGCAAAATCCCTGATGCGTTTTCCAAGCTGTAGCATGATGAAGATCGCGCATGACGCTTTCTGAGCTCCTACAGCATTCTTGGCTTTCTCGAAAGTCTCTGGGTGAATGCCCATCATGGGTGCAAGTGTTCGAGCATGGTTTTCAATGTCCAACCAG
The DNA here is from genome assembly GCF_018101215.1 of Phaeobacter sp. HS011. NCBI lineage: Bacteria > Pseudomonadati > Pseudomonadota > Alphaproteobacteria > Rhodobacterales > Roseobacteraceae > Phaeobacter > Phaeobacter sp. HS011. The sequence goes on along the minus strand of NZ_JAGEUF010000011.1, from coordinate 109,503 downwards.
TTTCTAAGTCTCTCTGTGGAGAACGATGTCGCCTGATCGCAGACTGAGGTCAGCAAGTCTGGTTTCAGGGCCTCAAGGCCTATGTTGCTATCTAAATCTTTTTTTTCTTCTTCAGACTTAGATTGATGCCGGACAGTTTGTCCGTCATTGGCGGGCAATTCCATAGTTTCAGGCGGGTCATCCGGGGTAGACAAACTCTGGCATTCTGCATCTGTATTGGCGAGCAGAGCGTGGTATTCGGGGAGGCTCAGCTTCCTGCGTAGAGCTTTCCGTGCGTGGTTGATGAATGCGTTGCTAGGATCGTGCTCTTCCAAATGGGCGAGCTTTGTAAGGATCTGTTTGCGGACAAATATCCGATCTCGCCGGTTATTCTCCATCTCTTGCGCGATGGCTATAAGCTCGCTCGCACGTTGGAGCAGGGGGGTGAGAGACAATCCATAACTGATGCACTCCCCGCCGGATGAGCGAACGCGGTAGCGCTTTCGGTTCGAGCTGTCATTGCGCTTGATGAATCCGAGTTCAACGAAGCGGTTGATGTGCCTCCGGAGTGTCCGTTCGTCGATTCCGCCAACGCGCTGGCAAAGTGAATCGTTAGACGCAAAAACCGTTTCGCCATGGCCAGGTTTCAGAAAACTGAGCATTGCTTGAAGTGTCTGTATGTGGCCAGGACGTAGACCAAACACGCTGCGTGCATCTCTCAGGGCTCTGAAGATGGTCCAGACGTCGGTTTCAGATGGGGGAAATGAGCCGCGGGTTGCATCAGCACCTGCGGCTTCGATCGAGAGTTTTGTAAATGCCATGGCTTGTTCACGACGACCGTTCGGCCCACAACTTCCCCGTCTCTTTCCTCGAATTTTCGCGGAAAAAGGCAAAAAATATCAGTCCACCGAATCGGTGACTCTTGACCGGTATGCTGGAGGTTGCTACATCAAAGATGCTAATCAGATGATGAGGGCTCTCCAGGGGAAACTTTGGGGGGCTCTTTTCTTTCGGGTCTTCGCTTTTCTCCTCTGCTCGTGTTGCTCTGTGTGGCCTGGGTTAGGACCCAGAGCCTCTCTCATTCCGCCACTGTACGAAGAGTTGCAAAAGCGTAGCTTCCGCGTGCTCTTCGAGCCATTGGCCGAATTCTGGATTGTCCTTCTTGGTGACCTTGAGCGCGATCGCCTTCTCATCGATTGTCAGCGTGCCCAATGAACTGCCGTTCTCATCATTGATGACCGAAGTCAGCCCACGATTGGGCGGCTTCTTGTCGCTACGTGCTTTGCTCGAGCAAGCCGAATAGACCGCTTGGAACTTTTCGGAACTAGGAGTGTCGTCGGGCAGGGCGGCGAGCGCCTCTTTGGCGATGTCCACCAAATCTACCTTCACCGACAAGGCAGCTAGATCACCCCACTGCCGTCGTCCGATCCCATGTGCTGGCCCGATGAGTTGAACAAGACCGTCTGGCAGTTGTTCTATGACGACCCTGTGGTTGGATACGCCTTGCCGGGTCAGACCTAGAGCATCTTGAATGACACCGGGTTTGTACCCGGATTCTTGCATCTCTTTGATAAAAAGAGACTTTTCTATAAAAGACGGATCAAGCCTGAGGTTGTTCTCCTGGCCTTGAGCGATCAGAGATGCGTCATCGTCCAAGGTTCGAACAATTGCCTTGACCGTTCCACCGACCTTACGGATCGCCGCAAGCCTGCGGCGGCCGTAGATGATGCGGTATCTGTCCGGTTGGGCTGATGGACGGACCATGATGGGCACTTGTTGGCCATGCTTGCGAATGCTCTCGGCCAACTCATCGATACTGGAATCTTCCAGCACCAACCGATCGCGCAGCCCATCCATGTCAATCTGATCGGGTTCGATATCGCGAATCGAGTTTGCTGTGATCTCGCGCAAAGAGTCGCGCAATCCTCCAACAGATCCCGGCAGCTTTGCCGCTTTTGGCGGGGTAGGGGAGGGGGCTCCGCTCTCCGTCTCATTCCTTGGAGGCTGGTTGAAGATGTTTCGGGCCATCAGCGACGCCCCCATGCCATTTGGATCGTCTGCTCTAGCTCATCGCCAACGCCATTCACGCTGGTCAGGGCGCGATCAATTGTCTTTCTGATGAATTGGCTTGGATCGACTTCGTAGACGGTCTGCTGGGTCATCCCCGCGTCGGAGATCGCCGTAGACTTCAGCATTGGCTCTGTCATGACCTGACCTGCCAGAATTGATCTCAGGTAGCCTGCCATTTGGGTCTGCGGACCGTCCGACGGTTCATATCTGGTAATCAGGAACTTGACAAAATCCCATGTGACACGCCGACCGATGGCTTCCTCCACGGCCTTGACCGTTTCTGAAGCAAGCTTCAGGAATTGGCTCATGGATGCGATGTCAAGCATGCCAGGTACCACGGTAACCAAAAGCCCCGTCGACGCTGCCAGCGCAGTCAGGGTTAGAAACCCAAGCTGAGGCGGGCAGTCGATCAGGACGATGTCGTAGTTTGCCTCAACCTCTTCAAGCGCCAAGGCGAGGCGCTCTGCAAAGATGGGCTGTACGCGACGGGCGAGAGCGTTTGCGGTCTCGGTTTCGTACTCCGAGAGCATCAAACCGGCGGGCACCATGTCGAGCTTATGGAAGTAGGTCTTTTGGATGACGTTCGAGAGAGGAACTTGGTCCTCATATCTCAAAGCATCATAGATTGTGCCGCCATCGGCGAACTCAAGCTCGGGCCGAAAGCCGAAAAACGTGGTCAAACTTGCTTGCGGATCGAGGTCTAGGACCAGCACGCGGTAACCGCGCAAGGCATACCTTTGCGCAAGATGAATCGTTGTAGTAGTCTTTGATGAGCCGCCTTTGAAGTTGACGACGGATATCACCTGGAGACGATCGCCATCACGTCGACCTGGGCGGTAGCTTTCTGCGTTCTTTCCAGTGCGTCCAAGAACATCGCGCAACTCATCAATCTCTTGGGCTGTGTAGAACCGGTGTCCGCGGTTGTCTGTATGCACTTCCGGGAAGCTGCCGTCCTTGTGCCGGTTGCGCAGGTTAGATGTGCTTACGCGCAGGAGGCCGGCGACTTCGGTGGAACTGAAGCGACGTAGGGACTTTCGTTCTTCGGGTTCGAAAGCGATCTTCATCTGGCGATCCAAAGACTCAGCCAGATTGTTGGCAAATGCTCCGATATCGGAAGAGCCTATGCCTTGCGTGTATCCAATGTTACGATCATCCATGTCCTGCCGCCCACTCTCGGCCTCTGTTGAGGCTCTTAGTCATTCTGACGGTGTACAGCGTGTCTGACGCGTTTTGCCGTCAGAATGGGAATGCCACGATCCAGTGAGTCCGGCAAGAAGAATCTAAATGTAGTGTGAAAGTTATCCACAACACCTATAGGTGTTGTCGTGTAAAAAACTCAGCAAGTCATTGATATAGATATATTAAATGCAGATCTAACCAAATCGAGCCGCTACTCTGTTGAGTTGGCATATTAGCAGCTAACCCCAAGCAACTAATGGCACTTTCTGCCTCCTGCGGAGTTTTCTCCCGGTGAAATTTTTTGGATTCGGGTCAGAAGCTACATCTGATTTTGGCTCGATTCGTACGGCATGAGGCCAAGTCGTTCCGCCCGCTCCAACAGCATTTTCACCGAAGACGGCTGCCATCTTGTTCGGCCACGAGGCGTGCGTTCGCGCATCGCTTCCAGCCGGGTGCAGATCGCCTGAAGCGTGATGTCGGGGTCCGCGCCCTTGATGCCGGCGACGATGGCGGGCAGACGGTCGTCGGTTTCGCGGCGCCCGGCGCGGGCTAGCACCTCGGCCGGCAGGAAGCCGTCGCCGACATAGGCCTTCACAGCGCGCAAGAGACGGCTTTGGGTCCAGCGACGCGCCTCGGGCAAGGGGCCGTTGATGATGCGCACCACGTCTTCCCAGGCCAAGTCGGGTCGCAACCGGCGCACATGGGGCACCCAATCTTGTGCCGTCTCGTTCAGACGCTCCATGTAGCCGTCTTGTCGCGCCAGCCGTACTTTGCGAAGAGCAGCAGGGTCTTTGGCCCGCAGTCCAGGGTTCCCGCCGACCCGGCCCTTGGTACGGGCGCTCGCCAGCCCTGCTTTGGTACGTTCCCGGATCAGCGCCCGCTCGAACTCGGCCGCGGCGCCCAGAACCTGCAGCGTGAACTTGCCTTGCGGGGATCCGGTGTCGATCGGGTCCTGAATGGAACGAAAGAACGCCCCCTTGGCCTCCAACCGTTCGATCACCTCGAGAAGGTGCGACAGAGACCGTGCGAGCCGGTCGATCCGTACGACAACCAGCGTGTCGCCCTTGCTAATGCGCTCCAGCAAGCGGGCAAGCACCGGCCGGGCACGATTGCCGCCTGAGGCGTGCTCTTCGAAGATCTCGACGCATCCCGCAGTTTGCAGGGCCTCAGACTGGGGCAGGGGGGTCTGATCCTCTGTGGATACGCGCGCATAGCCTATCAGGGGCATGAAAATCGGCCGTTTGCAATTTCATATACCGTTACTAAACGACCGTTTGTAAACGAATGCAACCGCTCTCTCTGTGGTGCTGCTCATCAAAAACCCCTTGGATTCCATACGCTGAGCGTGATCAGAGAGATCTCGCAGACCACCGCGCGCACGTGCTATATAAGGTGTGTGGGCGCACCCTGACAAAACACTTGGGTAAAATGCAAAAGTGCCGTATTTTGCACATATGAAGCCTCAAGTATCTACACATTATGATAGTTTTGACGATCCTCTAGTGGATTCGGAGGGGCTTGAAGAGACGTCTGAGGACGACCTGTGGTTCCTGCCCGGTCCGATGGAAGTGGAGCCGGATTATCTGCTGCCCGGACCGAGAGCAGAGCTGCGTGAAACCGCAGTCCTCGACGATTGGCGGAAGGCAGAGGCGGTTAATGCCGCGCGTCTCGCCCGTGTGGCTGGTCGGATCGGCGCGTTGGATGACCGGCTGCGCCGTGGCCCGAAAGGCTGGCGGCACAGGCTCGCGCTGATGGAGGCGGCAGACCTCAGCTGGTTTGTGGGTGACCGTATTGGCCCGGATCGGCTGGCGCTCTGGATATCCATGCGCCTGTCCGGCGTGCAGGACAACACTGCAGCGCTCGCGCGTGTCGGATGGGCAGTGCGGCGTCTAACAGGCGGTCCCGGCCCAGAGGTGGACCTGTCCGCCTTCCTCGATCGCCGTGACCCCGAAAACATAGCAGGTGAAGCCGAAACCTTTGCGGATCGCGCGGGCGGTTGGCTTGACCTGATGGCGCAAGCCGTCGACCTGCACCCGATCACACGCGCCTGCATGGGGCTTCACCTCTGGAGCCTTGCGGGCCTCGGGCAACAGGGCGACCGGATGGAAGCGGCGGTTACCGCCGCACGCATTGCCGCCAGCGAAGGCCCGAATTCGAATGGAGGGGCCATCTTTGCGCCTCTGGCTATGCGCGGGGCAGGGGGGCTGCGCGCCAGTGGCCCACCAGCTGAGCGCTTGGAGCGTTGGCTCGAGGGAATGGAAACAGCATGCCTGACCGCGATGCGGCACCTCGACGATATCCAGGCATGGTCAGCGCGGGCGGAAACCATGATGGCCCCGCTCTCTGGCAAGACACCACCAGCATTGCGCGCCGTGCTGGCCGAATGGCCCCTCGTCTCCGCCCCAATGGCCGAGACCCTGACCGGTGCCAGCCGCGCCGCCGTCCAGCGCAACCTCGTCTGGATGGAAGCGCGGGGTTTGATCTGCGAAGTGACCGGGCAGGGCCGGTTCCGGATGTGGCGCACCACGACCTAAGAGATGAGCGTCATCGCTCGGTATCCTGACGGGTGCGTGCCAGTCGGCCAAAGTTCCGGTAGGAGGAGGCAAAGCCCGCCGGAACCTTGGCAATCAAGGTGCTCGAATTTGGAGATACTCCTCGCCAGTGCGCAAGGCCGCTGTGGCCGGCGCTTCCGTGCGGTTGTGCCTTCACCATCTATGATGACTGGTGAAGGCGGCGAGCAAGACGCCCGGTATTTTGGACACTGCGCGGCCCTGTTTGTCGTTGCTGCTTTGCCTGCCCCCGTCACCGTGCAAGTCAAAGTTCACCACACTGCCGTTCGCTGCTCAGGCGAAGCGGGCGATATGGCCTTCCTCCATAGCCAGCTTCGACAGGATCTGACTCTGCAGCAACCGTGGTCTCGGGAACAGGCCGGGTCAGGCTGGGCGGCGCGCCGATCTTTTCGTAGTAGCGGATGGTAAATTGCGGATCACAAGGATCGTGTGTTTTCACGAAAATATGTCCTTGAACCTCTAGCCACTAGAAGTCCTATCTAATCAAAGTGAACAGATACCGTTCTTGCCATAGATTCTGGTGGGAACCGAAAGGGTACGACATGCTGACAAGACGACACTTCATTCAAACAACAACGGCGCTATTCTCCGCGTCTGTTTCCAGCCCCCTGTTGGCCGATACCTGGCCCACCGAGGCACAGAAGGCTGAATGGGACGCGCAAGTCACGCCGCCCGGATTCGATCCGGCCGCGTCAAACCCTTGGGGCCTACACCCGCGCTTTTTGCCCCAACGCGTGATTGCGAAACCCGGGCTCGTGCCAGGAGACATCCATGTCGATGCGGTCGCGCGGTATCTCTATCATATCGAGGAGAGCGGGACCGCAATGCGCTACGGTGTGGCCATTGCCCGGGGCAACCTATACGAGCCTGGGGTCTACACGATCAAACGCAAGGTGAGGTGGCCGCATTGGACACCGACCCAGAACATGATCGAGCGGGATCCGGAAAACGCACGATGGGCCGACGGGATGGAACCCGGCCCCGAAAACGCTTTGGGATCACGAGCCATCTATCTGTACGTCGGAGGCCGCGACACTTATCTTCGAATACACGGCACGCCCTATCCGAGAAGTATCGGCGGTCGAGCCAGTTCGGGTTGCGTGCGGATGGTCATGGCTCACATTAACGAACTTTATCCCAACGTTGAGATCGAATCGACGGCACATTTGTACTCAGCGGAGGACAGTGTCACCGCGCGAAGTTGAGTGTGGTGCGTAGGTCTGAGGCGCGTTGATGCAACGTCTGACGCGTCCTCAAGCTTCGCGTGCCACGCAGATCGGATTACCGTTCGCCGTGCGCAACGGCAGCAGCGTCGTTTCGACCGGCCCGCTGTGTTCGTACCAATAGCAGCCGTCTTCCGGCACGAGGCGCGCGGTTGCAACATCCTGATCCGGAGCAGCCATCGCAACCACGGCTTCGGGAACGTTGCCCGTCTGGTCTGCCGTGTCGTCCGGCCCTGTCGGCTGGATGGCGCATCCTGTCGTGAGCAAAAGCGCCACCGCAACCATCATTTTTTGCTTCAGCATCAAAACCTGCATCGAGTTTCCTTTCTTTTCTGTTTTTCTTCGTATCGGCTTTTTATGCCTCACGCCGTGATTGAGGCTGTCGTCGGACCGTCTAGCAAGAAAACAAACGGAAATACCACCGAACTTTTCTCTTGAAGCTCTAGCTACTGTAGGGGCTATGTCATGACAAAGCACCCGAATCCAGAGGTCCGTTCATGCCGTCCGACACCCACCGCCACGATCACGATCACGCCGAAGACGCCCAGGCAAGCGGCGGCAGTTGCTGTGGTAGCGCCGGAAAGTGCGGCGACATCGCACCGACGACTCCCGCGCCAACCGGCGGGCGCAGTTTTCAGGTGTCTGGCCTCGATTGCGCCGAGGAGGTCGCGATCTTGAATAAGGTAATCGGCCCGCAGATCGGCGGGGCCGAGCATCTCGCGTTCGATGTAATCAACGGGAGGATGACCATTCTCGACAGCGCAAAGAGTGTATCGGACGACGAAGTTGCGGAACTTGTCGCGAGCACCGGCATGACGGCGAAGCCGTGGAATGCCGAGAACGCGTCGGTCGACCAAGCGGCCCATCTTGCACGACAGCGGCTGTTTACGGCTCTCAGCGGCGGCTTCTGGGCGGCGGGTTTTCTCTGGCACATCGTCGAGACCGGTATGGGGGGGGCGCTCGGCCTCTTCGCGGGGCACGGCGAAGCGCCGATGCCGCTGGCCGAGGCAGGGCTTTTTGCAGTTGCTATCCTATTCGGCGTTTGGCTTGTGGCACCGAAGGCATGGTCGTCCGCACGTCGGCTGTCGCCCGACATGAACCTGCTGATGGTTGTCGCAGTCGCCGGAGCCATCGGGCTCGGTGAATTCTTCGAGGCAGCGACAGTGGCTTTTTTCTTTTCGCTGTCCCTCTTTCTCGAAAGCTGGAGCGTTGGGCGCGCGCGGAACGCTGTGTCGGCGCTCCTGGATCTTGCGCCACCTACGGCGCGCGTGATCCACGATGACGGAAGCGAGACCGACATGCCGGCGGTGCAAGTCGCCGTAGGCTCAAGCTTTATTGTACGCGGTGGCGACCGTATCCCGCTCGACGGCGAGGTGACGGGTGGCGCGGGCGCGGTCGACCAGGCGCCGATCACCGGCGAAAGTGCCTTGATACCCAAAGAGGCCGGAGACGAGGTCTATGCGGGCACGATCAACGGCGAAGGTACACTAACTGTGCGCGCCACGAAGGTCGCCTCGGATACCGTCTTGGCCAAGATCATCCGCATGGTCGGCGACGCCCATGCCCGCCGCGCGCCGGTGGAACAGTGGGTGGCAAAGTTCGCCCGCATCTACACGCCTATCGTCATGGCTCTCGCCGTCGCAATTGCGCTACTGCCGCCGCTTATCTTCGGCGGAGCCTGGGATTACTGGTTCTACAATGCCCTCGTGCTGCTGGTGATCGCTTGCCCATGCGCTCTGGTCATCTCGACCCCTGTCTCCATCGTCGCAGCGCTCACCGCTTCGGCGCGGGCGGGCGTCCTCATCAAGGGCGGTGCCTATGTAGAGGCGCCGGGCAGGACCACGGCGCTGGCCATGGACAAGACCGGCACAATCACCATGGGTCAGCCGGAAGTGGCGGCGGTGCACCCGCTGGGCGGGGCTTCAGCACAAGATCTGATGACCCTCGCCGCAGGGCTGGAGGCACGTTCGTCGCACCCTTTGGCGCGTGCCATTCTCGCGCGGGCGGAGGCCGACGGCGTCAAGGTGTCCGCCGCAGAGGATACCCGCACCATTCCCGGCAGGGGACTTGAAGGACGCACCGACGGACGGTCCATCTGGCTGGGGTCGGACCGGTTTGCCGAGGAGAAGGGTTTCGGCGACGCCATTCCGAAGGATCTGCGGGAGCGGATCGAAGGCGCCGGCAGCACCCTTGTCGCTGTCGGCGATGAATCCGGCGTGACGGGCATTCTTGAACTGCGCGATCGCATCCGCCCTGATGCCAAGGGCATCGTGGCGCAACTTCACGCGCAAGGCGTGAAAACCATCGTTATGCTGACCGGTGACAACGAGCGAACAGCGCGCGCCGTTGCCGCCGAGGTCGGTATCGACGAGGTGCGCGCTGAGCTTCTGCCCGAAGACAAGGTGACAGCCATCGAAGAACTGGTCAAAACTCATGACATGGTTGCCATGATCGGCGACGGGGTGAACGATGCACCCGCAATGGCGCGCGCGCATTATGCCATCGCGATGGGTGCGGTTGGTTCTGACGCGGCAATCGAGACGGCGGACATTGCCCTTATGACCGACGACCTCGGCAAGGTGCCTTGGCTGATCGGTCATTCGCGCCGGACAATGTCGATTATCCATCAGAACATCGGTATTTCCTTGGCGACCAAGGGAGTTTTCGTTGTCGCTACCGCGTTCGGAATGGCATCGATGTGGGGCGCTATTGCAGCCGACGTGGGTGTGTCATTGCTGGTGGTGGCGAACGCCCTGCGCCTGCTCAACAGCCAAGAGGCCAAGGCACCGCCGTCCGGTGGCGAGCAGGTTGGGCCACAGATCGCAAAGGCCGCGCTTGCCCACGGACATTGATCACGCGGCATTTGCAAGGTAACATTATTTCCATATCAGACCTCACGAAAGAGGCATCGAGCAGTGAAAACCATCCGATTTCCCCGCCGCGCCGTCCTGTTGGGTGGCTTAGCGGCCTTTTTGTCGGGCTGTGCCGGCAAGTTCCGCAGCTATGACGGACCCGAAGTGACGCGACTTCGGCTCTACAAGGGACAGCGTTTGCTTGTTCTCGACGGATCCGATCGCGTGCTGCAAACCTATCCGATCGGGCTGGGCTTCGCTCCTCAGGGTCACAAGCAATTCGAGGGAGACGGTCGGACCCCGGAGGGCACCTACATAGTCGATAAGCGCAACCCTGAAAGTACGTATCATCTTTCAGTTGGCATCTCTTATCCAAATGAGGCCGACATCGCCTTTGCCGCAGCGCAGGGCCTTTCCCCCGGCGGCGACATCTTCATCCATGGTGGTCCACGCCCCGGCATCGACCCGACGGACATCCGCGACTGGACAGCTGGCTGCATCGCAGTCACAGATCGGCAGATCGAGGACATCTATGCAATGGTGAAGGACGGAACGCCTATCCACATCTTTGCATGACGGTCTTTCTCATGCGGCGGTAGTTAGCCGTCGCATTGGCCGCCAGAGCCCAGCTCCACGAAGCCAAGATGAGCGCCAGCAACATCCAGTCCCCGAAAAGCGCATATGGCGTAGGCGGCTGCGCTGAGGGAAGATCAGCGTCGATGATGCCCCTTTCCCCTGTATCGAGCCGCGCAATGATCTCTCCGTTCGCGTCGATGACCGCAGAGATGCCCGTATTCGCGGCTCGGATGACAGGAAGGCCTTCCTCTACGGCGCGCATACGTGCGGAAGCCAGATGCTGCTCGGGTCCGATGCTGGTTCCAAACCAGGAATCGTTCGTCGCGTTAAAAATCCAGTCGGGTCGGAACATGTCGTCGACCACATGGCCCGGGAAAATGATCTCATAGCAGATCGCCACGGCGACCAGCGGCATACCCGGAAGCGCAAGGGTGCGCGGACCCGGTCCGGGCGTAAAATCGCCCAGCCCCGCCGTCAGCCGCTCGATCGGCAACCAGCCGCGGAATGGCACGTATTCGCCAAAGGGCACGAGATGGTGTTTCGCGTATCCGGTCAGGATCTCATTGGTATCGTCAAAAGCCTGGACGGTGTTGAAATATCGGGTGCCATCCTCGCTCAGTACACGGTCCGGCACTCCGGTTAGCAGCACGCTGCCGTCCGGTAGCGCAGCGGCAATGCGGGCCCGCGCCTGGGCATCCTCATCGAGGAACCCGGGAAAGGCGGTTTCCGGCCAGAGAAGAACGTCGAAATCGCCGGGCTGGGTTGAAAGCTCGAGATAGAGCGCGAAGGTCGCCTCGCGGTTCTCGGGCGCCCATTTCTCCTCTTGGGGAACGTTGCCCTGAACGATGCGCAGGTCGACATCCGGTGGCTGTGGTGCATCCGACTGGAGGCGAAGCGTGCCGACGGCCCACATCGTCACGATGCCGGCCAGCGGCATTAGCGAGATGATCAATCGTTGTCGCCCGACCGCCATGAGAGCCGCGCCGGGGAGTGCCGCTACGAACACGGTGAGAAAGCTTAGCCCATAACTTCCCACCCAGGCGGCGGGCTGGCGAAGGGCGGCGTAATCGACCAGAGCGTAGCCGGCGAGGTTCCACGGAAAACCTGTCAGAACGTGACCGCGCAACCACTCGGCCGCGGTCCAGGAGGTCGCGAACAGGAGGCAGGCCAGGAGACTGCCCATGGCTCCGCGCCGCGCGATTTCGACGAAGAGCACGGCGGCAATGGCCGGGAAAATCGCGAGACCTGCGGACAATCCCGCGACGGCCGGGGTCGCCAGCGCCCCGAAACGCTCGGGTTCGACGTAGAAACTTTCCGCGATCCACGAAATCCCGAAACCGAACTGGCCGAGACCAAACGCCCAGCCGACGAGAAAAGCACGCCCGAAGGAGAGGTCGCGAAGACCGACAAACAACGCAGAATAGGCAACGGGAACAAGAAGGAGAATCGAGAAAGGCGGGAAGGTTAGAACGGTCAGCGGCCCGGCGGCGAAACCAAGCGTCATCCGCGAGAGCAGACGTTTGCGCAGAGCGAAGCAGTTCAGAATTGCCGGCTTCACGACTTGATCGGACGCCGCGCACTGATCCAGGGTGCGGCGAGCAAGAGCCCCACGCCACTGACGACAAACACATCGGCCATGTTGAAGGCAGGCCAATGCGTTGAGTTGATGTAGAAATCCAGGAAGTCCGTTACAGCCCGATACCGCACACGATCAATGACATTGCCCGAGGCTCCACCGATGATCGCTCCGTAAGCGAGCGTTTCAACCGCATTTTCGGCGCGAAACAGCATAACCCCCAGCCAGCCGCAGATGGCAAGAGCGAGAGCTATGAGGCTCCACCATGGTGCGCCGCCAAGTAATCCGAAAGTGACGCCATCATTGCGATAAAAGACAAGGTTAAAACCTGGAAACACGGCGATTCCAGTGCTTAAAGAGGCCGCATTCGCCACAACAATGGCTTTTGTGATCTGATCGATTACGAAAGCGGCAAGCGCCGCAAAAATGCCGATCACCGGAGATAGTTTATGCACTGGCATTGCGTCACCCCAACCAAACATCGAGAAAAAGCATCAAAACGAGCCCGACGGCCAAGCCGAGCGTTGCCTTGTTCTGATGGCCGCTGCGATGGGTTTCGGGGATGATTTCGTGGCTGATGACATAAAGCATGGCGCCTGCGGCAAAGGCCAAGCCCCATGGCAGCAGCGGTTCCGACAGTGTGATGATGCCGGCCCCGAGCAAACCGCCAATCGGCTCGACCATTCCCGTTAGCGCGGCGATGCCCCAGGCGCGCAGCTTCGGATATCCTTCGCCCAACAGGGATACCGCAACGGCCAGCCCTTCAGGCGCATTCTGAAGCCCGATGCCGATGGCGAGTGGCAGACCGCCTTCCATACCTCCGGAACCGAAGCCAACTCCGACCGCGAGGCCTTCCGGGAAGTTGTGGATCGTGATTGCGATGATGAACAGCCAGACCCGCCGTAAGGACGCCGCTTCGGGCCCTTCGCGTCCCGTTCTGAAATGCTCGTGCGGCAGCCTTTCATTCATCAATGCAACGGCCCCCATGCCCAAAAGGATCGAGACGCAAACGATGGCCGCAGGCATCGCGCCGTTCTCGAACATCGGCTCCGCCGCATCCAACGCCGGGATGATCAGAGAAAAGAACGAGGCTGAGAGCATGACGCCGGCAGCGAAGCCGAGCGACAGATCGCGCGTCGCCCGCGACGGGATGCGCCCGAACAGCACGGGAATTGCTCCGACTGCCGTGAGCGATCCGGCGGCAAGGCTTCCGAGAAAGCCGAGCATTATCGGAGACAGGTTTTCCATAAGCGGGCCAGATTATCCTTCGGCGTAGCTTGAAAAGACTTCGGTCGACCCGTCCTCGCGGATGAGGAAGACATCATAAGCTTCACGGTTTTCTTCCGGCCCCATGCCGGGCGAGCCATAGGGCATTCCCGGAACGGCGAGGCCGACGGCGTCCGGGCGTTCCTCAAGAAGGCGGCGGATATCAGCGGCCGGGACATGGCCTTCAATCACGTAGCCCTCTATGAGCGCGGTATGGCAGGAGACCATGCGCTGCGGCACGCCGTTGTCGAGCTTGAAACGAACCAGCGACCCGCCAAACATGTTCTCGCCCGTCGGCGCGAATCCGTTTTCCTCGAGATGGTTCATCCAGGACAGGCAGCAGCCGCATCCGTTGGTCTTGCGGACGTCTATCGCTGTTGCCTCTGCGAGGGCCTGGGCCGCCGGGAACAGGGCGAGCGCGATGGTCAGAGCTTGGGTCATGCGTTTCATGGGTCAGAGCCTTTCGGTTGTCGTCTGGGCAATTTCGCTGTCAAGGTTTTCAGTCAGAAGCGCGCGCGCCTCGGTCAGACGCAACAGCGCGGCGGTATCATCCACCTCGTTCTCTGCGGCTTCGGCGAGCCTGTCGTCAGAGAGAGGGTCAGTCGGACGCCCATCTACGAGGACTTCGTAGTGCAGGTTGGGACCTGTCGCTGTGCCGGTTGCGCCAACGCGGCCGATCACATCTCCCGCCGCCACGCGTTGGCCCTGTGTTAGGCCCTCCGACACGGCGCTGAGATGCGCGTAGCGCGTCATGGTCTCGGAGCCATGGGAGATTTCGACCACGCGTCCATAACCGCCTCGCCAGCCGATGAAGCTGACCCGGCCCGGTGCCGTCGTCCGTACCGGCGTCCCGCTTGCCGCGGCAAAATCGACGCCGGTGTGCATCCGGACGTTTCCGTAGACAGGATGTGTGCGGCGCCCGAACACCGAGCTGAGGCGCGCGCCCTCGACTGGCTGTGCAAAGACGCGAAGCACCTCGCCATCGACGTAGATCGTCGCCTGACCGCTGCCGTCGTCCGGCCAAACGATCTCGTAAAGCGAATCGCCGATTTCCAGTGCGGCGAAGGCGAGGTCCGGCTGTCCGATCTTGTCATCGCCGACGCGCGTCTCGCGCCAGAGAAGCCTTAGTGTCTCGCCTCCAGCCATCTCACGGCGGAAATCCACGGTTCCACCCAGCATTTGCGCAAGGTCCACGGCAAATCGGGCGGGGATGCCGGCATTGTCGAGTGCCGCGAAGATCGAGGTGTCGATCACGGCCTCCCCAGCAAGGGTTACGATCTCCGGATCCGGCGCCACGACCTGCGTGGACACCTGCTCGCCAAAAAGCACCTCGATCCGCACCCCGTCCTCGACGGCGAGCGAGACGGTGCGGGGGCTGCCATCCATAGTCGAAACAACAGTGACCGAATTCCCCGGCCGCAACCGTCGCAGATCGTATTCCGCGCCAAGTGCAAGGGCGACTTCCGCCCTGTCGGCTCCCGCAAGACCGGCTTCGGAAAGCAAGGAGTCGAGCGTTTCACCAGAAGAGATGTCGCGAGACCAAGTCAACAGGGGCGGTTCGATGGCCTGCATCGGCCTGTCAACAACAGCGGCCTGCAGCAGGGGCAAGGGGCCGAAGCCGGGTGTATCTTCCACCCACGCCGTAGCTGGCAGCGACAACGGAATATCCAGGCTCCGGGGAGCTTCAGGACGCTGGGGCATCCAGCTACCTGCCTGGGCAAGTTCTGGCGGCACGGGTTCTTTCGACAGAACATCGAAGAATGCGATAGCCGCCCCCGAAACGGTCCCCGCAAGCGCGACACCTGCCGCAAAAGTTCTGAGCCTCATGTCGCTCCCTCCGTTTCTTCTTCCAACGCGCGGCGGATCTTCGGTACCGCGAATTCCCTCGGTTCATGATAGTCAATCATGGTGACGAACCGTCCAGCGGCACCGAACAGGAAGACGCTGGCCGTGTGGTTCATCGTGTAGTCGCCGCCTTCCGTGGGCACCCGCTCGTAGGCAGCGCGGAAGCCGTCCGCGATGCGCGCAATCTGCCCCTCCGGTCCCGTCCAGCCGCGGATCGCTGGGTGGAAATAACTGACATATTCTGCCATCGCCTCGACGGTATCGCGCTCGGGATCGACCGTGATGAAAACCACGTTCAACTGTTTGGCTTCGTCTCCTAAATCGTCGAGCCAACCTGAAATGTCCGAGAGCGTGGTCGGGCAGACATCGGGGCAGTAAGTGAAACCGAAGAACGCCATCGTCGGTCGCCCGATCAGGGTTTCCGGCCCGACCTCGTTGCCTTCATGGTCAGTCAGGCGGAAATCCATCTCGGTCAGAGCCATAGGCCGCTGCTCGATAGGTTCGGGCGCACCGGGTCCGTCGACCCGCCACCAACCGACGAAGAGCGTCAAGGCAATTGCACCGGCACCGGCCGCGCCGTATCCTGCGATCGTCCTTCGTCGCATTAGTCTTCCGGTCCGCGTGCGGCGATGCCAAGGATCGGCACCTCGACTGTCACCTCGCCCCCGTCGACAAAAAGTAGGGTCAGCGGAAAGGTTTCCCCTTCCGTCATGGGTTGTTGTAGCCGCATCAACATCGCGTGGAGGCCGCCCGGCTCAAGCGCGACGCTCTCGCCCGGGGCGATCGCGATCTCACCTGCCGCGCTCATGGAACTCACACCTTCGGCATTGGTCTTCGTCTCGTGGATCTCGGGCATCATCGCGAGGGGTGTTGAAAGACCAATCAGCGTCACCGGCTCGTCGCCAGTGTTGCGGATCGTCATGTAGGCGGCCCCGGGGCGGTTCATCCCTATGGAGGCGCGGGACCAGGCGCTTTCGACGACGACATCCACGGGTCCGGCCAGTGCGGGTACTGAGAGCCCTCCAAAGGTCAAGAGCGCGGCCAGTGTGCCCGTCATAATAATCTTTTTCATCGTTTTGGTCCTGCCTTTTCCATTCAGCTTTGCACGGCAGCAACTTCCGCGGCCACTAATCGACGCAGTTCTGCCTCCCCGAATGGATCGAGCGACTTGCCGTTTACAAAGAAAGTAGGAGTCTGGCGAACTCCCACGGTTTCGACGTCCGCACGATCCTGATTCAGGATCGCAACGACATCCGGTGCCAGCATTTGCGTGCGCGCGGCCTCTGCATCGAGTCCGGCAGTGGCGGCGATCTGGAGGATCAGACCGGGCTCAGGCGCGCCGTGCGACGCCCATCTCGGCTGATCCCGCAGAACGGCTTCGAGCACCGGCTCGTAAACGCCTTGCATGCGTGCTGCCTCGAGCACGCGGATCGCTTCCTCGGATGCCTCGCCATGAAACGCGGTGTAGCGGATAACGACGCGGACGGCATCTCCA
Organism: Phaeobacter sp. HS011; assembly: GCF_018101215.1. Taxonomy (NCBI): domain Bacteria; kingdom Pseudomonadati; phylum Pseudomonadota; class Alphaproteobacteria; order Rhodobacterales; family Roseobacteraceae; genus Phaeobacter; species Phaeobacter sp. HS011. The sequence goes on along the minus strand of NZ_JAGEUF010000011.1, from coordinate 92,872 downwards.
TGCTGTGCCATGATGTCCTTCACGATCGGATGGAAGGCGCGGCAAGCCTCGCAGGCCGGGTCAAAGAATTCGACAATCGTGACGGGCGCGTCGGCAGGTCCGAGGATGGGCGAGTAAGAGCGGATCATCGCGTCCGCGAGTTCCGGCGCAACGGTTTTTGCTTCGGCCGCGGGGCCGGGGCGAGTCGCGTACCAAGTGGCTCCGCCGAAACCGGCAACGCCGAGGGCGAGAACGGACAGGATTAAGCCGCGTCGATTCATGTTTGTGTTTCCTTCAATGAAAGTGCCGACAGGAACCCGATCAGTGCGAAGGCGACCAGCGCCATCAGCGGGATCGGAATGCCGAAGACCAATTGGTTATCATCGGTGCAAGAGGGGCCGGTGGCCGTGCAGGGCTGGATGCGTTCGGGGATCAGGCCCGCGTAGAGGCCCATGTGCCACAGGGCGACCACGCCACCACCAAGCGCCAGAGCGATGCCATAGCGCCCGACGCTGCCGTCTCGCCACCAAAGGCCGAGGCCGAGAATGATCGCGAGCGGGAACATGAAGGCGCGCTGGAACCAGCACAGCACGCAGGGTGTCTGCCCCATCACTTCGCCGATGAAAAGTACAGCAAGCGAGGCGACGAGGGCAACGATCCATGCCAGCCCGAGGGCGGTTTCTGCGGGTACGCGGTTCATGTCGGTCAGATCCTCTCTTCCAGATCGGCGAGAATCTCTTCAGCGGACGTGCCATAGGGCCATGAGTCTGCAAAGCCTGCCTCGGGGTCGAATAGAAACAGATGTGACGTGTGGCCCATTGTGTAGCCATCCGGAGCTGTAGCCTCTTCGATGCGTTCAAAGAAGATCGGAAACGTTTCGGATGTAGCGGCGATCTGTTCGGGCGTACCTGTCAGCCCGATGATGTTCGCATCGAACAGCGGAACGAATTCGGCGAGTGCCATGGGCGTGTCCCGTTCGGGGTCGATGGTTATGAAAATCGGCTGGACCCTCGCGGCATTGTCGCCCAGACCGTCCATCACCGCCGCGACCTCAGACAGTGTCGTCGGGCAGACATCGGGGCAGTTGCTGAAGCCGAAAAATACCAACATCCAACGCCCCGAAAAGTCTTCTTCCGTGCGAACCACACCTTGGTGGTCCGTCAATTCGAATGCAGCGACAAACGCTGGATCGTTGTCGGTTCGGGCGCGGTCAGCGCGATAGTCCGACCAGAGCAAAAGCCATACGAAGGCAAGCGACGCGACGCCTGCCAAAACCCAAAGAAATTTCTGTGCCGATGTAAGGGACAAACCTGCGCGCCTGATTTTGGTTCTTGATTATTGTCGCGTTTACATCCTCTAGCTACTAGAGGTTCAAGCGCGAAATCACGTTGTGGCTTAAACTCACGCGTCTGTGAATCCGGCACTTGTCTATTGGGGCGGCAAAACCTACAAAGACTGTAACTTTTTCATGGAGGCGAAGATGCTCACGATCGGCACTCTGTCAAAGAAGACCGGCACAAAGGTGCAGACCATTCGGTACTACGAGCAGATCGGGCTCATGCCCGAACCTGGCCGGACTGAAGGCGGACAGAGGCGCTATGACAACGCACAGCTCGACCGACTGTCCTTCATCCGCCATTCGCGACAACTCGGCTTCTCGCTTGATGCGATCCGCGAGCTGCTCGACCTCAGCGACCAGCCCAATCGGCCCTGCGAAGAAGCCGACGCGATTGCGCGTCGCCAGCTAAAGCAGGTGGAGCAGCGCATGGCCCGTCTGAAGGCGCTGCGCACCGAACTGAAACGCATGGTTCACGAATGCAGCGGTGGACGTACTGCCGATTGCAAGGTGCTTGAGGTGTTGCGGGATCATTCCGAATGTTTGACCGAACATGACGAGATCGGCGCCTGAGATGCCTGCCGCGCTTGCATACCCGCTTGCGGCCTTGGCCGAGATCGCCGGGTGTTTCGCGATCTGGAGCTGGTGGCGCCTCGGCGCATCCGCGGCTTGGCTCGTACCCGGTATTGTAGCCTTGGTGGTATTCGGGTGGCTTCTGGCGCAAGTCGAAACGGTTGCTGCGGGCCGCGCCTTTGCCGCCTATGGCGGAGTCTACATTGCGGCTTCGGTACTGTGGATGTGGCTTGCAGAGGGTCACAGACCGGACAGGTGGGATGCGCTTGGCACAGCCGTTTGCTTGCTCGGCGCAGCTATAATACTGGCCGCGCCACGAACCAATTGAACTTTATGGTTTGAACTTGAAACCGTCTCAAATCGCGATCTCATCGCCCCATAAAAAGGGCTATGCTCTGCATTGGTTGGGGCGCCTGCCTGAAAGCTCCCGACGGTCGTACGTGGAACTGACCATCAATAATCAATCCGGAACCCTGATCTGCCAGAGAGGTTGAAAGATCATAGTTCACAAATTGGAATGGGAAGTATGGCGGCAGAAAAACGAGCAGAAAGACGCACACTTTGGATCGTTCTCGGTCTCAATATCAGTCTTGCTGCGGCCTTTTTCGCAACTGGGACCTTCGGGGATTCCAGTGCCCTGATCGCCAACGGGCTCGACAACCTTTCAGACAGCTTGGTCTACGCAATCAGTCTGTTTGCATTGTCGCGGTCTGCGAAATGGAAACGTGGCGCGGCGAATGTCTCGGGCGGCCTGCTGATCGTGTTCGCCATCGGGATCCTTTATGATGCTTGGCGCCGCTATGTCGGTGGGTCGGATCCCCTTGGCACCGTTATGATCGTCATGGCGCTGATCGCGGCGGCCATCAACTCAGTTTGTGTCTGGTTGCTCGCTCGGCTCAAAGATCCGGACGTCAACATCCGCGCGGCCAATACTTTCAGCTGGAACGACTTTGCGGCAAACCTCGGAATCGTAGTCGCAGGTGGCCTCGTTGCCTGGCTGGGAACGAACTGGCCCGACCTAGTCGTCGGTGTGATTATCGCCGGGATCGCGGCCTGGGGCGGTGTCAATATCCTACGCGACGCACACGGTGAACACCACAAAGCAGTTCACACGGACAAGTAGTTGCGAGAGATCGTTTCTAAAAGAAGGGGTTGAAGCTACAGTAACTATAGAGACTAGTCTGTTCCAAGACGATTCGAGGAGCGACTCCGTTGCAGATAACCAACCCCCTACTTGCACCCACCAAACTACTGGATTTTGATGCCGCGCCTCTTGCGCATCTAATAGAGAGCCGCAGCTGGCGCGACTTATCCGAATACGATCGGATCGGAGCTGCCTATGATTTCGTTCGAAATGAAATTGCGTTCGGATACAATCGAGCTGACGACATCCCCGCATCCGAGGTACTTTCCGACGGCTACGGGCAGTGCAATACGAAAGGCACGCTCTTAATGGCGCTGCTGCGTGGTGTTGGCGTTCGTTGCCGGTTGCATGGGTTTACGATCCACAAAGGCTTGCAGCGCGGTGTTGTCCCAGAGTTGGTGTATCCGCTTGCTCCAGAGGAAATTCTCCACTCGTGGGTAGAGATCGAATTTCAAGGGGCCTGGATCAACCTTGAAGGCTTCATCCTGGATGACGCTTTCTTCGAAGTCCTGCAAAGATCGTTCTCGGACACGGACAGTCTCTGCGGTTATGGCGCGGGCACGGATTGCCTTGGCGCGCCTCCCGTCGCCTGGAACGGAGAAGATACCTACATTCAGAAAACCGGCATCGTGCAAGATTTCGGCGTGTACGATACGCCCGACGCCTTCTATTTGTCCCATGAGCAATCCTTTGGAAGGCTGCGTGGTGCCCTTTACCGTCATATAATACGCCACTGGATGAATGCGCGCGTACGTGGTTTCCGCAGCGGCCGCCTGAAGACTGACCGACGCGCGACACACGCGCATGAGGAGCCTGCCAATGCCGCATGATCACGGGCACGCGAATATCGATCCGAATTCTGGGGATCGACGGGTTGCGATCGCGATCTGGGCGAATGGGCTACTTACTGTTGCGCAAATCGTCGGGGGCATATTGTCGGGCAGTCTAGCACTTATCGCCGATGCGCTGCACAACTTTTCCGATATGGCCTCGCTTGTCATTGCCTTCGCCGCGCGCAAGATCGCGCGCCGCCCGGCCGATGAGCGCATGACTTTCGGCTATGGCCGGGTCGAAATCGTCGCTGCCCTGATCAACTACACCACCCTGATCGTGATCGGCTTCTACCTGATCTACGAAGGTGGCATGCGCATGATTGATCCACCCGAAGTCATGGGGTGGACCGTCGTCATTCTCGGTGGAATTGCGCTTGTGGTCGACACGCTGACCGCAATGCTGACCTATTCGATGCAGAAGGGGAGCGTGAACATCCGCGCGCTGTTTCTCCACAACCTTTCGGACGCGTTGGCTTCAGTGGCCGTCATAGTCGGCGGGACGCTCATTATACTTTATGATATGCGTTGGGTGGATCCGGCCATCACCATCGGCATCGCGCTCTACATCCTGTATCTGTCCTTCACCGAAATAGGGGCCCCAATTCGAACCCTGATGCTTGGGAGCCCACCAGATATTGATGGAAATGACGTGGTCAGAGCGATCCAGATTGTCGATGGCGTTGTGGACGTGCATCATGTCCACCTGTGGCAAATGCAGGAGAACGCTGCGGCATTGGACTGCCATATTGTTGTCGAACGCGACCGGATGGGTGAGGCCGACAAAATTAAAGAAAACGTCAAATCGGTGCTGCATGAACGTTTCTCAATCGAGCATTCCACGCTTGAATTCGAAGCGACCGACAATGCGCATCAGGAGGCGCAGGTGTTCGGACACCGCTCATGACGATTGCCCAAGGCATACTAGTGGTCGTAGGCCTGCTGTCCGGTCTGGTTTTGATTGGTGCGCTCCTTTGGTCGATCGTCCGCCCGTCCAAGCGCATCTGGCCTCCAAACAGAGAGCATTCAGTCATACCAATCATTGCATGGGGCCTCACATTGGCCGTGTTTGGGGCGGTGATCGGTTTGGGCATCGTGGATTGGAAATCCGCTTCTATGCCCAACGCGCTCCGTTGGGCAGTCGGGCCGTTCTTGATCGCAATCGGAAATCTGATCGCCTGGTGGGGGGCATTCATCATTGGACTGAAAGCCACCAGTGGGGTGAGAGACGAGCTGATCACTTCGGGTCTCTACCGTTTCTCTCGGAATCCGCAGTATCTTGCCGACATGGCCATCCTAATAGGTTTGGGTCTTCTCTTCGCCTCACCTTGGGTTTGGCCTGTCGTCATCGTTGGAGTTGCCGCGCTGGCCCTTGCCCCGCTCGCAGAAGAGCCATGGCTGTGCGAACAATACGGCACCAAGTATCGCAACTATTGCGCTGAAACACGTAGATATCTCTAGTCTCGCCGCCTCACGAGAACGTCATCAATTTTCGGTTGAAGCTCTAGCAGCTAGAGGTCGTATCCGTTCATCAACAAAAGGGCGAGGCAAAGTATATTACTGATTCAAAGAAAACACGGTGCCAGTTCGTCTCGACAACTATGATCGGACTTCTGGGAACACCTTCCCTTCTCCGTGCTCAGGAGCAGGAGCCCTCGGCGGTACGCAGAAATATTTCTGTCCTTCAGTGCGGATCCCTGGCAAGACCACTTCGATAACCTTCAGCACGGTGCAATTATGTGCGACATTGACTCGCGTGCAGTCCAGTACTGGTCGGAAGACGAAAGTGTTTACAAACTCTACCCTTCAAGTGTCCCCGCCTCGGAAGAGCTGACCCGCCGAGGATATACAGAGGTTATAAGGAAGGTGGAGAGGCCCAGTTGGCGGCCCACTCCATCAATGAAAGAGCGCAACCCCGAATGGCCTGACTATTGGCCGCCGGGTCCTGACAACCCGCTTGGAACCCACGTGCTTTATTTGTCGTGGCTGTATTACCGGGTGCACGGGACCGGGGACACACGCAAGATCGGGCGCCAGTCATCAAACGGTTGTGTCGCGTAGCCTTTAATTGGGCTCTGCCTCAATCTGTGTGGCGGAACGGTAGCATTCTCGCCCGCAACAATTCTGGACCGGCTCGGCCGTACATGGCGCGCTTGAGGGTTTTCAGGCGGTTGATCTGACCTTCCGCCTGGCCGTTGTTACAGGGCATCTCGATCGCCTTTTTGACCACATTGAAGTCCCGGTTCAAGGTGCGGGCGAAGCGCACAATGGGCGTCAGGCCGGTTTCGATGGCGTCGTCGATCCATGCAGGGAGCGGACCCGCTTGGCGGCCACGCATGATACCGTTGAAACGCATGGCGAGGCTGCGCATCGTTGTGAAGGCGGGAGAACCGGCTTTGAGCGTGTCGACTTTCCGCGCCTGATCCGAGGTGAGCTTTCCGCTGGGTTTGATGCACAGCGCGGCCGCAATGACCGGAGAGATCGCATGCCCCGTTTCCGGGCCCCGGACCGGCTCCAGGATCTGGTGCTCCACGGCGGGGCCCTTCGTTTGCTTTTCGGCTCTGCGCCCGCCCGCCCCCAGCCGCTTTTAATGCGACTGACTCCCCTCGTAACCACGCTCTTGGATCATACGGTACAGGGCGCTGCCTGTTCGAATGCCGTCCTTCCAGCTTTGGCTCAGGAATTCTTCAAAGTACCACGGCGAAGTCGGTTTCAAAGCGGCCTGTTTGCGGTCCGGTGGCGTCTCGAACTGCAGCCATTTCGCGATGCTGCGGCGCGGGAACCCTGTTCGTCGCCCGATCTCGCTACAGTTAAGCCCCTGATTTCGGAGCGCATGGATGGTGGTGAAAATCTCTTCCCGAGATGTCCTGTGCGCAAGGCGTGACTTCAGAAGGCTGCCGGCTGCGGTGATATTGTCGGCGTCGGCCAGCAGCGCTCTGCCGGTCTCAGGGCCGTGGAGGTTCATTTGCTCCTCAATGGCCTGCCGCAGGTTTTGCACGATATGGAACCGATCAGCGACCTGCTTCGCCTGCGGTGCCCCTTGCCGTGCAGTCTAGGCGTAGAGACCACACCGATCTCTGCTAATCACTTTCACCTCGGGGTGTCGCTTGAGCCAGTTGGTGCAGGTGACGACATCTCGATCCTCAAGAATGTCGATCACCACGCGACGCTCCAGATCCACAATGATCGTGCCGTAGGTTTGCGACTTCCGCCAGCTCCAGTCGTCAATCCCGATGACCGTCGGCGGCTTGGCGGTGCCCTGAGCACGCTTTTTCAACTGCCTGAGCACCGTGTAATCGCTGACCCCAAGGCCCAAACGGTGCAAGAGCCGTTCGGCAGGCCGTCCGCCGGTTGCATGCCCAAGATGACTGACAATCTCCCCGACACGCGAAGTGCTACGTGCAAACGGATGCGCAATCGAGGTGAGTTGGTCTGCGAAAGTCCGGCGTGGGCAAGCGGGTGCCAAACATCGCCAACGGCAAATCGCGAGATCAACCGTTACCTCCTCTCCATGGGCGGGATAATCCTGCAACCGCCGACGCCGCCAGCCGTGACGTCGGCGTGAATGCAATCCACAGTCTGGGCAGATGCCGCTTGGTGTCAGACTGCCCGATACGATCCACCCGCCGAAATCACTTCGCTCAACGCATTGAACCGAAACTTCGGCCCCGGGCGACCAATGCTTCTTCGAGCTCACAACCATCCCTCCTGAATTTTCCTGTTTCAGGATAGTTGCGCCACACAAAGTGAGGCAGAGCCCAATTAAGGGCTACGCGACGCCAGCGCATCGGCGGGCAGATTGGGGTTGCGCGCCTTGCCGTCAGGCTGGTCAGAGACCGCCTCTGCCCGAGCCTGAGCCATTTCTGCCTCTGTGCGATGACGGATAAAGACAGGTTTTCCGCGCCAGTTGACGGTCAATTGCGTTCCAGGCGCGAGATCGGAAATGTCGACAGTGATCTGTGCCAAGGCGCGGACATCGGCGGAAGGGTTCATCTGGTTCACCAGTGGCCAGAGCGCGGCCCCTGCGGCCACGACCCCCGCCCCGGCCGTTGCGTAATACAGGAAATCCCTGCGCGCGGTATCCTCTGACGCTTCCATCACGGGACATGTGTCCATGTCTCCCGCGCGGGAAGGTCAACACGCGAGATGTAACGTTTTGTCAGTGCACCTCTCTACGGATCAACAAACAAGCCGTGTCGGCGCGTCAATGGTGCGGGGCTGCGCCTTTTGCCATCATGAGGTGGTGCTCCTGGTGATGCGCCCCGATGGTCATCAGGCCAAAGAAACCAAGTCCCTGAATCTGAGCGGCATCGCCATCGACACTGAGCGCCACGCCATCTTCGAGTTCCTCCGTGACAACGTCCCAGCCGGTTTCAGCCGCAAGAAAGGGCGCATGGGCGGGCACCATGGCGCGGATGGCTTCGAGAACACGGGGGGTGCCCCGAATCTCGAACCGGGCCCCTTCCGGCCGCAGGGTGCGGGTGACCACGGCCTCTTGGGTCAGAAGATCCATATCGACCAGATGGCGGCGCAATCCGTCGATATCGACCCGCTCCCAATCTGTCTCGGGATCGGCCTGCAGGATCGCAACGATCTCCGCCAGGGCGGCAAAGGCCGATTGCCCGGTTTCCTGCGGTCCACCCATGTCATGGCCAGTCGCGGAATGGGCGTGCTGAGCGGCCACGGGTGCGGCCATCAGTATGGCAAGGAGGAGGGAAATGAGACGCATGGACGGGTCCTTCAATGGGATGCTGTCATGTTTACGCTAGCAGGGGCGGGCGTATCGCAATATGATTGCAATCATATGTTGCCAGCCCCCTATGATCTTATCCCGAGTTCAGCCCTGCGCCCTTTTTCCGGCGCGGTTGGCGACATCATGTTTCACCAAGGCGGTCCCACCCACGGTCTCTATGTCGTGCAAACCGGGCGCGTGTATCTCGAGCGGGTCGGCCCAGATGGCGAGCGGTTCATCATTCACCGTGCCCAAGCCGGAACAAGCTTTGCCGAAGCTTCCGTGTTTTCAGAGGTCTATCATTGCGATGCTGTTTTCGTTCAGGCAGGGACGCTGATCCGGATCGAAAAGGATGCCGTTTTGGACGCCTTCGCCGACCCTGAGTTTGCGCGCGCTTTTGGTCGCCAGGCGGCTCAGCAGATACAGGCACAAAGACAGATGCTTGAGATCGTGGGTATCCGGCGTGCAGAAGACCGGGTGTTGGCGGGGTTGGTCGCGGGCCTGCTCGACGGCTCCGTGATCGAGTTCGCCGCCCGATTACAGCTGAGCCATGAGGCGACCTACAGGGCCTTGCGAAAGCTTGTGCAGGACGGGCGGGTCAAAAACCCCGCCCGCGGGATTTATCACCTGCGCCCATGACCCGATCAGCTGTGGCTCGCGAAGACCGAGGTCACCCCGTCGGAGCCGACAAGCAAGGTATCAAAAGTGTCACCAGCCCCGGGACCGCCCATGCCGGGCGAACTCATCGGCATGCCGGGAACCGTCAACCCGCGCGCCACCGGTTGTTCTGCCAGCAGCCGCGTGATGTCCGCGGCAGGCACGTGGCCCTCGATAAAATAGTCACTTATGATCGCCGTGTGACATCCAGCAAGTTCCGGAGCGATTTGTAGCCGGTCTTTGAACGCATAAAGCGCATCCTGATCGACATCCTGCGCCTCGACCGTGAAGCCCGCTTGCCGGACATGATCGACCCAGGCGGTACAGCACCCGCAGGTGGGGGTTTTCAGGACTTTAATGACCGGTTCTGTGTTGGCCAGTGCTCGCAGGGGGAGTGTGGCAGCCGCTCCGGCCAGCAAAAATGTGCGTCTTTTCATCATGTGTTCCTTTTTGAAGTATCCGAGACCGTAGAACTGTGTGTTTGAGAGTCCAGAGGCTGTTCCTGCTCTGTCGGCGAGAGGGCGGGTGCATCCAGGGCGTGCCCGCTTGCCGGCCCGCGAAGGGGCTGGATCAACATCTTGTCGACCCAGAGGTCGCGCGTCGTGCGAAACTGCTCGATGCCGATCGTCATTCCCTCGTGGCCCTTCGCGGGCTGGGCAACGTAAGTACCCATGAGGCGGTCCCACCACGGCAGGTTGAAGCCGTAGTTTGAGTTGGTTTCGCGCGGATCGACAGAATGATGCACGCGGTGCATGTCGGGTGTGACGACGATCCATCTGAGCCACCGGTCGACTGGTCTCGGCAGGTTGATGTTGGCATGGTTGAAGAGTGCCGTGGCGTTGAGGATGATCTCGAACAACAAAACCGCGACGGCGGGCGGACCAAGCGCTGCGACCAAGCTTAGCTTGATCGCCATCGAGATAAGGATCTCAATCGGGTGAAAGCGCAATCCCGTTGTGGCGTCGAACTCGAGGTCCGCGTGGTGCATCCGGTGCAGACGCCACAACGTAGGGACGGCATGGAACATGACGTGTTGCAAATAGATGGCCAGATCGAGAAGCAGCATGGACAGGACAACGGCCAACCAATACGGCGCGCCGATAGTGTTGAATAAACCCCAACCCCGCTCCTCGCCCATGACCGCCAGACCAACGGCCAGGATTGGGAAAGACAACCGCAGGATCGCCGTATCGATCACGACAAGAGCCAGATTGTTCGACCAACGGATGACACGCGGAATGTCACGCCGCCGACGCGGGGCGGCGAGTTCCCAAAGCGCCATGGCGGCCAGCACACTCAAAAACGCCGTCAGACGAATCTCCGGCTCTGCGGCAAGTATCGTGTCCATCACAGTCTATGGCCCTTCTGTGTTAGGGCTTGGGTGCGGATGCGCATCTCGCACATCAGTCTTTTCTTGCGCAGCCTTTGCAGCCGCTATCTGGACTATATCAACATCCAGCGCGTGGCGCTCGTCGAGACACTCGGTTTCGAGCTGCAGCGTGACCATGTGAAACCCATGCTGCTCCGTCAGCCGTCGATAGGCCCTGTTCAGCAAGTGCGCGGCCTCGGCGGGTGCCCTATGGCGGATATGGGCGGAAAACGCGTGTTTGCCGCTGGTCAGCGTCCAAGCATGCACGTGGTGAACATCCACAACCCCGTCCTGGTGGTTCAGATCCGCCATCACAGCGTCGAGATCCGTTCCCTCGGGCGTGCCTTCCATGAGAATGTGGACCGCTTCTTTGATTACGCCGACGGAGGCCCAGAGGAGAACCACCCCGAACGCCATGCCGAGGATCGGGTCGATCGCGAGAAAGCCGGTGAACTCGATCACGAGAGCGGTCACGATGATCAGGAGGCTGCCGACAAAGGTCTGGATGATGTGCCAGAGCGCGCCGCGGGCATTCAGATCGTCTTTGCTCGATTGCCACATCAGCCCCAGCGAGATGACCTCTGTGACCAGGCCACCGAAGGCGACCCAAAGCATTGGGCCCGTGGCCAGGTGGATCGGATTTCCGAGCCGAATCGCGCCCATCCAGATCACCAGAAGCGCCATGCCGAGAAGAAAGCTGCCATTCACCAGCGCGCCGATGATCTCGGCGCGGTACCATCCGAAACTGCGCGCCGAATCCGCTGGACGGCGCGCAATCCGCTTCGCGATGATGGCCACGAGAACACCGCCAACCGCCGACAGGGTGTGAAACGCATCCGACAGGACGGCGATCGAGCCGGTCCAGAGCCCGACGGCGAGTTCAATCATGAAATAGACGCCGGTGAGCCAGGCAGAAATCACAAGGGCCTTGCCGGAACTCGGCATGTGTCCAGCGTGAGAATGATTGGCCATATCAGCTCTCCTCCCGTTGCGTACCGGTCTTTCGCGTCGCGGCAAAGAGAACCGACAGGCCCGTAAAGCCACCGAGCGCAAGCGCGGTCCATGTGGCGGTGCGGGCATCTCCGTTCATCGCCTGGCTGCCCATGTGAGCGAGCAAAAAACTTGCGGGAATAATCCCGGCCATCGTGGCCAGCGCGAACCTCCAAAGATGCAGCTTGCTCAGACCTGCGGCGTAACTGATCATATCGAAGGACAGAAACGGCAGCAGGCGACTGCCGAAGACCAGGAAGGTCAGAGTGTTCTGGGACCCGAACAGGCCTGCGTTAATCTTCTGACCGAGATGACGCTCAACGAAGGGACGACCCAGGCCGCGGGCCAGACCAAAGGCGGCAAGCGCACCGAGTTCCGCACCTAGAACGACGAAGAGCGTCCCGTACGTGTGTCCATAAGCCGCTCCGGCGGCGAGTGCGATCGGCGCCGAGGGCAGGGGGCTTGCCACGATAGCGATTGTCATAAGCGCCACGATGACAATTGGTCCGGCAAGACCTGCCGCCTCGATCCAGCGGTCAATTTCCGCGCGATCCGGCAGGCGAATGTCAACGCCAAGGACGTCCGGGAAGGCCAATGCGACGACTCCCATCAGGAACACCGCAATAAGAAGAACGCGCATCATCATGGATCAAAACACGGCATAGAGCAGAACGAAGAACGTCGCAGCCAAAAGGTCAAAGGCCACGCAGAATGGAATATACCAGTTCGGAATCCGGGCGAGACGATAAGAATTGTGGTGTGACATGTCCCAAAGGGCGTGCAGGGCCAAGCCCAAGGGGAGGAAGGCCCAATGCCATATCAGCCCCAGGAAGGCTGCCGAGCCGAACAAAAGGGCCACGGCGAGCTCTGCCCAGAACACGCGCGCTCTGCCGTCCGCGGCGCCAAAGCCGATATAGGCACCGCCAATCAAAGCAAGCGTGATCGAAGCAAGAGCTATCGAGCTCTTTTCATCCAAAAACAAGTGAGCCGGCATTGAGAGCAAGACAATCAACACGCCAACCCATACGGGAAATTTCAAGATATCCCCGTGTCGATGGTGCGATAAGTGATCGCCTGTCTTTTTGAAAATCTGTGCCATGGCTTGGTACCTAGGGATTCCAGCAACTGGAAGGTCAAGGGTTATTCATCCACGCGCGCAACGCGGCGCTCACTCAACCGTTCCACGGGGAGGTCAAAGGACCGATATCAGGACGCATTTGACGCTGACGCCCGGTTCATGTCCGACGCGCGTGGCGATTTTCAGTCATCTTTCGCCTTCTGCCAGACTTGCTGGCAGGCTGAGTAAAGAAACGTCGCTGACCAGGTCAGCAACATGAAGCCCAAAAGCGATTGCAGCATCAGCAACAGTCGAAAGGGCCCGACCACCTCTATGGACGAATAGCCAAGGGTCGAGAACGAGATGCCCGTAACATAGAGAACATCCTGAAACATCGGCGGGCTGTTGCTGAACGATTGCGGCAGAACGCTTGCCACCACCATCGTGTTGAACACGGCGAGCGTCACAAGTTCCAATACGTGCAGCAACAGCAACGCGGAAAACGTCAGGATGATCCGAAAGCCGGAGCCATCCGACCGCTGCGGGGAAAACTTCAGAATGCCCGACAACGCATAATGATGGACAATTCCCATCAGGATCGCCGCGCATATTCCGACAAACATGGCCATCAACTCGGTCATACCCCCAAACCCGTCTTCCTATTCAAACAGGTCAATCTGACCATACATCAGGCTTTTTAGCACAACTGGACCGATTGATTCTTCACAGGTCAGGCCAACGCGGGGGGCAACCCGTTCAGGGCGACATCCACCGGAACGGTCGGCAAGTTCGATGCGATCCAGCCAGGCCCTTCGCCTGATCCCAACATCCCTTCCGAGATATCGGCGTAGCCCGAATAACCAGCTTGTCTTAACGCTCGAAGCAGCGATGCGGAGCGTCCGCCAGTGGCGCAGATCAGTCCAACGGTGCGATCACCGCTCAGTTCCTTCGCCCTGAACAATCGGTCCGGAAAACCGGACGCGTGCATGCTTATCGGCCATACACCAGCACCTACGCCGGTTTCTTGCCACTCTTCGCGCGTTCTGACATCGATGATCCGCGCCGTATCCGATAGAAGCGCGTCAAAGGCATTCTCTGCCGACCAGACAGATCGGCTCTGCGCCAGCAGCGGTGACGCCGTGACGGTCAGCACCGTCATATGAGCACCCAGAATGAAACGGCGCCGGTTCAAATCAAGAGCCATATTCGAAAACCTCATCCTTTGATCGGTTGCGATCCCAAAGGTCACATAACATGCCAGCAACGCTACCCGGGAGCACGACACGGTGCAGGCACAGATTTGTATCCATCTGTAGCAAGGGACTGACCTGATACAAATGGCTACAATTCTGCCCATGAAACACGATGCAACGATGATTTAGGAAAGACACCATGGGACCGCCACCTCATATCCTTATCGTGGATGACCACGCACAGATACGTGAAAGCGTCGCGCGCTTTCTGGAGAAGAACGGAATGCGCACGACCGTCGCCAGGGATGCCGTGGAGATGGATGCCAAGCTGGCCACCGGTCACTTCGACCTGCTCGTGCTCGATGTCATGATGCCGGGCGAGGACGGTTTGTCGGTTTGCCGCAGACTTGCGCCAGAAGGTGATCTTCCGATCATCATGCTAACGGCGCTTGGTGAGGAAACGGATCGGATCGTGGGGCTGGAAATCGGTGCGGACGATTATCTCGCCAAGCCATTCAATCCACGAGAACTGCTCGCCCGCATCAAGTCGGTTCTTCGGAGAAGCAACCGCGACGAACCCGTGGCCGGAACCCTGGCTGGGAGGAAGATTTGTTTTGCGCACTGGATACTGGATACCGACCGGCAGGTGCTGATTGACGAGGCCGCAACCGAAACGCCATTGACGACCTCCGAGTTCAAATTGCTGGCGGTCCTGCTGGAACGCGCGAGGATGGTGCTCAGCCGTGACCAGTTGCTTGACCTGACCGCTGGTCGGACGGCAGGCCCGATGGATCGCACCATCGACAATCAGATCAGCCGCCTCCGTCGCAAAATCGAGCCGGATGTATTGCGACCGAGTGTCATCAAGACTGTGCGGAACGGCGGATACTGCCTGGCTGCCGATGTCGAGGATGCGCCGTGATGCGCCGTGCGATGAGATCTCTGAGCGGCCAGTTGATCCTGCTTGTGGTCGCGGCACTTGTCGTGGCCCAGGCGATCAGCCTGTTCCTGTTCGCTGACGAGCGCAGCCTGGCCATCCGTGCTGCTTTGGGGTTCGAGGCTGCTGGACGCGCAGCGAATGTGGCGCGGTTGATCGAAGAGGCCCCGTTGGACCTGCAGAATTCCATCCTTCGCGCGGCAAATTCACCACTTATCCGGTTTGATCTGTCAGACGCTCCGAGTGTGGAACACACCAGTCATTCGCATGGCGACCTTGTTGAAGGGCGTATCCGTGCGCTAATGGAC
Source organism: Phaeobacter sp. HS011 (assembly GCF_018101215.1). Taxonomy (NCBI): domain Bacteria; kingdom Pseudomonadati; phylum Pseudomonadota; class Alphaproteobacteria; order Rhodobacterales; family Roseobacteraceae; genus Phaeobacter; species Phaeobacter sp. HS011. The sequence continues at coordinate 77,767 of NZ_JAGEUF010000011.1, read as the reverse complement.
GATAGCTACAGCCGCGATATTCGCGTTGAACTGCACGAGATCGAGGGCGAATTGAGGCCCTTGCCCAATCTTTCTGACGAAATGACGGAAATGCATCTCGCGATGATGCGCGGAGAGTTGACAGCGGTTGAAATGAACCTGTCGATCGCCATTAAGGGAGCGCGTTGGCTGAATGTCGGAACGCGGTTCGAGCGTCCACCAATCCAATGGCCTTTCTATTCGATGCTGACCTTTGGAATTTCCGCCGGACTGCTTTTGGTGGCGATTTTCTGGTTTGTCATGACGCGCCTGACGCGTCCTTTGCGGCACCTGTCGAAGGCCTCGGACCATCTTGGCCGGGGCGAGGATGTGCCTGAATTGACCGTCGCAGGGCCGACCGAGGTCAGGGATCTGACCGTCGCCTTCAACCGCATGCAACGACGGCTGACCCGGTTTGTCAGTGATCGGACACGGATGCTCGCAGCGCTTGGTCACGATTTACGCTCGCCGTTGACTGCTATGCGTGTCCGCGCGGAGCTGGTTGACGAAGAAGAGACGCGGGACAGCCTCATCGCATCGGTCGAAGAGATGCAGAGTATGGTCGAAGCGACGCTCACCTTTGCACGGGGCCTTACCGGATCAGAAGGCTCCGAAGTGGTCGATCTGCGCAATTTTCTGGACAGCTTGTGCAGCGATATGGCGGCACACTGCACCTTTGCCCCGAGTGATGATGTTGCCGTGCGGCTTCGACCCAACGCGTTCCGAAGGGCACTGAGGAACTTGCTTGAGAACGCCGTTCGCTACGGTGGTGCCGCAAAAGTCAGCTGGGCGACCCACGGTTCGAACCTCGTACTCAACATCGATGACAATGGGCCCGGCATTCCCGTCGACCAGTTGGAAAAGGTCTTCGATCCCTTCTATCGCCTCGAGCAATCGAGGTCTCTGGAAACGGGCGGTTATGGGCTTGGGCTCTCAATCGCGAGGACAATCGTCCAATCCCATGGCGGCGATATCCAGCTGGTCAACCATAACAGCGCGGGTTTGCGCGCTGTTGTCACCATCCCACTGGATGAAAGCGAACTAATCGAAGGAGAAACAGATGAAACTGAAAACGCTCATTCCAACGTTGCTGGCCAGCTTGCCCGCCAGCATGGCGCGAGCTGATGGTCCAGGCTCCTGGACAGGTCACATATGGGGCGGAGGCTATGGCTTTATGGGCGGCTTCATGATGCTCGCCTTCTGGGGCGCCGTGATCGCATTGATCGTGTTTCTGGTACTCAGGCTGCGGGACAATGGCACCCGTCCCCCGGACTCGGACGCGCAGGAAGCGCTCCGGCGCCGCTTTGCGAATGGGGAAATCGACGAAGAAGAGTTCCGTCACCGCAAAGCAACGCTCGACGAATAGACCCCGCCGCGGACGCCAAAGCCGTCCGACGCGACGCCCACCGACACTGGATAGGAAAGAACGCCATGTTCCCGGAAATTGGTCACTTCGCACTGGCCCTCGCGCTGGCCCTCGCACTTGTTCAAAGCGTTCTGCCGATTGCAGGTGCATCGCGTGGAAACGCCGTCTGGATGAAATCCGCCCAGGCGACGGCAATAGGACAAGTGCTGTTTGTGGCCATAGCCTTCGCAGCGCTGATGCAGGCCTTCATCGCCAGCGACTTCACCGTCAGGAACGTCGTCGAGAATTCCCATTCGCTCAAGCCGATGCTCTACAAGGTGGCCGGGACCTGGGGCAGCCATGAGGGTTCGCTGCTGCTCTGGATCCTGATACTCGCGGTGTTCGGCGCGGGCGTCGCCTGGTTCGGATCGAACATCCCCGCCGAGACCAAGGCGCGCACCTTGTCGGTGCAGGCGTGGATCAGCGTCGGCTTCCTGTCCTTCCTGCTGCTGACGTCGAACCCCTTCGAGCGGGTGTTTCCGCCGCCGCTCGACGGCAATGACCTCAACCCGTTGCTTCAGGACATGGGTCTCGCCATGCACCCGCCGCTTTTGTATTTCGGGTATGTCGGCTACTCCATCGTATTTTCCTTTGCCGTTGCGGCTCTTCTGGAAGGGCGCGTCGATCCAGCCTGGGCCAGATGGGTCCGCCCGTGGACATTGGCCGCGTGGGTCAGCCTTACGGCAGGTATCGCTCTTGGATCTTGGTGGGCCTATTATGAACTGGGCTGGGGCGGCTGGTGGTTCTGGGACCCGGTCGAGAACGTGAGCTTCATGCCCTGGCTTCTGGGCACGGCGCTGCTGCATTCCGCCATCGTCACCGAAAAGCGCGACGCGTTCAAAAGCTGGACCATCCTGCTTGCCATCCTGACTTTCTCGCTTTCACTTCTCGGCACGTTCATTGTCCGATCCGGCCTGCTTACCTCCGTGCATGCCTTCGCCGTCGATCCAGAGCGCGGGCTTTACATTCTGGGTCTGCTGGCCGTGTCCATCGGTGGGTCGCTGGCGCTCTACGCCTGGCGGGCGCCCGAAATGGAGCCGGGTGGTCTGTTTCGCCCGATCAGCCGCGAAGCCGGGCTGCTCGTGAACAACCTCATTCTGGCCGCCGCTACGGGAACGGTCCTGTTCGGGACGCTTTATCCGCTGATCCTCGAAGCTGTCACCGGGGACAAGATCTCGGTGGGTCCACCTTTCTTCAACGCGGCCTTCATTCCGATGATGCTGGCGCTGGTCGTGTTCATGGGTCTTGGTCCATTCCTGTCGTGGAAGCGGGCTGATATCGCCGGTTTGCTCGATCGCATTCGGTTCGTGGCCGTGCTGGCGGTCATCGCAGCTTTGGCCGCATGGTATCTTCTGAACGGTGGGCCGATCATGGCCTATCTTGCCATCCTCGGTGCAGCGTGGCTGCTTTTTGCAACCCTACGGGAATGGGCGCTACGCATCCGCCTGTTCGAGGTTCCCCTTGCGGAGAGCGCGAGACGCGCGCGCAACCTCCCACGTGCGTCACACGGCATGACGCTTGCCCATGCCGGGGTCGCCGTTTTGATGATGGGGATGATCGGCTCGACCGGATGGAAAAGTGAGGAGATCGTCTTTGCCGGCCCCGGGACCGAAGTCACGATCGCCGGGTTCGACATCACCTTCGAAGGGGCCGCAAAGGTTCAAGGGCCGAACTACATCGCGGATCGCGGCACCCTTGTGGTGCGTCGGGATGGCGAACTGGTCACGAAGCTGTTCCCGGAACGGCGGTATTACCCGGTCGCGGAAAGTCAGACGACGGAGTCGGCCATCCGGTCCACATTGGCGGGTGATCTCTATACGTCGATTGCAACGCCGGCCTCCGATCAAGTGAACAACGCCGGAGCCTGGACCCTTCGGATCCTCTATGAACCGCTCGTCAACCTGATCTGGATCGGCTCGATCTTGCTGGTGATCGGTGGCTGTTTGTCCTTGTCGGATCGCCGTTTGAGGGTCGGGGCGCCGCGCCGCGCCAAACAGCCAGCCAGCGATGCTGTTCCTGCGGAGTAGGAGAGAAGATGAAACGTCTCACTGCCGGGCTGCCGTTTATTGCGGCGGTCATATTCGGGGGGTTTTTTCTCTGGGGGCTCAATCCCGACCGGGATCCCAATGAGATCCCTTCCGTCCTGATCTCGCAACCGGCCCCGGCGTTCGATCTCGATCCCGTGCCGGGGTTGGAGACACCCGGCCTGGCCCGAAGCGATCTTGTCGGCAACGAACGACCGGTCGTGGTCAATGTCTTTGCGTCCTGGTGCGTGCCCTGCCGCGCGGAACATGCCGTGTTGACACGCTTTGTCGAACGCGGGGGCATGCGGTTGTTCGGCATCAACTACAAAGACAAACCAGAGGATGCCGTGAAGTGGCTCAATGACCTCGGCAATCCCTACGAGCGGATCGGGTCCGACCTGTCGGGCCGCACCGGGATCGAATGGGGCCTGTCAGGCGTGCCGGAAACCTTCATCGTCGATGGCGGTGGTACCGTTTTGTTTCGCTATGTCGGGCCGGTCGTCGGTCCGGACGCCGTCGAACGGTTCACGCAAGCCCTGAAGCAAGCAGGCGCACTGCCAAATGGAGCAGCATTATGAGACAGTTGATTTTCGCGTTTTGCATCGGGCTCTTTCCCTTTGCCGCCAATGCGGTCGAACCGGACGAAATGCTGAGCGACCCGGTATTGGAACAGCGTGCGCGGGAGATTTCCAAGGATCTACGATGCGTCGTCTGTCAAAACCAGGACATCGACAGCTCGAACGCGGGTGTGGCGCGGGACTTGCGTCTGCTCGTACGCGAGCGACTGGTCACCGGAGACGCTGACACCGAGGTGATCGAATACATTCGGGCGCGGTACGGGGATTACGTGCTGCTGAAGCCGCCTCTGGAGCCTGCGACCTACGCGCTTTGGTTTGCGCCGATCGCTTTCGTCCTCATCGGGGTTTTCGTTGGTGGTGGGGTACTGATGAGTCGGCGAAAGCAAGAGGCATTTGAAGATTTGGGCTCGGAGGATGAAAACACCGTGTCCGAAATTCTCAGACGAAACGAAGCGGGGGATGCGTCATGATCTGGGGTATTTTCGGTCTTCTGACGCTGCTCGCAGTCGGAATTGTCCTCTACCCGCTGCTGCTGTCCAAATCGAACACTCTCACCAGAGGAGATGCGGTACCGGCGATCCTTGCCGATCAGATGCGGGAAATTCAACGAGACATGGACCGCGGTTTGATTTCTGAACAGGAAGCTCAAGCAGCCAGACTCGAAATCAAGAAACGGATCCTCGCGACGACCCGCAATTCGGGAGAAAAAACCGGATCATCCCGCAATGGCGGCAGAGTCACTCTCGTTGTCGCGGCGGTCCTCGCGCCGGTTATTGCCGCGGGCTACTATCTGACAATGGGATCGCCTGAGGTGCCTTCAATGGCCTTCGCTGCCCGTGCAGAGGAGCGCGCACAGACTGATGAAGTGATGGCGCTTGCAATACAACTTCGCGAAAGGCTTGTATCCGATCCGACCGGCGGCCCCAGCGAAGGGTGGATGCTGTTGGGCCAGACCTATCAGCGCATGGGCAGAACAGTTGATGCTGTCGAAGCATTTGAAGTTGTCGCCAAACGGGAGGATGCCACCTCCGCGACATTCTCTATGCTGGCGGAGGCTGTCGCGGTTGCCAATGATGGCGTTGTTATTCCACGGGCGAAATTGGCCATTGATCGCGCTTTGGAACTTGACCCATCCAATCCTGCGGCAACCTATTTCGAGTCTCTCTACCATCTTCAAAAAGAAGAGACGCGTAAGGCCTACGATCTGCTCGTTTCCCGGCTGAACCAGGAAAAGACGTTCGTGCCCTGGATGGAAACATACGTTTTGCAGATCAACCGGATTGCAGCGGCCGCCGACCTCCCGGTCGTCGATCTACCCAGCGGGCCGACATCACAACCCGGCCCGAGTGCGGCAGATGTTGCGGCGGCGTCAGAGATGAATGACGCGGACCGCGCGGAGTTCATCCGCTCGATGGTCTCGCGGCTGGCTGGGCGTCTTGAGGATGAACCGGAAGATCTGGATGGTTGGATGCGGCTGGCAAACGCCTATACCGTCCTTCAGGAGCAGGATCGCGCCATTGAGGCCTACCGTAAGGCTGAAGCGCTGTTGGAGCAGCAGCCCGCCAATGATCCTCGGCGTGCGGCGGTCCGCGCTGCGCTCGAGCGGCTCGGCGGCTGACTGCTGGTCGGTGTCCCGCCCGGGCAGATCACTCCTGTCCGGCAACCTTTGCGGAAACATCTCGACCGCTGGCTTGCGCCAAGGCGTCCATCACGTCTTCGGTCGTAAGCAATTCGGACAGCACAATGCCGTTTGGTGCCGACGGTCCATAGACGGCATTGAAAGGGATGCCATATCTGCCGAAACTCTCAAGGTAACGGGAAATGCGCGCGTCCGGGCGTGTCCAATCTGCCTGCATCGGCGTGACGCCTGGCGCGTCCAGCGTACTGCGGACCGGCTCCCGGTCGATGACAAGTGTCTTGTTCGCTTTGCAAGTCAGGCACCAGTCAGCTGTTACATCGACAAAGACGACCTCTCCTGCGGACACGCGTTTCGCTATGTCCGAACGGTCAAATGCGACCCAAGCCAACGCCGATTGCGACCCTGCACGGGCAGGCGCTGATTGCTGCAGGAGAGGACCCGCGGCAAGAGCCAGAACAAGACTGGCCGTGGCAATAGACCATCTGAATTGGGACTGCACATTCGGGAGGGACAAGATCAGAACGGCGAGACCGGAAGACGCCGCGACCGCGATGACGGAGGCCAGCCCGGCGACACCGTCGAGCACCCAGAACAGCCAAACGGCGGTTGCAAGCAGCAAGATCCCCATCAAGCTCTTGACGATCAGCATCCACCGGCCAGGTTTGGGCATGAACGCGACCAGACGCGGGAACGCGGCGATGACGAGATAGGGCAGGGCGAGGCCGAGCCCGAGGCTCGTAAAGACGATGAGAATGTCCACGCCACGCCCGGCCAAAGCAAAGGCCACCGCGGTGCCGAGGAACGGTGCCGAACAAGGCGTCGCCATGACGGCACCGAACATGCCGGTGAAAAAGTCGGCGGAATATCCGCTCCGCCCTCCGGTATCTGCAAGCCTTGTCTGCATGCCTTGTGGAAGGGCGAACTCGAACGCTCCGAACAGATTTGCCGAAAAGACGAGCAGGGCTGCGATCATCACCGCAAGAAATAGCGGACTTTGAAATTGCAGCCCCCACCCGACGCTGAGCCCTGCCGTCTGGAGCGCCCAAAGGATGAGCGCCAGACCCCACATGAACGTCATGATGCCAGCGGCGGCTGCGACGAAACCGAACCGGACACGGGTTGTGTCGTGATCTGTGTGTTTGAGCACAGACGACACCTTGATGGACAGCACCGGCAGCACGCAGGGCATCACGTTCAGGATCAATCCACCCAGCAGCGCGATCACGGCAATCCAGAGCAGTTCCATCATGTCCGGTGTCGTGGCGGCCAGTTCGAAGGGCGGTGCCGTACGTCGCGCCACGCGATCCGCAATCACGGTGAAGGCCCGGTTCTCGCCATCGGTGACGGTAATCGACGGCGCCACCGTCACATCCGTATTCGACGAGAGGATCGGCAAGCGCGCCCAAAGCAAATGATCCTCTTCTCCCAAACGTATATCGGGTTTGCCAAGCGCAACACCGATACCCAGTTCGGGAAACACATCCGGCGACTGGAGTGGTTCATCGACGCGCAGATTGACGATCAACTCCGTGAGGTCTTCGTCGATGAAGGCATTTGCCTCGCTGACGCCACCCGCCTCGGCTCCTTCGGGGACGCGCTCGGAAAACGTGCCAATCAGCCCAGCCGCAGTGCTGTCGATGTCGTTGCCGCGTCCGAGGCGAAGTGACAGGTCAAACTCTTCCGGGACACAGACATTGGAGCACACCAGCAGTTTGACTTGCGCGGAAAGAGTCACAGGTGCGCCGGGATCTTTGAGCGTTATGCGCAGCGGAAAGACGACTTCACCCGCATAACCAAAATTTTCGATGCCGAAGGCGGTGAAGCGTGTCGGGGAAGGCCACATGAATTCGACATCTGCGACGTTTTCGGAACCGCTCCATTCGACCGAAGGCGGTATTCCCACCTCTCCTGGCGACCGCCAATAGGTCTTCCAGTTTTCGTTCAGTTGGAGATGAAGTCCGGCGGAAAGAGTCTGCGTGTTCTTGGAAACACCGTCCTGTGCCGTGATGAGATGCGCCTTCAGCGGAGAGCTTTGATACGCGGCTGATGTCTCCGCCGAGCCACTGCCAGAGGAAAGCGCCAGGATCAGTGCGGGCAAAATCAGAACCCGGCGCAGTGTCGACAGGGTTTTCGCCAAGGATCCGCTTCCTTCCCTTAAAGCCGGCTCGGGTTGAATCTGCACCCGGAACTTTGTCTCAAAGACCGCCGACGGCAAAGCCTTGTCGACCATCAGAACAAACAACACGCGCTACGTCGACAGAGGACGAGGATATCAACCGACACCCGTCGGGGAGGATGATCGATGCCTGCTTGGTGGAAACGATGACCTCCCGCTCGGGACAGTCTTCAAGACTTGCGGCGCATCCGCCAAGCGTTGTAATCGTCAGCAACCATGCGCTTGCTCGCATTTTCCCGCGCAAATTATCGCCTGTTGCGTGCAACCACGGGAATCGCAGAAGGCACGGACACGGGTGTTTCTTCGATACTGCCTTTCTCTTCGTTCGAATGGCACGACTTTCCCATAAATTTGTGCATCACGAGATGCGCACCGACGCAAAGCAGGAGTGGGGCGAAAGCCGCTGCATTGCCCCACATGCCCGCCAATGTGCCGCCGGCAAGAAAAAATCCCGCAATGGGCAGCAGCATGACGACGCAACACGCCATCATTCCGTAATGCATGAGCCTGTCCGTGATCGGCTTTTTTCTGTGGTTTTGGTGGTCCATGACACCCTCATTGTCTCGTTCTTCGCGCCATTTGCGACCCTCCAGCAGGGTAAGGTCAAGGATACAAATGGATACACTTCTCGCGGCCTTGTCAGGTTGCCTGATGCCGGGTCTCCCGTAAAAGAGATGCAACAAACCCGAGGCTAGGAGTGTGTCATGACGACATTGCGAAACAAAAAGATCAATCGACGAAGCCTATTGGGGTATGCGGCTGTCGCTTTGGCTGCACCAAGCGTGGTTCGAGCCGAAACCATTCGCCGCAACATTTCTTCTTTCCGAGTTCATGACTGGCAAGACCACTTCGACGCACTCGGAAAGGGGATCATCATCTCCGATACCGTGACGAAGTCGCTCCAGCATTGGACATCAGATGGCGAGATGCGGATCTACCCAACTTCCGTTCCGCTGACCGACGAACTCACCAAACGCGGTTACACCGAAGTGGTGGAAAAACGCAAAAACCCCAGTTGGGCGCCAACGCCCTCCATGCGGGAACGCAATCCGGAATGGCCGGCTCGTGTCGAGGGGGGTGATCCGGACAACCCCTTGGGCACTCGTGCACTGTACCTGTCGTGGCAGTACTACCGTATTCACGGGACACAGGATACGCGCAAGATCGGCCGTCGGTCGTCAAACGGCTGCATCGGTTTGTTCAACAAACAAATCGAGGAGGTCTATGAGCGCATGCCTGTCGGCACTCAGGTCAAACTCATCTGACACAACGGGCAAGACGGAAGACACAAGCATGGATAAATTGACCGCACTTATCGCAGCCGTAGTTATAGCTGGCGGGGGAGTTGCAACTTGGCAGTTCATTTCTGCGGAAGATACAGCGATGGGTCATTCCATGACGCCTCCTGACACGAGTAAGATAGAAGCAGGCGACCCAATCGTTCAGGTCCAACTGCCGGCAGAATTCTCGGAGCAAGCCACGATTGGGAAAACCATATTCGAGGCTAAGTGTTCCGAGTGCCATGGAGCAAACGCAGCGGGACAAAACGGGATTGCCCCGCCTCTTGTGCACAAGATTTACGAGCCAAGCCACCATTCAGACATGGCCTTTGTTCTGGCCGCTCAAAATGGCGTGCGTGCGCATCACTGGAAATTCGGTAATATGCCAAGGATCGAAGGACTGACACAAGGAGACGTCAAGATGGTTGCCGCCTATGTCCGCGAACTACAGCGGGCCAACGGGATTGACTGATGCGTTGGTCGAAGACAAACCGATGGATTCTGTCGATCGTTTTCGGCCTTTTCCAAGTGGTTCTCGGAGTGCCTGAGGCGCCAGCGTTTCATGGTGAAGCGTCCTTGGCGCAAGAATTTCACGCTCACGAAGATGTAGGGTCATCGACGAACGAGGCCTCTGGCCACTGTCATCCGGGACTCGATTGTTCTGTCACGGCTGTGGTGTTTCTCCAGCCAAACGTGGTTTACGAGCCTCAGTTGCTGACGGCTGTCATGCAAGACGCCGCGACCCAACTAACAGAGTTGCGCTCCACCAGCGATCCTCCACCGCCACGACGGTGGGTCTGATTTCACATCGCTCGAAAAGCAGACCCAAAGAAGGATCCAAGACATGAAGAAGACAACTATCACAGCGGCAGTGTTGATTGCAGGAACCGCGGTTGCGGCATTTGCGCATAGCGGTGCCACGGGCATCGTAAAGGAACGCATGGATGCCATGGCCGCCATGGGAAAGGCAGTCAAAACCGTAGCCCCGATGATGCGGGGTGAAACGGCCTATGACGCAGAAACAGTGGGCGATGCAGCGCGCCTGTTCCAGCAGCACGCCGGCGAGAGCATGACAAAGCTGTTCCCGGAGGGCACGGGGGGCATGCCCTCGGAAGCCAAAGACGAGGTGTGGACCGATTGGGACCGCTTCGCAGCATTGGCAAGTCAGCTGGAGGAATACTCTGAGGGCCTGGAACGCGCAGCCGACAATGGGTTAGGCGGCATGGGTGGCAATACCTCCACGGATGGCGCCTCGATGATGGGCGGCGGATCCATGATGGGAAGCGATACAACCATGATGGGCGGGAGCGCGATGATGGGCAGAGGCGGCATGATGGATGCCGCCGCCATTTCCGAAATGCCCGCCGACGCGGCATTCGCGATGACGACCCAGGTCTGTTCCGCATGCCATGAACGCTTCCGGGCGGAAGAAGACTAACCATGCGCCGGTTTTTGACACTCGTCAGCGGGGTCGCCGTGCTTGGCACGGCCGGCCTCGGCGCTGTTATTGCATGGCCTGTCGGCAGTGCAGTGACTCCGATTGCAACAGAGGGCAATGTCGACCGGGGCGCATATTTGGCGCGCGCCAGTGGGTGCATTGCCTGTCATACCAATTTTGAAGCGGGCGGCGCACCACTTGCCGGAGGGGCGCCGCTCGAAACCCCGTTCGGAACGTTCTATCCGCCCAACCTGACGACCGACCCCAAACATGGCATGGGCGAATGGACGGCAGAACAGTTCGCAAAAGCCGTGCGGCAGGGGATCGGCCCCGATGGAACGCCCTACTATCCATCTTTCCCATATACGTTCTATGCGGATTTTTCTGACCAGGATATCGCTGACCTCTGGGCGGCGTTTCAAACCGTGCCGCCCGTGGACGAACCTGCACCAGAAAACGATGTCAGCTTCCCATTCGATCAACGATGGGGGCTGAAGCTCTGGCGAGCGGCGTTCTTCTACGATCCGGATACCGAACCGGTTGAAGGGCGAAGCGGCGCATGGAACCGCGGACGGGAATTGGTGCGCGGTGCGGCACATTGCGGAGCCTGCCATACGCCGCGCAATCTTGCAGGAGGTCGCGATATCGGTGCTTCCTTTGCAGGCAACGCCCAGCTTCCCGGTGGCAGCAAGGCACCCGCGATACGGCCAAAAGACCTGGCCAAAAACGACTGGACGGTTTCAAACCTCGCTTATGCGCTCCAGACCGGCATCACCCCTTCGGGCGATGCTTTCGGCGGCAGCATGGCGGAAGTGGTTCGCGAGGGAACTCGGTTTCTGACACCTGCCGATCGCGAAGCGATGGCGCTTTTCCTGCTGAACAAGGACACGGTCGAGGCGGAGAACCCCGCTTCGAACTAACATCACGCGGGGGCAACAAGCCCTCGCTTTATCGAGGATCGAAATGAAACAAACACGTCGGGATTTCTTGCGCCATGCGACACTGGCGGCCTGCGCGGCGGCCATCCCGCGGTCGGCTTATGCCGCAACCCCGTTCGAGGACGTGGTTGCCAAGGTTGCGCGTCAACAGCTTCTTCCGGACACCTACCCGGGAACAGAGATCTGGGGCTATGACGGCCTCGTTCCGGCTCCGGAAATTCGGGTCGCTCAAGGCGATCGGGTGCGCCGCAGGTTCCGCAACGAGGTTCCTGACCCCAGTTCGGTTCACTGGCACGGAATCCGGATCGACAACGCGATGGATGGCGTTTCAGGGCTGACCCAGGAGCCCGTGGCACCGGGTGAAACCTTTGACTACGACTTCGTCGTACCAGACGCGGGCACCTATTGGTATCACGCGCATAATCGCTCATACGAGCAAGTCGCGCGTGGTTTGCGCGGTGCCTTGATCGTCGAAGAGGCCGATGGGCCGGACATCGACAGCGAGGAAGTCATCGTTCTGGAGGACTGGTTGCTCGACCCTGAGAGCGGGCAGCTGTTCGACAATTTCGAACAGCCTATGATGATGAGCCATAGTGGACGTACCGGCAACTTCATCACGACCAATGGGCGCTATGACCTGACCTTGCCCGCGAAGCGTAACGAACGCATTCGCTTGCGCATCATCAACGCAGCTAGCGCGCGGATTTTCCCGCTGAGGCTATCGGGGGTGAGTGGCTGGACGATGGCCCTGGATGGGATGCCTATCGGCCAACCCCAGCCGGTTGACGGTGAATTGATCCTCGGTCCCGCACAGCGCGTGGACCTGATCGTCGATGTGACCGCAGACGAAGGCGGAACCGCAGAGGTGCTGCGCATCGGCGATGATGATCAACTGACCCCGCTGGTGACTTTTTCCGTCGATGGCACAACCAGTTCAGTACCGAGAGACAAGCCGCTGCCGCTGCCGCCGAATCCCGCGGCACACGCGCCGGACCTTGCCGAAGCGCGTGATTTGCGACTGGTCATGTCCGGTGGAGCAATGGGGCGGATGCAGTCTGCCATGCTCGGAGGGGAACGCCTTGGGTTTCGTCAGCTTGCCCAGGCGGGCAAGTTCTGGGCCCTGAATGATGTCGCCGAAATGACCGACACGCCATTGGCCGATCTATCCCTGAACGAGCCGGTGCGCTTGAAGATCGAGAACCAGACCGTGTTCCCACATGCGATGCACCTGCACGGAATGCATTTCCGTGAGCTGCGCCCCGACGGCGCGTTCGGACCGATGCGCGACACGATCCTGTTGGCTGGCAACGAGTCCCGCGAGATCGCCTTTACGGCGGACAATCCCGGCAAGTGGCTGTTCCATTGCCACATGCTCAGCCACGCCGCGTCCGGCATGACAACCTGGATGCGGGTCACATGAGGTATCTCGTTTGGTCCGTTCCGATCACTGTTGTCGCAGCCGCTTTCACCTATTGGCTCTCGACCAGTGCATCCTCGGATGTCGGCAGCGCGTCCAAGGCGGAGAGCTCCGACATCCAAGAAGGCGCGTTGCTCTACGCAGACAACTGCGCGTCTTGTCATGGCGCAAATCTGGAAGGCCAGCCGGAATGGCGAACGCCCGGCGCGGATGGGCGCCTGCCAGCACCACCGCATGATGAGACGGGTCACACCTGGCATCATCCTGACAGCCTGCTCTTCGATTACACAAAACTGGGGGGTGCGGCGCTTCTGGCGCGTCAGGGTGTCGAATACGACAGCGGAATGCCGGGTTTCGCAGACGTGCTGACCGACCAGCAAATTCACAACATCCTGGCCTTCATCCGGTCCACCTGGCCAGACCGCGTTCGCGAAGTCCAGGCCGCGCGGACAGAAGCCGACGAACAACGGGGAGATAATTAAAATGCGTTTCAGACAAGCCTTCACGACTGTCGCGATAGCTGCCTTGCTTCCGATACCGGTACTCGCCGACGAACTGTCAGAGTCCCGGGTCAAGGAACTTGTGCTCGAGGCAATCCGCGAGAACCCGGAGATTGTCATGGAGGCCGTGGCGATCCTCGAACAGAGGCAGGCGCAAGCGCAGGAGCTCAGTCAGGCCCAAGTTCTGAATGACCAGCGCGATCTGATCGAGAACGATCCGAATGCGCCGGTTCTCGGCAACCCGGAAGGGGACGTCACCGTTGTGGAATTTTTCGACTACAACTGTCCCTATTGTCGGCGGGTCAAACCCGAGGTGCGGGCTTTGATCGAAGAGGATCCAAACATTCGCCTCGTCTATCGTGAATGGCCCATTCTCGGAGACGGATCGGTGTTCGCCGCGAAAGCGGCCTTGGCAGCGCGCAAGCAGGACAAATACGAAGAGTTTCACTGGGCGATGATGGGGCTGGAAGGCCGCGCGGAAGAGGCCTCCGTGCTGCGCGTTGCCGAGGAGATCGGCCTGGATATCGCGCAGTTGCGCAAGGACATGGAGGCCCCCGAGGTCGAAGAGCACATTGCGACATCCATGCAACTGACCCAAGCTCTGGGCTTCAACGGCACGCCGTCTTTCGTGATCGGTGACGCGCTGGTGCCTGGCTTTGTCGAAAAGGCGCAGCTTGCCGACTTGGTCGAAGAAGCCCGCAAAGACGAAGACTGAAAGTTCTTGCCCGGACCGCCCCTGGGTGGTCCGGGCACTGCATCAAGCGGCCGCAGGTTCCACGTCATAGCCCGCATCCCGAATGATCGCTTGGACCTGATCGGCTGGTAACACGCTGTCGACACGCACTTGTCGGGCAGAAAGGTCACATTCTACGCCTGCATTCGGATCTGCGGTTTTCACTGCGCTTTCGATTGCTGCGGTGCAATGCCCACAGCTCATGTCCGGAACGCTGAACTTCATCGGAACCACTCCTTGATCTGATTTCTGCCGGTGACATGGGGCTTCCCCGCGCTGGAAGGTCAAGAGAAGAAATTTATTTGGCGCCCTCCCATTGACCCTCCAGTTACTGGAAGCCCTACATTCCACCTCGAATGGAAAAACAGGTGAAACATATGCCCGAACCCAAACAGATCAGCCTGCCGATCGAAGGCATGTCATGCGCGTCCTGTGTCGGCAGGGTCGATCGCGCATTGAATGCAATCGACGGCGTAGAGGATGTGTCGGTGAATCTTGCATCCGAAACCGCGCGTATGAGCGTGGACGCGCTCAAGCGCGTTCCGGAAGTCATCGAAACTCTCCGCGAGCTGGGCTACCCTGCGCGGACGGTCAGGGCCGAACTCACGATTGCGGCCATGTCCTGTGCCTCTTGTGTCGGGCGGGTCGACAAGGCGCTTGCCGCGGTGCCCGGGGTGGTCGAGGTGAACGTCAACCTCGCCTCCGAGACGGCGACGGTGGTTTACGTCGAAGGTCTTGTCACGACATCCGATCTGATCGATGCAAGCGGCGCGGCAGGGTATCCGGCCACCGTGGCAACGGCCCAAGCCGGTGACGACAGGGTTGCGCGCAAGGAGGAAGAGGCTCTGGCGCTTGCCAAACGGGTCACCTTTGCAGCCATCCTCGCCTTGCCGGTCTTTTTGATCGAGATGGGTGGCCACGTCATTCCGGCCGTTCATATGCTTATCGAGACCACGATTGGTCAGCAGACGAGTTGGCTTCTTCAATTCGTTCTCACGACAATCGTTCTCTTCGGCCCGGGCCGGACGTTTTACACCAAGGGTTTCCCGGCCCTATTCCGGGGCGCGCCCGACATGAACAGCCTCGTCGCGGTCGGCACCGGGGCGGCTTACTTCTATTCCGTAGTTGCGACATTCGTACCATCGGCCTTGCCTGACACGCTGCGCTCTGTCTACTTCGAGGCGGCAGCGGTCATCGTCGTCCTCATCTTGCTGGGGCGTTTTCTTGAAGCGCGCGCTAAGGGGAGAACGGGCGCGGCCATCCAGAAGCTGCTGGGGCTTCAGGCGCGGACCGCACGCGTGATGCGGGACGGTGAAAGCATAGAGATCGAGATCGATGCGCTAGTTCAGGGTGACATCGTCATCGTGCGCCCTGGTGAACGCATCGCGGTTGATGGCGAGGTCATCGAGGGGACCAGCCGCGTCGACGAAAGCATGCTGACAGGCGAGCCGATTCCCGCTGAAAAAAGTGCCGGAGATCCGGTGACCGGCGGGACGGTCAATGGTGCCGGAAGTCTGCAATTCCGCGCCACCCGGGTCGGCGCCGACACAACCCTGGCGCAAATTATTCGCATGGTCGAAGAGGCCCAGGGCGCCAAGCTGCCGATCCAGGGATTGGTCGACCGGATCACGCTTTGGTTCGTACCTGCCGTCATGGCGATCGCGGCGGCGACCGTGCTGGTCTGGCTGGTTTTCGGGCCTGATCCGGCCCTGACAATGGCGCTGATCGCCGGTGTGTCGGTGCTGATCATCGCGTGCCCCTGCGCGATGGGGCTTGCGACGCCGACCTCGATCATGGTCGGGACGGGACGTGCTGCGGAAATGGGTGTCCTGTTCCGCAAGGGCGACGCCTTGCAGCAACTTGATTCCGTTGATGTGGTCGCCCTCGACAAAACAGGCACGGTGACCGAGGGGCGACCCGCACTGACTGACCTGGTGCTGGCCGAAGGGTTCGATCGTTCAACAACGCTCTCGAAGATCACCGCCGTGGAGTCGCTCTCCGAGCATCCTGTCGCGGACGCCATCGTCCGTGCCGCGCGGGCCGAGGGCGCACCTCTTGCGGGGGCCGAAGGCTTTCAATCGGTCACAGGTTACGGCGTGCGCGCCGTGGTCGAAGACGTGGAGGTGTTGGTTGGGGCCGACCGCTACATGGCGCGCGAAGGCATTGACGTCTCGGCATTGACTCCAGAGGAAACGAAGATCGCAAGCAAGGGTCGCACGGCGCTTTACGCTGCCATAGATGGACGTGTCGCCGCCGTGATCGGCGTCGCCGATCCGGTCAAACCGGCAAGCCGCGCAGCCATCGCAGCGCTGCACGAGAAGGGTCTTGCGGTTGCGATGATCACAGGGGACAAACGCGAAACCGCCGAAGCCATCGCCCGCGAAACCGGCATCGACCATGTCGTTGCCGGCGTTCTGCCAGACGGCAAGGTCGCGGCGCTTGACGGTTTGCGCGAAGGGAACAAGCGCATCGCCTTTGTCGGCGACGGGATCAATGACGCCCCGGCGCTGGCGCATGCCGATGTGGGTATCGCCATTGGCACCGGCACTGATGTGGCCATCGAGTCCGCGGATGTCGTCCTGATGTCCGGCGATTTGCGCGGCGTGGTGAATGCCTTCGAAGTGTCGCGGCGAACCATGCGAAACATCCGGCAGAACCTGTTCTGGGCCTTTGCCTACAATGTCGCGCTGATTCCGGTCGCCGCCGGGGTGCTTTATCCGGCCTTTGGGCTGCTCCTGTCACCAATTCTCGCGGCGGGCGCGATGGCGTTGTCCTCGGTGTTCGTTCTAACCAATGCCCTGCGCCTGCGAGGTATCGCGCCGGCGATGGACGAGCAGCGCGCAATCCCGGCAGAGCTGGCAGCTGTCACTCCTGCTCCAGCAGAATAACGGAGGTTCGACATGAACATCGGAGACGTTTCCCGACAATCGGGTGTGCCCCCAAAAACAATCCGCTACTACGAGGAAATCGGGCTGATCCGCCCGAACCGAAGTGAGAACGGCTATCGCGCATTCACCGAGAACCACGTTCACAAGCTGGCGTTTCTCGGTCGAGCACGGGCCTTGGGGTTCACCATCGAAGATTGCAGGACGCTTCTGGCTCTCTACGAGGATGAAAACCGCGAAAGCGTTCAGGTGAAAACGGTTGCGGAAGACCATCTTCGCCAGATCGAGGAGAAGATAGAGAAACTGCAATCCATGAGAACGACGCTTACCGAGCTTGTGGAGAAATGTGCCGGGGATCATCGTCCGGATTGCCCGATCCTCGCAGATCTCTCACCTGTACGAATGTCCGAATAATCGATGCCGGTTCGGCACGTTTCAGAACCAAATTGCGCGGACCGGCATCCAGATACCCATGAAGATCATCATCAGGTTTTCCGTCAGCGAAATGAACCCCAGCGGGACGGAACTGTCACCGCCGACGCAGGCGCATTTCAACTCCCGCTTGTCAATGTAGACAGCCTTGAATACGCTGACAGCGCCGACCGTGCCGATAAACAGGGCGACAGGCGCCGAGAGCCACAGCAGCGCGCCGGCAGTCATCAGGACACCTGCCAACGCTTCGCCGAACGGATAAAGCTTGCCGTATCGTACCCATTTGCGCGCCAGCAGATCGTAGTTGAGGAACATCGTCGAAAACCCTTCGACATCCTGCAATTTCTGGATCGCGAGAATGGTCATGGACAGCGAAATGAACCATTCGAACCCGCGCAAGGTAAAGACCGACCCGTACTGGTGCCAAGACAGGCCCAGTGCCAATAGCGCGGCGACGGAAAAGATCGCGATGACCGGCTGGTAGGTCGTGTCGCTTTGCTCTTCCTCGGGTGGGTCGATGTCAAAGAACACCCTGAGATCATCGTAGCCGCCGATCCGTTCTCCGCCGATGAAGGTCTGCGGCGTCGTCTCGACCCCGTGCTTCTCCATGAAAGCATCGGTGTCTTCACGGGTCTCAAGCGGATGGTCTTCCACCTCGAAGCCTTGCCGCTCCAGCAGGTCTTTCGATTTCAGACCGTAGGGGCAGACATGGCCCGGCATGACCATGCGATAAAGCTGCGCGGATTTACTGTCTGTGTCCCGGGGCATATGCTTTCCTCCTTATCCGGCGCAGGTGAATTGACCACGGAACCCGGCTTCGTAGTCGGTTCCGCGCTGACGATCAGATCGGTCAGGTCACCGTCTGTCTCTACGATCTCGGCCGATAGCGGGCCTTGAGAAAACGCATTTTCGCCCTGCGCATCCAGGCGCACCAGGTCACCGCTGATCTTCATCGCGGCCCCAGTCCCTTCGCCGGTCTCACCGGTCACCAGCACGGCTGGACTGTCCGAGGTGTAGGCAAATCGGCAGTCTCCACCATTCGGGAACACCGCTGCGATTTCGTCTTCCGTCAGAAACTCGGGATCGATTTTTGACACGACCTCCGTTTGAAGCGCCTGTTGCGCATCCACGACCTGTACCGGCGTTCCGGTCGGCGTGGCCGATGCCTCACCGTTTGCGCCAATGTCAGCAATGAGGTAGCGCATTTCGGCGATTTCCTTGTCCTGCGCATAGATAATGTCGTCTGCGAGCCCCCGGACGCGCGGGTCGGTGATCTCGGCACGAGTCGACGTCATGATGGCGATCGAGTGGTGCGGGATCATGGCGCGCATGTAGGACCTGTCCTGCACCGTAAATTGCCCGCGTACCAGCCAGAGGCTTGCCGCAAAGACAAGTATGGCGCCCCCGAAGATCGCGATGTTGGCTTTGGTGTTCTGATACATGGACAACATGTACGCCAACATGATCACGGCCATGGTCGCCCCCATCAGGATGGCCATGTAAAGGCGTGTCTCCGAAAAGAAGATATGGCCCCAAAGATAGGTGTTCAGGTACATCAGAACGAACATGACCACGGTCGATGTTCCGATCATCATAAAGAACCGTGAGTAGTGCATTTCCAGTCACCTCCTTGCAGTTCTCTGTAAAACAACAACATTCCAGCGCTGGAGAGTTCCAAAAGCGCGAATTTTCGTAGTTTCAAGGCAACAAAGGCGCGTCGTTTGCCCCGGTTCACGGCTTCTTTTCTTTGCCCCTGACGCGCACTGAATTTTCATGGGTCCGAGGAGATCGCGCCATGCAGAATTTCACGAGACGAGAATTGATTTGTGCCGGAGCGATGGGTTGCTTTCTGCCCACAATTGCCTGGGCCCACAAAGTCAAATTGCCCGAACGGTTCGAACCGCAATTGGTAAACACCCGTCGTGGTGACTGGGTTAAAGACGATGTCCACGTCGTTCCCGACGATTTTTTCCTTTATTTCATGCTCGAGGACGGGATGGCGATCCGCTACGGGGTCGGGGTAGGGCGCAAAGGTTTGTACGAACCCGGAGAGTTCACGGTAGCGCGCAAGGCCAAATGGCCATGGTGGCGGCCAACGAACGCCATGATCCGGCGCGAGCCACGCAAATACGCGAAGTACAAGGATGGGCTGAAAGGCGGGCCAAACAACCCGCTCGGGGCCCGCGCGCTGTATCTCTATGATGATGAGGGACGCGATACCTATCTTCGTATTCATGGAACCAACGCTCCGGAAACCATTGGATCGGCCGTGTCGAATGGATGCGCGCGGTTGACGAATGAACACGTAAAAGATTTGTATGATCGCGTAGAAATTGGCGCCCGCGTCTTCCTGTATCCCAAAGTGACAACGGCGTGAGGAGCGTTCTGTCGCCTTGAAGTTCCTCTTCCGGAAATGGCACAAGTGCGGCAGTTGGCGAAAGCCAGTCCATCATTCATGAGGTGACGGAATTGTCTTTGAGCCGGAGGTCTTTCCTTGGCGGGATGACCGTTGCGCTGGCTGGTACCCGCTTGCCAGCAGCGACACGCGAGTTGATCCTCGCGCCCCAATCGATCAAGGCGCGCCTTGCTGGGTACGACGTGTCGATGTTGGGCTTCAACGGTGGTCTGCCGGGCCCAGAAGTCAGAATGCGACAAGGACAAACCGCCCGCATTACCCTCGATAACCGATTGGAGGAGGGCGCTCTTGTTCACTGGCATGGGTTGCGGGTTCCAAATCGGATGGATGGTGTCAACGTTCTCACTCAGGATGTGGTCATTCCGGGCGACACGTATCGTTATCAATTCGGCGTCCCGGATGCCGGCACGTATTGGTATCACTCGCATTACCTGTCTTACGATCAGGTCAGCCGCGGCCTTTTCGGCGCCTTCATCGTCGAGGAGCAAAATGCGCCGGCTGTCGACCATGACATTGTTGTTCAGTTCTTCGATGTCTTGTTGGATCAGTCCGGACAGTACGACGAAGGGTTCAACCCGGCTCATTTCGCGACCGAGGGCCGTATCGGCAATACGGTCACGGCGCTTGTTTCCAATGGAACCAGCAAGAATGTGAGACAAGGCGACCGCCTGCGTTTGCGCCTGATAAATCCCTCTATCGACAGGGTTTACCGTGTCGGGCTGGACGGTCTGGCAGGCAAGATCGTTGCACTGGATGGTATGCCCCTGGCGCAGCCACAGACACTCGAACCCATCCTCCTAGCTCCGGGGCAAAGATGCGATGTGATTGGTGATGCGACCGGGCCTATTAGATTCGACGACAGCTTTGGAGAGTGGACGTTGAGCCTTGGCGAAATCGCTGTTTCCGGCTCTCGTGACCCTGCGAAAGTGCCCATCACCGCGTTGCCCGCCAACCGAATGCCCGCCCCGCAAGACCCCGGCCAAACCGCGGAGCTGGTGCTCCAGGGAGGTGCGGGAAGCGCGTCCCATAACGGCACTGGAACATGGGCGCTCAATGACGTATCTGGACTGCCTCGAACCCCTTTCCTATCCGTCGCGCGGGGGACGACCGTGCGCATTTCAATCCGCAACGAAACCGGGTTTCCACACGTCATGCATCTGCATGGCCACCATTTCTGGGAACTCGATGCGGCGGGGGAAGCCGGTCCATACCGGGACTCGACCTTCCTGGATATCGGCGAGACGCGGGATATTCTCGTCGTCCTGGACAATCCGGGATCCTGGATGCTGCATTGCCACATGTTGAGCCACCAAGCCGACGGTATGGCAACGTGGATCAGAGTCGGCTGAGGGTCGAGACGGATACATACCGTTACAAATCTCTGAATGATAACAGGCCTTTTGCCGTCTACGTAACCTGACAAGCGAGAAACAGGTCCATCGATTGCCAACGGGAGCGTTCATTGACCCTGACACCAAAATCTCTCGGCATGACTGCGGCGGCAGGATCAGCCGCCTTGCTGTTAGGGGCCTTCGTTTTCCAGGCTCTTGGGTACGCGCCGTGCGCAATGTGCATCTGGCAACGCTACCCACACGCAATCGCCATTGGAATGGGCGCTCTGTTGCTCTTTGCTCTGCCGATTTTGCCAATCCTGATAATCGGTGCCCTGTCGGCACTCAGCACATCCGCGTTGGGAATGTTTCATACCGGTGTCGAGCGCGGCTGGTGGGAGGGACCGACTTCTTGCACGGGATCCGGCCTCGATGTTTCCCAAATGTCGGTATCGGAATTGCTGCCCTCTGCGAGTTCAAATGCGTCCACTCTTGTTCTGTGCAATGAGGTTGTCTGGGAATTTCTGACGTTGTCCATGGCGAGTTGGAACGCGATCCTAAGCGGTGTCCTTGCTTGCCTCTGGTTGGTCGCGATCGCAAGACATCAAAAGGGTCGATGGCATGGGGTCGCGGACGTTTCTTGAATCGTCTCGCATTCATCGAAAACAAACAAAGGGCTTCGCTTCATGGTTACAAGACGACACTTCCTTGCACTTTCCGGCTCGCTGTTTTCAGCTTCTCTGAGTTCGCCAGCATTCGCTAAGACCTGGCCGACAACAGCCGAAAAAGCAGCTTGGGATGCGCAGGTCACGCCCGCCAACTATGACCCGGCAACAACCAACCCATGGGGGCTGCATCCCAGGCTGCTGCCGCAACGCGTTTTGGCGAATGACGGTTTGCGCCCGGGTGACATTCACGTCGATGCGATCGCGCGCTATCTGTACCATATCGAGGAAGATGGCACCGCGATGCGCTACGGGGTCGCGATTGCCAAGGGCGATCTCTATGAACCCGGCACCTATACGATCCGCCGAAAGGTCGAATGGCCGCACTGGACGCCAACACAGTCAATGATCGAACGCGATCCGGAGGCTTACGAGCGGTTTGCCGACGGTATGGAGCCCGGCCCCAACAATGCCTTGGGCAGCAGGGCTTTGTATCTATTCGTCGGAGATCGGGATACGTACCTTCGAATTCACGGAACGCCGAGCCCTCGCAGCATTGGCGGCCGGGCCAGTTCGGGATGCGTGCGCATGGTGATGGCCCATATCAATGATCTCTATCCGAATGTCGCTGTCGGATCGACGGCGTTCCTTTACTCGGCCGAAGACAGCGTTACCGCTCGAAGCTGACCTATTCGTAGGACAGAGAATCTTTGGCTCACACGCCGAGTACCGCGTCGTGCAGGGACAACTTGCAACGAATTGTTGGACGAACACTCAAGGCCGCGTCGCAAGTGAATTTTCGAACTGTGCGATCGCTACGGATTTGTCGTCCTCATCGTTCTCGAACAGCTTTGTGGTTCGCACGCCCGGCAACTTGCCAAAATCCGCCATCAGGCGCTTTGGAAAAAATGTGCGTCCAATGGATTCAAATCCTGGTAATTGCCTTAGGATCGCAGAAGTACTGACGCTACAAAAGCCTGAAGCAGCCGGACCGTTTGCCAATGCAAGTTGCAAGGCGCGCTCCGCGACTTCGGGGGACACATCGATCTCTTGTATGACGACATGGTAGGTCTCCCGTGCATGAGCCCGTGCGTAAAAATCGGCCACTTGTGGAGTAATGCCATAAAGCACATCTCCCCGTTCCGGTACCGCGCTCAGCCGGACCGTTCCTGCCGGATCGAAGATAACGCGCTGCGACCCATTGATCATGACGCTGGTATGCGCACCCGCCCCGGACCTGTTATTGATCATAGTGTACAGCGTCAACGCGGCCGGTCCGTCGTGACTGTAGGATGCACTACTGATGACTTCGGCTGAAGCATCAGGGCGCATGTCGTTTCCTGCACCGCACCCCGCCAAAATCACCAAGGCAAGCACCAAGAAAATGCGGTTCAAAAAGAGCAACTTGCAGCCTCCTGCCATGGGTTGAATGACTGAATTTTCGGGAACATCAGGGCCTCTGCCACTCTCGACACCAACTCTTCCGAATTTCACTTCCACCGAAACATGGTTTCGGTGTCAGTTGGTACACGACTCCTCGACAGGTTTTCTCTGGATATCGCATGTCTTAGATGAAGAGGAGCGTTCGCCCCGAATTGATTTGTCGCAGTTTGTAACAGACCCCGCCTTTGTGACCTCGCGATACAAAACACCGGCTCGCGTGTTATTCCGCATCTGCAGGTGCATCCCATATAGTGGGTATCGCAACACTGACACGAGGTGATCGAAATGAAACGCAACACTTTACTCGCTGCAATGACCCTGGCTGCAACCGCCTTTGGTGGCGCGGCCTTCGCGGATGCCAACCATGGGCACGGTGGGCAGCTTGGTGCCCAAGGTGGGGCAGGCATGATGCAGAACGGTGGTCCGGGCATGATGGCGAACATGGGCGGAATGATGGACATGATGAAGCGCATGCACGGGAACATGATGGGCGGCGGCATGATGGGCGCAGGCATGGGCAGTGGTATGATGGGCCCAGGCATGGGTGCCGGCATGATGCAAATGTTCGACACTGATGGAGACGGCACAACCACGCCGGAAGAAATGCGCACGCGGCTTCAGGCCAAGCTTTCCGAGTTTGACAGCGATGGGGATGGAAACCTCTCGATTACCGAGTTTGAAGCTCTCCACAGCGCAATGATCCGCGAAATGATGGTGGATCGTTTCCAACACCTCGATGCCGATGGCGACGGCGCGGTGACGCCGGAAGAGATGGCCGCTCCTGCCGATAGGATGGAGCGGATGCAGATGATGCGGTCGAATATGGCAGATGCGCCTGCGCGGCCCGGCAACGGTCAGGGCATGGGCAACGGCTCCATGATGCAGGACAACTGAGCCAATGGGTGCCGGTTTATTTTCCGGCACCCGTCCTCACAACGCCAAAACCATTCGCGGTCGGGACATTGAACCGAACCGCGACCTGAACCGTTTAGCCTCGGTATGCCAACAAATAGAGACACTGAAAGGAAAATTCCCATGGCCTATACCTATGATCGCGTCCTGAAAGACACCAAAATCGATGACGCAGAGATGCGTGTTCGGGATGCTTTGGCAGACAAGGGCTTCGGCGTTTTGACTGAGATTGACGTCAAAGCGACGATGAAAAAGAAACTTGATGCGGACATGCCGCCTTACCGCATCTTGGGGGCCTGTAATCCGGGCATGGCGCACAAAGCCATCGAGATCGAGCCTCGCATCGGTGCGATGCTTCCCTGCAATGTTATCCTGCGGCAAGTGGACGGCGACACCGAGGTCAGCGCGGTCGATCCTGTCGCTTCGATGCAGGCGGTGCAGAACCAAGACCTGGACGCGGTCGCCGGCGAAGTCCGCGATCTCCTGCGGGACGCCCTCGACACCGCGTGATGGCGGGATGGGCGTTGGATGCCCTGTCGCAGAGCCAGCGCCATTGGCGGTGCTCGATTAATGCCATCTAATCCCCACGTAAATTCCTGATGAGGAACTGACCCAGTGCTGCCAGCGGGATTGCCATTTCCGGATATTGGAACCGACCTCTTCTCCTTCGACATCGGGGGGGTCACATTCGCACTCCGCTGGTACGCGCTAGCCTATATCTTCGGTATCCTGATTGGCTGGCGCATTTGTTTGAGTGCCATAAGCCGTCCCGCGCTCTGGACATCAGTTGGACCGCCGCTTGACCGGACGCAGATCGAAGATCTTCTGACGTGGATCATCATCGGCGTGATTGCTGGTGGTCGCCTGGGCTTTGTACTGTTCTACCAGCCCGCATATTATCTCGCCAATCCCTTGGAGATTCTGATGGTCTGGCAAGGCGGCATGTCTTTCCACGGGGGCTTCGCGGGCGTTGTCATCGCGGCCTTGTTGTTCTGCCTTCGACAAAACGCGTCATTGCTCAGCACTGGCGACTTGCTGGCTTTGACAACACCACCAGGCTTGTTTCTTGGGAGGCTGGCGAACTTCACCAACAACGAGCTGTGGGGGCGGCCGACGGACGTTCCCTGGGCGGTGATCTTTCCCGGCGAAGTCGCGCAGGCCTGCCCAGGGATTAGCGGCCTCTGCGCCCGACACCCGTCCCAGCTGTACGAGGCGCTATTGGAGGGGCTCATTCTTGGAATGCTGCTCATTTATCTCGCTTGGGGCCGGGGCTGGCTGAAAATGCCCGGTGCCTTGGCTGGCGTGTTTCTGACCGGCTATGGTCTTGCCCGAAGTTTCGTCGAGATGTTCCGGCAACCGGACCAACAGTTTGTGACGGCGGACAACCCGATTGGCCATGCGCTCCATTTTGGTGAGTGGGGTTTGACGATGGGCCAGTTGCTCTCCATGCCGATGGTGTTGGTCGGGCTGGCGTTGATCGTGCTCGCCCGACGGGAACGGGGCCGGACAGCGCCACCCCGCAGATCCGCAATGTAATCACCATACTGATCTCTCTTGACCCTCCTGTGGATGGAAGCCTTAGGCAAGAGAAGCATTCTCGGAAAGGACCGCAAAATGAGCACCCCCGACAGTTCTGAAACCACAGCAGCTTCTTCGGTATTCGTTTGCCCAATGCACCCTGAGGTGCGGCAGGTTGAGCCCGGCAATTGTCCGAAATGCGGGATGCATCTCGTGCCGGAATCGGAGCTCGAGGTCCATTCAGCACATGATCATCACGACCACCAAGCAGGTGCCGCGCCGGCGGATGGACGATATGATCTGGTTCCCCAAGGGCATGATGGTCCCATTTACACTTGCCCGATGCACCCTCAGGTGCGGCAGCCTGATCCGGGCGCGTGCCCGATCTGTGGCATGGGGTTGGAACTGGAATCCGGTGTGCCGGGCGATGAAGGTCCAAATCCCGAACTGGTGGATTTCACACGGCGGTTCTGGGTCGGCACAGTCCTGACGATCCCGCTCCTTGTCCTCACGATGGGGCCATTCGTCGGTTTCCCCGCAGTCCGGACTTTTTTTGGCGAAGGCACCACACAATGGATCGAATTGATCCTGGCAACGCCAGTGGTCTTGTGGTGCGGCTGGCCGTTTCTGGAACGCGGATGGATTTCGTTCCGCACATTGAACCTCAACATGTTCTCCCTGATCGGCATGGGCGTTCTTGCCGCCTGGCTCTTCAGCGTCGTTGCCGTTCTCGCACCGGACATATTCCCTGATGGGTTCCGAGACTCCGAAGGCCATGTCGGCGTCTACTTCGAGGCGGCGGCGGTGATCGTGACGCTCGTGCTGCTCGGTCAGGTGATGGAATTGCGCGCACGTGAAGGAACCGGCAAGGCGATCCGTGCGCTACTCGATATGGCCGCCAAGACCGCGCGGGTCATGCGGGACGATGGCTCCGAAGAGGAGATCCCGCTGGAGGACGTACAGGTCGGCGACCGGCTGCGCGTACGGCCCGGTGACAAGGTTCCTGTCGATGGCGTGGTTCTGGACGGCCGGTCCTCGATCGACGAAAGCATGATCTCCGGTGAACCTGTGCCGGTCGAGAAGACCGAAGGCGACCCGGTAACTGGTGCGACGATCAACGGCACTGGCAGTCTGGTGATGGAGGCGACGCGTGTCGGGTCCGACACGATGCTGGCTCAAATTGTCGAGATGGTGTCGAACGCGCAGCGCTCGCGCGCCCCGATCCAGAAATATGCCGACAAGGTGGCGGGATATTTCGTTCCGGCCGTCATCGGTATCGCGGTCCTGTCCTTCATCGCCTGGGCGATCTGGGGGCCCGCGCCTGCGCTTTCCTACGCATTGATTTCGGCAGTGGCGGTTCTGATCATCGCTTGTCCTTGTGCGCTTGGCCTGGCGACACCGATGTCGATCATGACGGCGACAGGACGGGGCGCTCAGGCAGGGGTCCTAATCAAGAACGCCGAGGCGCTGGAGCGGTTCGAGAAAGTCGATACCCTGATCGTCGACAAGACCGGCACGTTGACCGAAGGCAAGCCGCGGCTTGTCGACGTACTCCCGCAACCCGGCCACGACGAAGCCGAGGTCTTGCGTCTCGCCGCATCGCTTGAGCGCGGATCGGAGCACCCCTTGGCCGAAGCGATCGTCAGGGGTGCGGAGGAGCGAGATGTCAAAATGGACAATGCTCGGGACTTCGAGGCGATCACTGGCAAGGGCGTCAAGGGTGTTGTGGGCGGCAAAGCGGTGGCGCTCGGCAATCTGGCGATGATCCGCGAACTAGGGCTCGAGGCAGGCGCGTTGACCGCCAAGGCCAATGCCCGCCGCGACGAAGGTGAGACGGTAATGTTCGTGGTGCTGGATGGCGACATTGCAGGTCTTGTCGCTGTCGCCGATCCGGTGAAGAAGAGCACACCTGCGGCCATCAAGGACCTGCATGAACTGGGGTTCCGCGTCATCATGGCGACCGGAGACAACGAACGCACTGCCAACGCCATCGGCGCACGGCTCGGCATCGATGAGATCCGGGCCGACGTGCTGCCGGAGGACAAGGCGCGGATCATCCGTGAATTGCAAGAGGCGGGTCACAGGGTCGCGATGGCCGGGGATGGCGTCAACGACGCGCCGGCCTTGGCACAAGCCGATGTCGGCATCGCCATGGGCACTGGCGCCGATGTGGCCATCGAAAGCGCGGGCATCACGCTGGTCAAGGGCAACCTCGACGGTATCGTGCGTGCGCGGCGGCTCGCCCGGGCCACTATGCGCAACATCCGCCAGAACCTGTTCTTCGCGCTGATCTACAACGCCTCCGGCGTGCCGGTCGCGGCGGGAGTTCTGTTTCCCTTCTTTGGCATCCTCATCAGTCCGATGTTTGCTGCCTTCGCCATGAGCGCGTCGTCAATCTCGGTGGTGCTCAATTCGCTGCGCCTTCGCGGCGTTCGTATCTAGAAGCGCGCAACAGCATTCGGACGAACCAAAATTAAAAGGGGACCATTTATGCAGAGCGAAAAAGAAACGTACCGCGAAGATTCCATCAGTCTGGGCGGAGCCATTGCGATGGGAACAGGCGTGATGATCGGCGCCGGAATCTTTGCGTTGACGGGGCAAATCGCGCAGCTCGCCGGCCCGCTTTTCCCGCTTGCATTCATCGCCGGCGCGGTCGTCACAAGCTTCAGCGCCTACAGCTACATCAGGATGTCGAACAAATGGCCGTCCTCGGGTGGCATCGCCATGATCCTGCAGAAGTGCTATGGCCCCGGAGCCATCGCGGGCGGTGCCGCGCTGCTGATGGCGCTCAGCATGGTGATCGCGGAAAGCCTCGTCGCGCGAACCTTCGCCACCTATGTCTTGCGCCCTTTCGATATCGAAGGCGGCCCACTGGTCCCCGCCCTGGCCGTGGCCGTGATCGTTTTCGCCTTTCTGGTGAACATCGCCGGAAATCGCTCGGTCGGGCTGTTCTCGCTGATCATGGCAGCGATCAAGATTGGAGGCATAGCTCTGTTTGGCATCGCGGCCCTGTGGTCTAGTGGTTTTGCGTTCGCCGCTGCGTCCGAGACCTCTCAATCCTACGGGCTCACGGGGTTCATCGCCTCTACGGCGCTGGCCATCCTCGCGTTCAAGGGGTTCACCACGATCACCAACAGCGGGGCCGAGATCACTGAACCAAATCGCAATGTTGGCCGAGCGATCATGTTCTCGATCGGAATCTGCGTCGTCGTCTACCTGTTGGTCGCCTACGGGGTCGGTTCGAGTCTCACGATCGAGGAGATCATCTCAGCGCGTGACTATTCGCTGGCACAGGCGGCGCAGCCCGCCCTTGGACAAACCGGCTTCATACTCACGGTGATCCTGGCCGCTGTCGCAACGGCGTCCGGCGTTCTGGCCAGCGTCTTCGCGGTGTCGCGTATGCTGGCGATGCTGACCGACATGGAAATGATCCCGCACAGCCACTTCGGTATGCCAGGTCCCATCCAACGCCACACCCTGGTCTATACTGTCGTCATCGCAGCGACGTTGGCCGTGCTCTTTGATTTAGGCCGGATCGCATCCCTCGGTGCCTTCTTTTACCTCGTCATGGACATGATCATACATTGGGGCGTGTTCCACTATCGTCGAGCAGACGTCGGCGCCTCAGGTATCGTGCTTTTGACTGCCCTGGCGCTCGATGTAGTTGTACTGGCAGCTTTCACCGTGATGAAGCTTCAAAGCGACCCGATGATCGTTCTGTATGCGGCTGTCGGAATGATCGCTGTCTTCGCTTTCGAGCGCGTTTACTTGTCGCGATGGTTGGCACCTCAGGCCGCGCATTCCCACGGTGAATAGCCAGCCATCATTTAGCCCTGAAGGAATGCGATGCCTTGTGCACCGATTGCGATCAATCCGACCGACAGGGCAAACGCAAACAAGGCGAGCAGCATCAAGCCCGCTTTTATTGGCAAGCGACGAACGGTCGGTCCAAGAAATTCCGACTGCCCGAAAGCTGAAACATATAGCGGCAGCGCGCTGATCATTGTCGCATAAAGATAAACTCCGGAGATGTTCTCAAAAAACGCCGAACGCGCAAGGGTTGGGGCAACGACCGACAACGCGGTTGCACGACTGCCCCCGAATGACTCGAACCAGTCGGCAGACAAAACGTAGATCAGTGCGTGGAGGCTTGGAAAGAGAATGGCTCTGAGCAAGATATCCACCAGCACGAAAAACGCCGTATCTCGGCGGGCGACCTTTGGTTTCTGTATCACCGCGAAAAGAAAAAAACTGACATAGTTTATGGCAAAAACTACGGGCAGACCGTTGGTCGTAACTTGCCTCAGAAAGCGGGCCAGCGATGGCCCGCCGGCGGCAAGAGCCGCTGCAAAGCCCGGCGAAAGCAAGATATAAAGGCAGAGGACCGCCAGTAACGCTGCGAGGCTGAATGCCAAGACAATGCTCACAAATTGAACACCGGGCATGTCGACGGAGAAAAACCTCTGCATGTTAGAACGTTGGCACATATACGGCTTGAGATCGAGGATGTTGAACCTGCGTTTGGGAACCAAGCATTCGCTCCAGGTCTTTGGGACGAATGAAATTTAAGTTTCGAAATCTCCTGAACCGCGTTCCATGTCTCGACTGCAGGCCGAGCGACATAACAAATGGTAGGTTACTGCCGGACCTAGTTGCGGAAATGTTGATAGCATTGGAAAGTAGCTTTTCTGCATGTCTTACGCTGGCGGTAATTTTCAGAACGGAATATTCCTATCCGAGTGGGCGGACTCCTTTCAGGGTCTATTGCAATCTGCGCGGAGATCGCGGCCATCGTGCCGCTTCCATGCAAAAGCCCATCATGGCTGCCGACCCAGATGCAAAAGTTTCGTGCGATCTGACTGCACCTATCGTCGGCGTCGACAGCACTCTGGATGAAACTGCATTGGCGGTAGCGATCAGCGACGCGGGCTACAGGTCTGAGAAGCTGGCTGAAGTTCGGTAGCACAAGACGCGTCAGCATCGCTCCGCTGACCGGAGGGGAATATTGGCTCTTTATATGTTTCTGATATGCAACATTTTCTGACGGCAGCGGCCGAATCTCGCCTTTTTCACAAAAAAGCGACAAACCTTCCTGCGCAGGACGGATTGACTGGATTGCTTCGGTATCCGATATCTAGAGCATGAGCTTTCGAGTTTTCATATCATGCTGGTTCAAGACGTTTACGTGCATTGCGTTTGCGTTAGCCTTGGTATTTTCACCACCTTCTGCCGCTCACGCGGCGTCCGGCATGCATGACGGACATCAAGCCAAGTCTATTGTTGTCGTTGGTGCCGCCATGACTCATGACACCGGAAGCGATGCGCATCACGCGCATGAGAAGCTTAGGGTCGCAAGCGACATCGCAGCGTCCGACAAGGATGGCAAAGAGCAACAATCCCAAGAGTGTTGCAACGGTATCTGTATTTCTGTCGTCTTCCTCGAAGACACCAAGATCGAAGCAGAGCCGGTTGGTACAAGTGAATATGTCATTCTCGACGGTCAAACGTATTCGGTGGAAACAGCAGGGTTCCTGCGGCCCCCTCGATTCCTGATCTGAACCGACGCCCAAAACGGGTGTGAGCCTTGCGCAGAGTCTGCGTGAGACAACGTTCACCAATCAGGTTACTTTCATGAAAATTCATCTACTTATGGGGGCTTCGGCCCTCGGGCTTGGCGCATGCGCCTATGAGCCCACCCCGTTGCCGTCCGTCGCGACCCAACAGGCCGTCGTCAACACGGCAGTTTCATCGCCGATCAGCTATCAGGACCCCTTGGCGGGCTACACCTATCGCGGCCCTACAGGTCCCCGCGACTGGCGTTCCGTCAATCAAGAACAGACGGAGGGCAACTGATGCGGGTATCGAAGTTTCCGCTGGTTTTCGGCTTTCCGCTAATCCTGGGTGCCTGTGCTACCGCTGTGCCGGGCATCTACACGGAACCAAAAGCTGGCTTCGCCAATATTTCCAGCCAGGTCACACCAGCCCTCGGCAAACGGACAGCCTTCGCCGAAACCCAGGCCGAAAACGAGGCCTTGAAGAAGCAGGTGCACGCAATGGTGCACCGCAAGACCATTTCGGCGGACACCGCCGTTCAGGTCGCGCTTCTGAACAACAAAGGGTTGCAGGCGTCCTATGCAAACGTCGGCCTGTCTGCCGCAGAGGCCTGGCAGCAATCGATGCCGGAAAACCCAATCGTGTCGATTGGTATACTGGGCATCGGTGCGCCCGAACTGGGTGCCTACAGGGCGATCGAGGGACTGATCCGGTCGAACGTGCTCGATGCCACCACTCGCAAGCAGCGTACGGCCATTGCAGACGCAAACTTCCGGCAGGCTCAACTGAGCGCCGTGAACGACACACTCGCACTGGCCAATCAGACGCGGAAGGCATGGGTCGATGCCGTAGCCGCCTTCGAGGCTGTGAGTTATCTCCGCCGTGCGAAAGCGACGTCTGACGCCGGATCGGAATTAGCGATGAGACTGGGCGAGACCGGCGCGCTTAACACAGCCGGGCAGGCCCGTGAACAGGCATTCAATGCCGAACTCGCCGGACAACTTGCCCAGGCACGCTTGAATGCTACCCGGTCCAAAGAGCAGCTGACCAGGCTCATGGGGCTGTGGGGCACCGAAGTCGACTATTATGTGCCCGATGCTCTTCCTGCGCTGCCGCGTTCCGTCGGCCGTGTGACTGACATCGAAGCGAAAGCATTGCGAAATCGGGTTGATCTGCGCGTTGCCAAACTTGGCCTGGAAGCACAGGCCAAGGCGTTTGGTCTGACTGATCAGACTCGCATTATCAGCGATCTCGAATTCATTGCCGGGTTCGAAGCGGAGCGGGAAATTGAGGACGGAGAAACGGAGACCGTGACCACCCCTCAGGTGGAGGTGGAGTTCGCAATCCCGATCTACGACACCGGGAAGGCACGGATGCGCAAGGCGGAATTGTCGTACCTGCAAGCAGCCAACGTGCTGGCAGAAAGAGCCGTCAACGTCCGGTCCGAAGCGCGTGGTGCTGAAGCCTCCTATCACGCCGCGTATAAGATCGCCCGCCACTATCGCGACGTTCTGGTGCCGCTACGCACGACCGTCGAAGAAGAGGGGCTGCTGTCTTATAACGGCATGATCACCAACACTTTCGAGCTGCTGACAGACGTGCGCGAGAAACTGGGCGCATCACTGGAAGCGGCAAACGCAAAACGCGAATTCTACATGGCACAGGCTGATCTGACCGCTGCGATCTATGGCGGCGGCGAAGGCGGTGGCGGTGCTGGTGGAGAAGGCGCGACACTTGCCGCCGGTGGCGGCGCAGGACACTGAAAGGAACTGACATGCTAAATAGACGTCAATTACTCGGAGCCGGCGCGGCAGGTGCAACGCTGGTCTCTTCGAAAGCCTGGGGTCAAACCCTGAACATGGGCCTGCCCGAAGCTGCCCAAATGGATAGCGCAGCAACGGCGATCACGGCGCGTCCTAGTACCGGGCCGGACTACACACCTGTGGTCACATTGAACGGGTGGACCCTGCCGCACCGGATGAACAACGGGGTGAAAGAATTTCACCTCGTGGCCGAACCGGTAGAACGCGAGCTTGCCGACGGCATGATCGCGCATTTGTGGGGCTACAACGGCCAATCCACCGGCCCGACGATCGAAGCAGTCGAAGGCGACCGGGTGCGCATCTACGTCACCAATAAGCTGCCGGAAGGCACAACGGTGCACTGGCACGGGCTCATTCTTCCTTCAGGCATGGATGGGGTCTCCGGATTGAGCCATCCAAGCATCCCGCCGGGCAAAACCTTCGTCTACGAATTCGACTTGGTGAAGTCCGGAACGTTCATGTACCACCCCCACGGCGATGAAATGACCCAGATGGCGATGGGGATGATGGGCATGTTCGTGGTCCACCCCAAGGATCCCACATTCATGCCGGTGGATCGTGATTTCCTGATCATGCTGAATGCTTTCGACATCGATCCGGGTACCTATGTACCCCGCATCATGACGATGACGGATTTCAACCTTTGGACCTGGAACAGCCGGATCTTCCCCGACATCGATCCGCTGGTCGTGAACAAGGGCGACCGGGTGCGAGTACGGGTTGGGAACCTTACGATGACGAACCACCCGATCCATATGCACGGCTATGACTTCAAGGTCACCTGCACGGATGGCGGCTGGGTGCCGCCTGAAGCACAGTGGCCGGAGGTCAGCATCGACATTCCCGTAGGTGCGATGCGCGCCTACGAATTCGTCGCCGATCATCTGGGAGATTGGGCGATCCATTGCCACAAATCGCACCATACGATGAACGCCATGGGCCATGACGTGCCGACGTTCATCGGGGTGAACAAGAAGCCGCTGACCCAGAAGATCCGTCAATTCCAGCCGGAATACATGCCGATGGGCATGTCCGGCATGGGGGACATGGCAAAAATGGAAATGCCGCTACCCGACAATACCATCCCGATGATGACGGGTTGGGGCCCGTACGGACCCATCGAGATGGGCGGCATGTTTTCGGTCGTGAAGGTGCGGGACGGCATCGACGCGGACGATTACTCCGATCCCGGCTGGTACGAGAATCCTCCGGGCGAGATGGCCTACGAATGGACCGGCAAATTACCCGAATTTGCCTCCAACAACAGCCCCAAAACCATTCTCACACCGAAACCAACCTCGAAGGGCTGAGCGGCCCTTCGTCATCTCACACCAAACCAACCTACAGGACAATAAAATGAGAAATCTTCTTTTGACGACAAGCTTCGCGATCGCGCTAACAGCACCGGCCTTTGCTGCAGGTACACACGACGGCGGACATGGGGAGACCAAGCCAGCCGCAATGATGGTCGGCATGCCGGGTGACGCCGCCAAGGTTGACCGCACAATCGACGTCACTTTGCTCGAAAACGATGAGGGCCAGATGCTGATCGAGAGTGAGCCGATGGATATCAAGGAGGGCGAAACCATCCGCTTCAACATCACCAACAAGGGTGAGCTGGAGCATGAATTCGTCCTCGACACGGTAGAGCGTAATGCCGAGCATAAGATCGAAATGGCCAAGATGGACATGGAACATGACGATCCGAACCGTATCCGTCTCGATGCGGGCGCTTCGGGCGAGGTTGTCTGGACTTTCGCTAATTCTGGCACATTCGAAGCGGCGTGCCTGATCGCCGGCCACTACGAATCCGGCATGCACCGTGAGGTCGCAGTCGGTGACCAGATGGCTCAGGCTGACGTGGAATACACGAGCGGGACCATCAAGAAAATCGACGCCAAGGCCGGCAAGGTTACAATTATCCACGGCCCTCTCGTCAACCTGGATATGCCCGCAATGACCATGGTGTTCCGCGCCGATGAGGCGATGGTGGCCAAGATGGCGGAAGGTCAGGACATCGAATTCGTCGCTGACCGGGTCAAGGGTAAACTGACCGTCACGCATATGAAGTAACTACAAACAATGGGGTCGGGGGTAAACACTCCGGCCCCATCGCCTTGATCGCTTAGCCCAAGCAAGCAAGAAGATCCCATAAAATCAAGCGCTACGGAGGTAGCCGAGCATGAAGAATTTCCTGAGAACCTGCACCATCGCCCTTGCGCTCGTCCTTCCGGCTTTTTCAGTGGGCGCTTCCGGTGGCAAGGGCCAGCAGCCTCACGCCCGAGCCTTCGAAGTGCCTGGCCATGATCCGATCGGGAAACCCGGTGATGGTTCCTCGATCGACAGGACGATTGAATTGTCCATCAGGGAGACGGAAAGCGGCTACATGCTTTTCGAGCCGGACGCACTCCACATCGAGAGCGGATCGGTTGTCCGGTTTCTTATCAGCAATTTGGGTGGATTGGATCACGAGTTCTTTCTCGGTTCCTTTGACGAGGTCGCAAAACACCAGCAGTGGATGCGCGAACACCCCGACATGCAACATGATAACGCCAACTCGGTTTCGATCCCAAGTGGACAAAATGCCGAGTTGATCTGGGATTTCTCCGATATGACCAACCTGGAGTTCGTATGCTTGATTCCCGGCCACCGGGAAGCGGGCATGTGGGGCGTCATCATCGTGCACGATCACCTTGCGCCGAAGTCCAAGGATTAGACATTTTCAATGTCACTCTTGGATAGGTATCACCTGCTTGTACACGACGTAGCTGCCGCCCTTGGGTACGACTACAGCGATGCCACGCCGGACTGGGTTCATCCGTTCATTCATCTCATACTGGTCTTGGCCCCCGCGCTGCTGATCAGTGTTGGCTCATATCTTGCTATTCGCGGCATTCTGAAGCTTTGGAAGTACCGCAGCACGCCTGCGATCCACCCAGAGCCCATACGAGGGCTCGAAGGAAGTCTTTTCAGCACCGTCTTGCGCTATTCAAGAAGGCAGCAGGCGTTGATGATCGTGGTTAGCCTCATCGCGATGCCTATTCTCTATCTGACCCTGGAACTGCCAAAACAGATCGTGAACAACGCTCTGGATTCAGACCGTTTCCCGATTGTCGTTCTGGGACGAGACCTCGATCAGGTCGTTTTCCTCATACTTCTTTGCGGTCTCTATCTTCTGGCGATCATCCTGAATGGGTTAAACAAATATAGCCTTAACGTCTTCAAAGGGTATGTCGCGGAGCGTTTTCTGCGGCGCTTCCGCCTGCTGGTCTATCGGCAATGGCGCAGCGATCCAGACTCCGGAAACCAAAGCGAGATCGTCCCTATTCTCGCACAGGAAGTCGAGCCCATCGGTGGCTTCGCGGCGGACGTCCTTACGCTGCCAATCCTGCAAGGCGGTACGCTTTTGACGATCCTGTTTTTCATGTTCGTTCAGGACCCTGTCTTGGGTGCCGCCGCACTGACGGTACTGCCAATTCAGCTCGTGCTGCTGCCCAAGCTGCAACGGCGGGTCAACGCGCTTTCACGCACCAGGATCAAGGAGGTCCGACAGCTTGGCAGGCAGCTCAGCGATCAATTGCGCGAACGGCAGGTCAATCCGGCCGGGCTGCTGCCAGTAAGCGCAAGTTTTAGAGAGCTTGAGCACGTGCGCAGGAAGATTTTCCGTCTGAAGTTCTTCATCAAGGCCCTCAACAATTTTCTGACCGCGCTGACGCCATTCCTGTTCTACTCTCTGGGTGGATATTTCGTCATCGAAGGGCGGATCACACTCGGCGCGCTGGTGGCCGTCCTGGCAGCGCACAAGGACTTCTCGGCACCGCTGAAGGAACTTTTCCGCTACTATCAGACCTTGGAAGACACCCGAATCCGGTATCACGAAATCACGGCTTTTTTTGCCGGGTCAGGCCACTCGTCCGAAGTGGCCCAGGCAGATGACAGTACGCTGGAAAAGGTCAGCCAATTCGAGCAATCGCCGCTCAGAAAAACGACTTTGCCTTTCGAGGGGCATGAAGCCCTCGAAAGGCAATAAAGGAGTTTGATAGCATGAAATGGGCAGCAATTTTTTTTGCTCTGATCGCCGTTGCTGCGGCAGGATGGTACATCCTGCAGCCGACCCACTCCCAGACGAGTACTCAGACGGACGAAAGAATGGCACTTCCCGCAGGTGCGCTTGCAACTGTCAGGCTGCCCCCAAGTTTCACCGAGCAAGAGCAAATCGGCAAGCGTGCCTATGGTGCGGCCTGCGCGACCTGCCACGGCGTCAATGGGCAGGGTCAGGACGGCGTTGCTCCACCGCTGGTGCACAAGATTTATGAGCCGGGCCACCACGGTGACATGGCGTTTGTCCTCGCAGCACAGAATGGTGTTCGGGCGCACCATTGGAAGTTTGGCAACATGCCAGCTGTCGAGGGCGTAACACGAGCAGAAGTATTGCATATCGTGGCATATATACGGGCTCTTCAAAGGGAAAACGGAATTAACTGAGTGACCTGTCGACCTGAGGCAAAAGCATAACAGCCATCCAGTAGATAATAACTGTCATCAACAAGGAGAGAAACGAATGAAACCTAAATTTATCGCAACGCTAGCACTGGCATTGTCCGGAACAGGTGTTCTCGCCGATGGACATGCAACCGGCGACGCATCGGCCGGAGATAAGGTATTTAACAAGTGCAAGGCCTGCCACTCAATCGTCAGGACGGATGGTGACGTTATCCGAAAGGGTGGCGCGGTTGGGCCAAATCTTTATGGTGTGTACAACCGAACAGCAGGGACCGAAGAAATGTTTGGGAATAAATTTCGGGACTCTATTCGTGAAGCGGGCGAGAATGGCTTGGTCTGGAACGAGAGCGATTTCGTAGCCTATATTGCAGATCCGAAGAAGTTCCTCGCGACTTTTCTGAACGACAGCAAGGCGAAATCTGGCATGTCATTCAAATTGAAGAAAGAAACGGATGCCAAGGCAGTCTGGGCTTATCTCGTTTCGGTTGGACCGGAGGTTGAGGCCGATTAGATTTTTATTCGTTTGCACGGCTCTTTTTATGCTCGGTGCGCCCTTTGTAGCGGCTGAAGATGCCCCTCTGTTTCCAGTCAGACCACTGGTTGCACCGGTTGGGGATCACGCACGTGAACCCTCGCTTTCAACACTGCCCGATGGTCGGATCGTGATGAGTTGGACCGAAGGTAACAACGCCGTTCGGATGGCCCTGTTCGATGGCACCTATTGGACGGAGGCGCGTACAATTCATCAATCTGAGACACTGTTTGTGAACTGGGCCGACTTTCCGTCAGTCGTTGGGCTTAGCGATGGGACGCTTGCAGCGCATTGGTTGGAATTGAATGGGCCGGGCAGCTATCAATACGACGTAAAGATCGCTTTCTCCTTCGATGAGGGTTTGAACTGGACAACGCCAATCATACCCCACGATGACCGATCAAAGCGTGAACATGGTTTCGTGTCGCTAATCCCTGATGATAGCGCTGGTTTGACAGCTCTTTGGCTAGATGGTCGTGCATACGATAATCAAGCCGCAGACGACAGCTATGAGAATGCCATGCAGGTCCGCGCACGTCGCATTGCGCCGGACGGTTCAATGGGACCGGAAAGCCTGCTCGACCCACGCGCTTGTACGTGCTGTCAAACATCGGCCGTCCGCAAGGAAGCAGGTAACATCATAGCGGTTTACAGGGACCGAACAGCCGAAGAAATCCGCGATATTTCGGTTGTCAGGTTGGTCGAAGAAGAATGGACCGACCCCGAAACAATCTACGGCGACGGCTGGGAAATCGCAGGATGCCCTGTCAACGGACCTGCCATCGATGCGTTGGGAACGTACGCGGTAGTCGTGTGGTTCACCGGTGCCAATGGCGAGGCAAAGGCTCGAATTGCGTTTTCCAGGGATGGGGGCGCATCCTTTGAAGACCCGTTGCAACTCGATCTCGGCACACCCGCAGGTCGCGTAGATGTCTTGCAGATGGGTGACGGCAAAGCACTTGCTCTTTGGTTGGAGTATGCGAATGGCGGTGAAGCAATAGTCGTGTGTCAGGTGTCGCCGGAGAGCGGGTGTACTTCGCCACAAGCACTCCACATCAATCGTGGGCGAGAGTCGGTAGGATTTCCAAGGATTACGCGATCAGCAGCTGGCGTTGTCGTTGCGTGGACCGGGTCTGCACAGGGCAACTTGGCGGGGACAACCGTGGTTGGTGTCGAAGTAGCGATACCGTCTCCCGCAAGGTAATCTTCAGGACCAAAGCGACAAGTCGGTTCAAGGCTGTTCCATGGCGGTGAAAGTCAATATTCCGTCCTACTCTTAGAACCCCGCAAACGGATTATTCTAGCCTTGGAGGTTTATCGCTGCGCGAGGATCTCGTAGCCAAACAATCTGGTCACTAGAGCTTCGAAATCGTGAAATCTTTAGATCAAGAGCGCAACAATTGGACCGTCGAGGAATCGCTTCAAGATCGTCGGTAAACCATGGATAAAGATCCCGTCATTATTTACGGGACTGGTGTGATTGTTGTAGGTGCTTCAAGTTGTTGTGCGCCTTACTGTTTTCGAAAACATGCTGCGAAGAGACAGCGAAGGTGGAGTTTGGACTTTGTGACATTTAGCCAGATTGAATGACCGCATTGGCAACTTGAGCTGCAACGCAGCGACAAACCTGCCGCATGCGCGAAGCCGTGCTGCGTCAGCGAAATATGAAAAACGAATGACGGCATTGTCCCGCGATGTGCACCTTTACCAAGCATAAGCGAAGGTCGGCATTAGCCGGAGAAGAAATAACATAAACTTCATTATGCGACTTTATACTTAGCGTTGCGATAGTATATTATTGTATGTATGCTGAACTCCTATCACGGAGGCTCCACAGCATGCGCCATTTACTCAAGAAGCTCCTCCCCTCGGTCGCAGTCGCTTTGACCGTGACAGGTTCTTCGCTGCCAATACCCACCCGCGCGCAGACATACCCGATCGATTGCGCGATCCTCTTGTGCCTGTCTGGCGGCTGGCCTGCTTCCGTCCCTTGCGCCCGAGCCCGCGCCGAATTTATCCGGCGGATTACACCTTGGCCGGTCGAACCACCGCTGCAAATCTGGCGCTGTCCCATGGGCGCCTCCTACGAGAACGATCGGTTACAAAACAACGCTGGCGGCATCTTTGAAGCCTTGTACCGAACCGACAGCCGTCGACCGCTTCAATCCTTGCCAGTAGATAATCTCGTTCCCACCGACCTCGCCCTGCGGCTCGTTCAGGACCGCGCGGACATCGATATCAGCGGGCCAGAGTTCAATTTCGTGCGGTCCATCCGCGTCTTCGATGTACGGTATGCACGACAGCACGAGTCCGGGCGCGATGGGGATTGTAACCGAAGCGCGACCGTGGTCCTCGGCACCTACGGGACCCAAGGCGATTTCTCATGGCAGCGATCTTCGATAACTGCCCTGCCCGAGGCCCATGTGGGACTTGAACGTTGGGGCGAGCATTGCCCTGGCATTTATCACCGATCCGTCTTCGTCGATTGGCGTGACTATGACGGCAACTACGGGTTCGAGCAGGTGAACTACTGACCTGCCGCTACGTAGATTTGTCATGGAAGACGGCTTCTTTGGCTTGCACGACCGCACCGCATACGCTTCGCGGTCCACATGCTGTTTGGCGTTTAGGCAAACACCGCGGGTTCGCTCTGTTCACCCGTCGTCGCTTCTTCCGATCCTCGTCAGCGCATCGAAGTCGATTTCTTGCTTCTGTTCGTCACTTATATCCGGCCGGGTTTCCGATACCGGCTGGGGCCCTTGGACGTCCCACATCACCGCATGTGAGCCTGTCCTCCAGCGATAAACCCAACCAACAACACTGCACCCATCGGTCCCGATCAGATTGGCGATCGCGACGCCCTCACCCTTATCTTCGTTCACTGTTTACTGGCTTCCTGCACTGCGGCGCTGCGAATTGCGGCGTGGGGTTGCAGAGCGTTCACTACGACCGCGCGCCGGGCTTCTTTGATGTTGGCTAACTGGTCCTCGATGAGGAAATGATCATCAGACCGGGAAAGTGGGTTCCCGTGTTCTCAACAATTCATTGGCTTCAAATCCTGTGGTCGGGCTCCGTGGCGGCTTCAACGATCGCCAGAACCTCGAACGGGTCAAAGCCGATGGCGCGCGCCAAGACGACCAGCTCGACAACGTCGACCCGGCGCTGGCCGCTCTCAAGGCGGGCAATAAGGGACTGGTGGCATCTGAGCCTGTCTGCCAGGTCTTTCTGACCAAGGCCCGCTTTGACACGGGCGTCGACCAACGCCTGACAGAGTGCCACTTGTCCCTTGCTTCTGATTGTCTTTGCCACGCGTCACATACCTTTTGTGACGTCGCTAGCGGATGAAATCTGTTATCTAAAAAGTAGATATATGAGGGTGTTATCGGCGTCTGGTTTCCATGGGCTGCAAGTCTGATGCTCCCGAGGTTGCCCATCAATCCCCTACCAATTGCAGGAACCGGCCATATTCCTCGCTGACTTCGCGCGCTTCCTCGAAGGCGCGGGCCCGTTCACCGTCGAGGCAACGGAAGTAGCTCTGGATATCCTGAATGTAATCTTCGAAGTCGCCGCGGATGATATCCGCATAGTCCCGCGCGGCCTGCGAATCGCTTGGCAGGAAAGGACGGGATGGCGCAAAGCAGGATTCCGCCAAAACCGGCCCAGGAACGCAGATCAGAAGGGCCATAGCTTGCAATGGGAGCAGGCATGTCAACCTTGGGTTTCTCAAACCTGTTATCTCCTTGATCGCGGACACTGGCCGTGACTAGTGTTTGCGTAACCAAACTACAGCCAAAGCACGATATTACATCTTGCGGTTGATAATATACTATCGTAACTCTGGGCTTCAAGTAGGAATGCCTGGGGTCGCGCCATTGGAGAAAGCGTGAGCCGGGCCATGAACTGGGACATCGAAGCACCAAATGTGGTTACGGAAGCCAGGTTCCGCGAGCTCGTGGAAAGCGGCTATAGCGCAGAAATCCTGTGCCAGGAGTCGGCACATAAGAAAGGCCCCAGCTATTACGGGGTCTGGATCATGCGCGTTGTCTCTGATGATGGGGTGGAAAAGCTCCTCGTCACCGCCCGCACACGGACGACCTACAACGATATCAAGATCCGCGAGTTCAAGACGATCTCCGGCGTGGTGTCTTTCTTCATTGGCCTTGGCTTTGCGCATGTCGACCTGCCGCTTGAGGCGGGCACAAGCCGCACGCATAAACTCGCCCCGTCAGACAAAGCCTCGTCAGACAAGGCCGCTGACAACTAACCTCGTCTGCCTCTGGCTGGTCGCAGCACCTGCCTCAGCGCAAATGGTCCTGGTCATGGAGAGCGACGGCTCCCTGATCCCGTCCCGCTCCCAAAGCAGCTTTGCTCGAAACTACTATGACGGGATTGGTCAGAGTTCGGCTTCCGATGGGATCGCGATCTTCGGCGAGGTAGAGGCCGAGCAAGAGGGCGTCCAAGTCGCG
Organism: Phaeobacter sp. HS011; assembly: GCF_018101215.1. Lineage (NCBI taxonomy): Bacteria > Pseudomonadati > Pseudomonadota > Alphaproteobacteria > Rhodobacterales > Roseobacteraceae > Phaeobacter > Phaeobacter sp. HS011. Next base: position 35,142 of record NZ_JAGEUF010000011.1, on the reverse strand, counting down.
GCCCTTGCCCGCATGACTCCCCTGCCCCGCGCCGATGTTCTCTCCGGGATTCAGACCACGGCCTTGCGCTATGCCGGCCATCCTGGCCTGCGTCGCGCGGGGCTTTCCGTGACGGATTGGCTGGCTCTCTATCGGGCCAATATCGAGGTTGAGAGCGCCTACCGGCAGGATGCGATTTCAAGTGCAGGTGCCATTGGCCTTGGTCAATTGATGCCAGCGACGGCGCGTGATCTGGGCGTCGACCCGCGTGATCCGCTGCAGAACCTCGACGGCTCCGCCCGCTACCTCGCGATAATGCTGGAGACGTTCGGCGATCCGCACCTGGCGCTGGCTGCCTACAACGCCGGACCCGATGCGGTCCGCCAGTATGGCGGCGTTCCCCCCTACCGAGAAACCCAGAACCACGTGGCCCGCGTCATGGCCGTCGCGGCCCGATTGGAAGGATCAAATTCATGAAACAGATTTCAAACCTCTTTGTCGCCTCGCTGGCGCTATTCCTGCTGATTGCCGAACCCGCCCTCGCCCAGAGCATTGATCTCTCCCCGATCCAGAGCCTGTTACAGGGCATCGTGGATGCGCTGACCGGCCCACTTGGCGTTGTCATCGCGACGCTTGCCGTTCTCGGCGTTTTCTTGAGCTGGTTCTTCAACATCATCGACCTGCGCCAAGCGCTTTGGGTCCTCGTGGGCATCGCCGGTGTCGCGGCTGCCCCCACCATCGTTGCCGCGGTCTTTGCCGGTGGCTGAGCGCTCGCCTCTCTTTCTCGGCCTCGTGCGCCCGCCGAAGCTTCTGGGCCTGCCCATCATGTACGCGATGGTCTGGCTCTTTGGCTCGGTGCTCTTGTTCGTCTGGGTCCAGCACATCGCGGTGCTGGGCGTGGCCACCCTTCTCTATCCGGTGCTGTGGAAGGCCGCCGATTGGGACCCGCGTTTCATCGACGTGATGATGACGGCCCTGCAGGAGACACCGCCCACGCGCAACAGGTCCATCCATGGCGGGGACAGCTATGCCCCGTGATGACGCCCGTGATGCTGCGCTCGATGCCCGCACGATGACGCCGGACTGGTATGCGCGCGAGACCCGCCTCGCGCATATGCTGCCCTATGTGAGCCTCGTCGACGACCAGACCGTGCGGACCCGGGTGAACGAACTCTTCCGCTGCATCCGGCTCGAGGGGATCAACAGCTACACGACGGACGATGCCTATCTCGACAAGGTGACGGCGCTCTTTGCCCGCATCGTCGCGCAGCTCGGGCCGGAATTCAGCTATTACGTCCACAAGGTCTCCAAGGCCATCAAACCTGATCTCGACCCGATCCGTGAGGACAGCTTCGCAGGCGAGGTTGACCGGCGCTGGCGCGCGAAACTCGAGACCAGCGGGCTCCGCGACAAAACACTGACGCTCACCGTCATTCACCGCCCGCCCCCGAAAAGCCTCCTGCCGTTCCTCAGCCGCAGCGCGCCGGACCGACTGAAGGAGGAGACCCGCAAACGCCTGCAGCGCCTCGGTGAGGCCGTGAACGTCTTCCTGTCCGGCCTCGCAGAGCTCAAGCCGCGCATGCTCTCAGCCGGATCGGGAGAGTTGGTGGGATTCTTGGGCGCGCTGAACACGGGCACCGAGCTGCCGCTCTACCCGGCCAACACCTACGGCTTTTTGTCCTTCAACGTCGCCAATACCCGCGTAACGTTTCACGGAGACCATTTCGAGCTTTCCGAAGGCGTCGTGGGCCATCGCTACGGCAAGAGTTTCACCATCGGGGAATATGCTGAGGCCACCTCCTGCACCATGTTCGACATGCTGAACCTGCCGGTCGACATGATCGTGACGCACTCCTTCACGCCGATCAATTCGAACCTCATGGCGGGCCGCATCAAGCGGCAAAAGCGCCAGATGCAGGCCAGCCAGGACGCGGCCCTCTCGCTCCTGGAAGCCCTCGACATCGCCGCCGATGATCTCGAGGCCAAGCGCCAAAGCTTCGGCGAGCATCACATGGTCGTGACGCTCTTTTGCGACACGCTCGAAGAACTGCAAACCCTCAGCGCCGAGATCATGAACGCCGCCGCAACCGAAGGCGTGAAGATGATCGGCGAGCGGGTCGCGGCCAAGGCGCATTACTTGAGCCAGCATCCCGGCAACCAGCCCAAGCGCGTCCGTGCCAGCGCCGTCACCAATCGCAACTTCGCGGATTTTGCGGCCTTTCACCGGACACAGCTCGGCAAACCCGCCGCGAAAACCCCATGGGGCCGGGTCGTCACCTATTTGCCCACGCCGGAGCAGAGCGCCTACCGGTTTTCCTATCACGAGCAAGGTTCGCCCGACAAAGAACCGACCAGCGGGCATACCCTGATCATGGGACGGCCCGGGTCGGGTAAATCGGTGTTGTCGGCCTTCCTGATGACCCAGGCCCGTCGCGCAGGCGCACGGATCTTCGTCTTCGATTACCGTAATGGTATGGAGATGGCGGTCCGCGCCAATGGCGGGCGTTACGCGTCCCTGAACGCCGGTCAGCCTACGGGTCTCAACCCGCTCTGGACCGAAACCGATGCACGCGGCACCGCCTGGCTCTCGGACTGGCTCACCACGCTGCTCTACCGCGCCGACAAGCCCCTGACCCCGGCACAGACCAACCGCATCCAGGAAGTGGTGCGCCAGAACGCGCAGGCCTCCAATCCGGCCCTGCGGAACTGGCGGGATTTCGCATCGCTTTTTGTGTCCACCGATGATGGCGGCGATCTGCACCAGCGCCTGTTTGAGTGGACCGAAGACGGCCGCTATGGGTGGATCTTCGGCCAGACGCTGGAAGATACGTTCTCGCTCGAAGGCGAAGTGGTCGGGTTCGATCTCACCGGCATTCTCGACAGCGAGGCCGAGAAAGAACGCATGGCGGTCCTATCCTATCTTTTCCGCCGGGTCGAGCGCGAGATCGAGGATCGTCGCCCCACAATCATCGTGATCGACGAGGCCTGGAAGGCGCTCGACAACGCATATTTCGCCGAACGGTTGTCGAACTGGCTCGTGACTGCGCGCAAGCAGAACACCGTCGCGGTGATGATGACGCAATACGCAAGCCAGCTCGAGCGCACCCGGACCGGCAAGACCATCGTCGAGGCCGTGCCGACGCAGATCCTGCTGCCCAATATCCGCGCGCAGCCTGCGGACTACGCCATGCTGAACCTCACGGAGAAGGAGCTCGACGTCCTTCTCAACACGGGCAGCAACAGCCGCTTGGCGCTCATCCGTGACGATCAGGGCTCGATCGTCGTCGATGCCGATCTGAGCGCGCTTGGACCCAATCTCACCATCCTTGGCGGCATGGAAAAGGGCGAAGCGCACGTTGGCGCCGATTATCGCACCCGCCCGGACTTCTGGAGGCTTTCATGATCCGTATTCTCTTGTCCCTGACAGCACTCGGCCTGCTCGCTTCCTGTGCGCAGTATCGCGAACCGCAGGCAAACTGCTTCACCTTCCTGGCCTCGACAGCCCCTGTCGCGCCTGATTGCACCTTCACGCCTCTAGATGCGCCGGAGGGCGACATTGAAGTCTAGCCTGCCTCATATCCTCGCGTTTTGCCTGCTGCCTGGTCTCGCCTTGTCTCAAGGTGTGCCGACCAATGACAGTGGGCTGACCTCGCGTGACATCGTCGAGACCGGTGATCGCGAGGCTGACTTGGCCGTTCAGGCCGACAAGCTCGCCGTGCGCGAACTCATCGCGGAGATCGAGCGCGAACAGCTGGCAACCCTGCAACGCATCCTCGATGCCCAGACCAGCTTCGGCGGTCAGGGCTTGCCGGCTATGGTCTCGGGGCTGGAAAGCGGCAGCGGGTATCCGGCCCGGTCAGTCGAGGCGGTCTATGGCAATGCCGACATCGACCCCAATCCCGGCGGTGCGCAGATGTTCGGCGACGCCGCCGAGAACATCGAGCAGCTCATCATCCGCGTCGCCCAGGAAACCAGCGACTTTGCGGGTGTCGGCCGCGCTGGTCTCTCACCCGTCCAATGGCGCGCGTTGCTGCAAGCGCTCATCTGGCAGGAAAGCCGTTTCACCATTGGGGCACGGTCTCCCGTCGGCGCCTATGGCCTCACCCAGATCATGCCCGGCACCGCCAGCGATCTCGGCATCAACCCGGATTACTATGACAGCCCTTACCTGCAGGTGCATGGCGGCGCGCGCTATCTCGCGACCCAGCTCAACACATTCGATGGCAACATCATCAACGCGCTCGCGGCCTATAACGCCGGACCCGGCCGGGTGTTCGAGTATGGCGGCGTGCCGCCCTTTGCCGAAACCCAGCATTACGTTCAGGTCATTCCCGAACGCTACAATCTCTACCTGAGCCGTATCGGCGGGATCGAAGCGCTTGGCACGATCGACCCCGCGCTTCTGGCCAATGCCAACCTCTCAATCACCGGGCACGGCGCGGCCTTCTATGGTAACAACTCACCCGCCGCGATCAGGCAAGCCGCCTTCCGTATTGCGGACATCGTCGAGCGGATTTCCGAGACGGAAGACGTGCAAGAAAGCATCGCGCTCAACACCTATGCCCGCGCCGAACTCGTGCGCCTCGTCGCTGCACGCATCCGGCTTCAGGCGGCCCGCACCCGAGTCCTCTCTGCCGAGGAGCTGGCCCAGGCCAGCGCCCGCATGGCCGAAGGCGCGTTCATGGATTTTACGATCAGGGAGATTGAATGATGGGACGGAAGTTTCTGAGAGCGGCCTTGGCCGCAACGCTTGGGATTGGCCTGCATCTGGGAGCCCTCTCCCCTGCCGCGGCGCAGGGCGTGCCCGTCGTCGACACCCAGAACATCGCGCAAAACATCCAGCAGCTCCGGCAGATGATCGAAGACGAGATCCTGCAAAACGAGCAGCTGACGCAGCTCCGCGAACAGCTCGGCCTTCTCACGGATCAACTCGCGGAGCTGCAAAGAACCTATGAAGCGCTCACCCGACTTGCCGAGCTTCCAGAAATCATCCGCACGGAAATGGAAGACGAGTTGAACGGACTGCTCGACCAGGAGTTCGGAGACATCCTCGCCACCATCGAGGCCATCAAGACGGGTGACTTCTCAGGTCTGTCGGGCTCCGGTGCAGGCGAGATCGAAACCCAGATGGACCGGGTGCTGGCCGATCTCGGCTTCGATGAAGACACGCTCTCGGAAATGGCCACCAGCGGCAATCCCGGGGCCAACCGTGTGGCCACGCAGGCAACAACCGGCGCACTCGTCTCAGCCGCCGCCCAGAACAGCTATGAAGATGCCGGCCAGTCGCTCGAGCGGGTAGACCGCCTTGTCGGGCTCATCGACGACATGGAAGAGCTCAAGCAAAGCATCGATCTCAACACGCGCGTGACCGCGGAGCTCGCCATTGCGCTGGTCGCCATGTGGCAACTCGAAGCCATCCAGACCGTAGGCGATGGCACAGGCGGCGTGATCGATGCCGCCACCATCGCCGAAGAGCAGCGCTTCATGGATTTCACGTTACCGGACCTCCGGGCCGAGTGATCGCGAGGGCATGACGGGTGGCGACTGAACAAGAAATCATCGAGGAAGAACTGGTCTACGGTGCCTTGCGCCGCGAACGGCTCTGGCAACGCCTTGGTCTGGCAGGTCTTGTCTTCGGCATCATCGGCTGTCTGAGCGCAGCAGCAGTCGCGATCCTCGATGTCGATCCGCCCCCCGTCGTTGTCCCCTATGATCCCGCCACCGGCTTTGCACTCCCCGAAGCCTCGGTGGGCGCCTCCTCGGTGACCGCCAACCAGGCGATCATCGAGGCGGAGGTGTTCCGCTATGTGGCCGACCGGGAGGTCTATAACCAGCTCGACAACGATCTGCGCATCCGCAGCGTCCTGCGCCGCTCGGACGGAGCTGCCGAGAGCGGGCTGCGCCAGATCTGGAACAGCGCAAATGAAAACTATCCGCCGACCGTCTATGGCCCCAATGCTCGGCTCGACGTGGAAATCCTCAGCATCAACCGGATCGGAACCAACCGCGCGACGGTCCGCCTGCGCAAGCGCCTGACGTCCATTAACGGCACCCAGACCGGCCTCTTCACTGCGACGCTTCTCTTCGAGTTCCGCCCGGAGACCCGCCGCTCCATCGATGAGGTCTGGACCAATCCATTCGGCTTCACCGTCCTCGAATATTCCATCCGCTCCGACAGATTGGAGAACTGATCTTGTTTCCCGTACGAATTGCATTTGTTGTCCTTATCGTTTTGTTGCCGGGGTTGGTCGCCGCCGAAGCCATCCCGCGTGGCGGTCCCAACGACAGCCGGGTGCGCTTGGCCACCTACCAGGAGGGTCAGGTCTACCGTCTCAGCGTGTCACTCACCCATGTGACCACCATCGAGTTCGGGATCGGCGAAAGCATCCGCTCGATCATCGCGGGCGACACCGAGGGCTTCGAGATCGACGGCGTCCCGGGCGGTCAGGCCTTCGCGATCAAGCCCGTCGCGCGCGGGGTGCATACCAATGTGACAGTCTATACGAACCGCCGGAGCTACTACTTCAACGTCGAGGAGGTCCGCAGCCCAACCTTCTACGTGGTGCAGTTCCGCTATCCTGATGACGCTGCGCGCCCGACCCGGGCCATCGCCGCCCAAGCACCAAACTACAATTACGGCGCCAGCGCGCGGACCGAGTTCACGCCAACGCGCATCTGGGATGACGGGACGTTCACGTATTTCGCGTTTCCGAGAAACGCACCTGTGCCAGCGATCTTCCGCTACGCGGGCGGCCGTGAACGCACGGTCAACACGCAAACCCCTGAAGACGGCGTGATCCGCGTCAGCGGCGTGAACCGCCAATGGATCCTGCGACTTGGCGAAGAGGTGGTCTGCATCGAGGCGATCGCGCCCGCGGAGGCCACCTCATGAGCGATACCGGGAACACCGAGCTGGAAAAACGCCTCGCCGCCCTTGAGAAAGGCAGTGCCCGCGCCCCCACGGCGGCGCAGCGCCGGTCGCCCCTTCTCGCGCTGATCGTGATCCTCGTCATCGGCGTGGGTGGTGCCCTGCTTTATCTCCTCTCACAGCCCGACGAAGAGGAAGCCTTACCGACGGCCACCCCGGACGTCTTCCAAAACGAAGGGGACGGCTTTGGCGCTATCGAGACCTTGCCCCCGCCCGAGCCCGAGGTTGTGTTCGTCGGACCAGACCCCGTCGAGCCCAACGCGGAGCTTCTGGCGCAGATCACCGCCCTGCAGGCCCAGATCGAGGAGTTGCGCAACGCCCCTGAACCAGTTGTCGAGGAAGACACCGCCGCCGCAGAGGCAATTGACGCGCTGACTGCTCAGATCGCGGCGCTACAAGCCGCCTCGGAAGCAGCACAGCAACGATTTCAGGACGAACTGACGGCGCGGGATCGAAGTCTTGAACAACTCCGCATGGATCTGGAATTGGCCCAACTCGAGGCCAGCCGACCGCAACCCGCACCAGCGGGCCCCACGGAAGATGAGCTGCGCGCACGCGAGCAAGAGCGACTGCGCCGCGAGGAAGAAGCCCGGCGCATGGCCGAGCTGGAGCGCCGGGCCGCGGAGGAACGCGCCTTCCAGGAGCGGCGCATCGCCTCGCCCACCATCGCGTTTGGCGGTGCCTCAGGAGCGAATGAAACGGCTCTGACCGAACGCACCTTCGGCGAGGTGACGGATTTCGTGCTGAACGGTGCGCTGCCCTCCACCGTGACGCAGGCCGAGGTGATCGCCAATCCTTCCAACACCATCATCCAGGGCACCATGATCCAGGCCGTCATGGAAACCGCCCTCGACAGCTCACTGCCCGGCCAGACCCGTGCCGTGGTGTCCGAGGATGTCTACAGCGTCGATGGCGCGCGCCTCTTGATCCCCCGCGGATCCCGTCTCGTCGGGCGCTACCGCGCTGGCGTCGATATTGCGCAGCGCCGCGTCACGATCGCTTGGGACCGGATCATCCTGCCCGCGGGCCAAACCGTCCAGATCAGCTCCTTCGGGGGCGATGAACTTGGCCGCTCCGGCGTCACGGGTTTCGTGGACACGCGTTTTGCCGAGCGTTTCGGGTCGGCCGCCCTGATCTCGCTGATTTCGGCCGCGCCAAGTGCCGCCGCCTCCGAGGTCCAGGATGAGACTGCCGCCGACGTTCTCGAAGACGTTGGCGATGATCTGGCAGATGCCACGGACAGCGTCATTGGCGATTACCTCTCCATCGGCCCCGTCATCTATGTCGACCAAGGCGCGCGCGTCACCGTCATGGTCGACCGCGATCTGGAGATCTTCTAGCCCGATGTCGCTCAGCTATCTCGAGACATCCCTTGACCGGATCGACGCCGCCGCCCGCGACGATGTCATCGAGATCTGTATCAACCCCGACGGGACCTGTTGGGGCGAATTCCAGGGCGATCACTTCATGCGCGCGCTGGATCAAAGGCTGACGGGCGTTCAGGTCAGGGACCTCGGCAACCAGATCGCCTCCTCGGCCAATACCACGATGAGCAAGGACCGCCCCATCGTCTCGGTCTCGATCACCTACAAGGGGCGCCCGATCCGCGCACAGGTCATCACCCCGCCCGCCGTGCTCTCGGCCTCGTCGATCAGCCTGCGGTTCTTTTCCAGCCTGCCGCTCAAGGGCATCGAACTCGACTTTCTCTTCGGTAAGGAACGCAAGCTCGAAGAACTGCGCCTCGAGAAAACGCGCGAGCTGCGCGAGGTCGTGGCCTCCGGTTTGATCGATGACGCCCTCGCCTTCTGTGTCGAGAACAAGCTCAACATGATCGTCTCGGGCGGCACCTCGACCGGCAAGACCGTCGCTGCGCGAAAGATCCTCTCCCATGTCCCGTCTGAGGAACGCATCGTCACCATCGAAGAAGCCGCCGAGCTTCTACCGACGCAGCCCAATGCTGTGACCCTGATCGCCAATCGCGATGCGGAATTCCAGACCGCCGATGTGCTTCTCACCGCCACGCTGCGCATGCGCCCCGACCGGATCATCCTGGGCGAGGTGCGCGGCAAGGAGGCCATGACCTTTCTGGAAGCCATCAACACCGGCCATGGAGGCTCGATGACCACGCTGCATGCCGAAACCCCGCAATTGGCCGTGCAGCGGCTCGCGATCGCGGCGCTGAAGACCGAAATCCCGATGACCTATGCCGACATGATCCAGTACATCGAGAACTCCATCGACGTGATCATCCAGGCCGGCCGCCATGACGGCAAACGCGGCATCACAGAATTCTACCTCCCCGGCGCAACTGAGATTGGAATTTCCCAATGAAGACATTTGAATACGATATTCTGTCCTTTCCCATGACCCGCAAAGCCAGCCTTGCCGACATGCAGGCCAGCCTGAATGCCAAAGGTGCGAAAGGCTGGGAGGTGGTGTCGATCAGCTCCTCGGAATTCGCCAATGTGGGACACACGGTCTTCCTGAAGCGTGAAACCACAGCCACCGGATCCACGGCATGAGGCAGGCGAGCTGTACCCTCGTACTGACTGCGCTGGTCCTGGGCCTGACGTCGGCACCCGGCTTCGCTGAGCGCAATCTCGTGCCGACCCTCGAGCGCAGTTTCGACGTCTGTCCAGACCGGCCCGCTGAACCCGTGTGGATGCAGGAGATCCCCCTGCGCCAATCTTATCAGCGAGTTCTGGTTCAGGACATCTACCGCGCCCAGAACCTCGAGCGGATTGTCGAGACCGTCAGCTGCGCCTGCGAAATCCGGTTCCCGTCCTGGGACGCTGCCGAAGCGGTGTTTCGGGAGAGCTACGCGAGCGACGAACGATGGGAAATGCTCGAAGCCTCCGACGCCTACAACCGCCGCGCCAACGCCGCCCGAACTGCCGCCAAGGCCATCTGCGACGCCGCAGGTAATTGGTAAGGCAGCCCCGCGATGAGTGTCGTCACCTACTTCGTTGAAACCTCCCAGGGCTATCTCGACACCGCCGCAGAAACCCAGTTCGGATCGGTTGCGGCAACGGTTGGCACGCTTCTGGTGCTGGGAACAACGCTGGTGGTGGTTCTCGTTTTCCTGAACATGGTCTACCAGTACAAGGCGATGGACGGACGCACGGCATTCTGGCTCGCGGTCAAGATCGGGCTCATCGGGATATTTGCAACCAACTGGGTGCAGTTCAACGCCCTCTCCTCCGCCATCCTGGCCGGGATCGACAGCATTGCGGGTGCGCTGGTTGCTTCCGTTGGTGGTGGAACTCCCGGCCCTTCTGGCACTTTCGCAGAAGAGTTTGACCGGCTAATCGCGGAACTAGGGGACTATCTCAACGCCGCTGGGTCCGAGCTGAACTGGATGGCAGGGGCCATGCTCGACATTGTCGGGGTCCTCTTGCTCTCGATCCTCGGCGGGCTGGCCGCCTTCATCCTCGTGGCATCCCGCCTGATGATCGCACTTCTGATCGGGATCGCACCGGTGATGATTTTCCTGACCCTCTTCGAGGTCACCAAGGACTATTTCGCGCGCTGGCTGTCGGCGCTGGTCTCCTTCGCGCTCTACCCCATAGTCGTGGCCGGTGTGTTCGCGACAATCACGGGTGTCTCCTCTGCCCTCATCGGCGAACTCGGCGACCCGGAGGGAGCCTCAAACATCGGCGCGCTCATTCCCTTCTTCATGATGGTGCTCATGGCCAAGGGCTTCATCATTGCCACGCCCTTCATCGTCCGCGCGATCTCCGGAAACATTATGATGCCCGCCCTCTCCGGTGGTCTCGGCGGCGGCTACAGCTTTGCCCGCGCCGCCATGGGAAGCCAGCAGGCCTACAATCGCTACCTGATCGGAGGCGCAAGTGGCGCAGAATACGCAGCCCTCAGGGCGCGGCAGTTCTTCGGCGTGCAGCAGATGCCCGTGAGGCAGGGCATGGGGCAGACGGGTTCCGCAGGAGGCGCAGGATCCGCAGACTCGGGGTCAAAAATGCTGGCGCAGCTGGCGAGACTGGGTCGACTTGGCCGACGGTGACGGCCCGTAGCGGACCTTCACATATCGAGTCGCGAAGGTCCGGTTCCGGGGTGTTACTAACATGAAGGAGTGCGCAACGGAAAGCCGTTGCACCATCAGAACATTGACCCCAAGTCAGAAGCCCCTGTCGGGTAAGCGGCAGGCATCGCTTTCACCTGCGCCGCCGTCAGCCCCAGCTTGATCGCCAGCGAGAAGACGTTGATCAGCTCGGCATACTCCGGGCCGAACATGTGGGCTCCGAGGATCTTGCCATCCTTGCCGGTGATAATCTTCGCACCGGCATGTGTTTCACCGATGCGCTTCTGCGAGAACCAGCCCGAGGTGTCGGTGAAGCTCACCTCCACATCACCCACCTCTCGCGCCTCTTCCTCGAGCAACCCGACCCGCGCCAGCTCGGGTATGGTGAACACCACGCTCGGCACTCCAGTGTAGTCGGGTTCAGTCCGCTTGCCCTTCAGCATGTTGGAGGCGGCGATCTTACCTTCGAACACAGCTACCGGGGTCAGCGGCTTTCCTGGCGAGGCGGCAGCGTCTCCGGCCGCATAGATGCGTGGGTTCGACGGAGATTGCAGCCAAGGCATGACCTTCACGCCACCGTGCTCGGTTTCGATATCGGCAGCCGCAAGGTCAAGATGGTCGATGGCAGGCACCCTACCTGCACCGTGAACGACGAGATCGGCTTCGATGGAATGGCTCTGACCGGCCCTGCGGTAGAGCACCCGGCGCGCCCCATTCGCGTCCTCGATCCGTTCCATTTCGGCCTCGGCCGCGATCTTAATCCCGGCTTCGCGGCTCCGTTCGAGCAACATCTTTACGAGTTCGGGGTCAAACATCTTCAACTGGCGTGCGCCGCGGTCGAGGATTGTCACCTCAGCTCCCGCCAGCGCGGCGATATGGGCGAATTCGAAGGAGATGTAGCCGCCACCGACAAAGGCGATCCGGCGCGGCAGTTCGGCGAGGTTCAGGAAATCGGTGCTGTCGATCAGTCGCTCGGCACCGGGAAATTTCAGCGGCCTCGGCTTTGCGCCCGTAGCAATCAGTGCGCGGCGAAAGGCGATCTCGCCGTAGCCGTCGATCTCGATCCGGTCCTCGGCGGTGAAGCGCGCGCGGCCATGTAGCGTTTTCACCCCGGCCTCTGTCAGCGCACTTTCCATGCTCTCGGGCACCGGGTCGGTGAAGCTCTCCTTGTGCTTCATCAGCGTGGGCCAATCGATCCTGGTCTCTCCTGCGACGCCCTTGCCTTCGAGCAGCCGCACGGCCTCCACCGCCTCGGCGCCGGCGCGCAGCATCTTCTTCGGGTCGCAGCCCCGGAGTGCGCAGGTGCCGCCATAAGGCAGCTCGTCGACGATGGCGACGGACCAACCCGCCTGGCTGCATTTTTTCGCGGCGTTGATCCCGGCCATGCCGGCGCCGATGACGATCAGGTCGAGTGTCTCGGTCATATGTGCTCCTCGTTCATGCTTGTCAGTCTGGGGCCGCTTACGCGTTCAACGATAGCGACCCATCAATCGTTCACTCAGCCCCCAGATCGCCATAGTGCCTCCACCCGTCGCAATGCCGAGCCAACGCCAGCCGTCCTCTCCGAGCGGCACCAGCCCCGTGCCATGGCCCAGCACAGGAAGCGTCATCGCCAGCAGGAAGGGCCCGGTGTAGCGGCAATGGACCCGGCCACAGCGCCGGGCATTGAACAGGCAGGCACTTCCCATCCACACCAATGCCAGCAACCAGATCCCCATCTTGGGTCCATCGGGCAGTGGAATCGCCAGCACCATGGCACCTATCGGCAACCACCAGGCAAGAGCGGCGCCGAGAGTCGAACCGAGGAGGTCGCGCTTCGATTTTCCGCTCATGCCTTCACCCAGCGCAGCAACTGAGAGCGGCCACGTCCTTCTCGAAGGTCTGGGCCGCAAGCTTCAGCCCTTCCACTGTCGTGAGATAGGGCATGATGGTATCGCCCAACTCCTCGTAGGTGAGCCCGGCTTTCAGCGCCATCGCTGCGGTCTGGATGCTGTCTGCGCCCTCGGGGGCGAGGATCTGCGCCCCCAGCAGGCGTTTGCTGCCTGCCTCGGCCACCAGCTTGATCAGACCGCGCGTGTCGCGGGCGGCAAGCGCGCGGGGGACTGCGTCGAGCGGCAGGACCGAGGTGAGGACCTCGTGTCCAGCGGCGCGGGCCTGTGCCTCGCTCAGTCCCACGCCCGCCACCTGCGGATCGGAGAACACGACCCAGGGCATCGTGCTGTTGTCGTAGCTGCGTGCCTCTCCCGCCACCGCGTTCCGGGCGGCGAGCTTGGCGCCGTAGGCCGCCATATAGACGAACTGGTTGCGCCCTGTGACATCGCCAGCGGCCCAGACGTTCGAGTTGGTGGTGCGCATCTGCGCGTCCACCACGATGCCGCCGCGCGCGCCGGTCACGATCCCGGCCGCGCCGAGGTTCAAGCCATCACTGTTCGGCACCCGCCCGGTGGCAAGCACCAGTCGCTCGGCGATGAAGTTCTCACCCCCGTTACCGGTCAAACGTAGGCCGTCGCCGTCGCGCACCACGCTCTCGTAGCCGGCGACCCGCGCCAAGCGAATACCCTCGGAAGCGAGGTAGCCCTCCAGTGCTTCGGAAATCTCGGGTTCGGCCTCGGGCAGCACACCGCGGCGGCTGACCAGCGTCACCGCGACACCGGCACGGGCGAAGAGCTGCGCAAACTCCACGCCGATATAGCCCGCACCGAGGACCAGCATTGAGGCGGGTAGAACGGTGAGTTCCAGCGCCGACGTGCTGTCGAGGGCGCCGATATCCTGAATGCCGGGGATCGCGGGCGCGTGGGGACGCGATCCGGTGGCGATAACGATCTTCGCTGCCGGGAACGCCGCGTCGTCTACGGTAAGACTGCCTTTGCCGTCGAACCGGGCGCGACCTTCGATGTAGTCCACGTTCTCGTGCCGAGGCAGCACGTCGGCGTATTTTGCCGCGCGCAACTCCTCAACGAGCGCCTGCTTTTGCGCAACCGTCGCAGTCCAATCAGTCACGCTGGCTTCGGCACTGATGCCGTCAAACCGATTGGCGGCGCGGGCGTGGTGAAGGCCCTCCACGGCGCGGATCAGGGCCTTGGAGGGCACGCAGCCCACGTTCACGCAGGTCCCGCCAATCGTCCCATCGCCGATCAGCGCGACTCGAGCCCCGGCTTCGGCGGCGGTAATGGCGGCCGAAAATCCGGCCGAACCAGCGCCGATCACAGCGAGATCGTAACCGCCCTTGGGAGTGCAGCAATCTTTCATATCATTCTCTCTTCAATTCGTGCGTTGGCGCCGCCAGAGCGCAAAAATGGTGATGCCGATGAACACTGCCAGCGCCGGCAGGAGCACGAAGTCGAGCCAGCCCAGCATGGCCGAGAGCCCGACCGCGCCCAGCAGGACCACAAGGACCGGGGTGAAGCAGCACAGCGCCACCAGGACGGTGCCGATCAGCCCGTATTTCAGCATGCGGTCGTCCTTGGGGTTTGTCTCGCGCTCGCTCACGAGACGTCTTCCTGGGCCACTGTTGCTCCATAGCCCACTCCGGTGACGGCGGCGATCAGCTGGTCCGGGTCGGTGGCGAGATCGTCATAGTGCAGGACGTAAACGCCATCCTCGGCCTCGCCCTCGAGGAATTCCGCGATCTCCACAGTCTCCACGCGCTTGAGCGCAGTGGCGACGATATAGCTGCACGAGGGGCAGGTCAGACCAGTGACGTGCAGGCGGGTCTCGGCTTCGGCTGCAAAGATCGCGGTCGGCGAGATCCAGAGGATGGCAGCGAGTAACACTTGTCTCATGATGGGCTCCGATATCAGAAGGTTAGGATGCGCGGCGCGACATAGGGAAAGACCAAGGCCAGCAGCACCACGGCCAGCGCACCCCAAAGCAGTCCGCGCATCAGGCCGCGATCCACCGGGCGCGCGCAGACCCCGGTGCCACAGTCCTCGGCAGACACAGGTCGGTAAGCCTTCCAGAATCCATAGCCGAGCGCCGCCAAGGCGAAGGAGAGGGTTATCCACTTGTAGGAGTAGAGCGCTGTAAGTTGGCCGATGAAGACCCCGGTGACGCCAAGGCTAACCAGGACCAGCGGCAGGATGCAGCAGGAGGTCATCGCCAGCGCCCCGAGCACCCCGGCGCCAGTGGCGGTCCATCCGGTCCTGTCGGGGCTGTCGCCCTCCCAACGTTCGGTATCGTTCGTCTCGATCGTCATCGTGTCACCCTGTTGTCGTTCGATGACTGACAAGATAGGGTCTGTAGCAGCTACAGGATCAAGGAGAAATTTCATGTCGGCTGATCACGCCCCCGCGAGCGAGCTCAAACGCTCCGATCTGGCCAGGCTGACCGGCTGCAACCTCGAGACGATCCGTTATTACGAAAATGTCGGCCTGGTGCCTGATCCGCCACGCACCGCATCGGGCCATCGCCGCTACAGCACGGCACATGTGGAGCGGCTGAACTTCGTGATGCGCGCGCGGGACCTTGGCTTTACTATGGAAGAGATCCGCGGGCTGCTATCTCTCGTCGATCGCGGCAGCCACACTTGTGCCGAGGTCGAGCGGATGGGGCGCCACCATCTCGAGGTAGTGCGCGACAAGATCCGCGATCTCCAAGTGATCGAGACCGTGCTCGCTCA
This sequence comes from Phaeobacter sp. HS011, assembly GCF_018101215.1. NCBI lineage: Bacteria > Pseudomonadati > Pseudomonadota > Alphaproteobacteria > Rhodobacterales > Roseobacteraceae > Phaeobacter > Phaeobacter sp. HS011. The sequence goes on along the minus strand of NZ_JAGEUF010000011.1, from coordinate 19,578 downwards.
GACAATCGCACGCTGCACCGGCTCGGACACACCAGATTGCCCCCTGCTCGACGTCCTTAGTGCGGGACAGACCAAGTCAGAGTAATCAGAAAGCTCGGTGGAATAGCTGTCATACACGCGAATTGCAGCGAATGGCCGTTGTCCGCCCTCTATGACCGTCAGACCATGCCCACCGCCCTACCGGTGAATTGGCTTTTTGCCACCCTCCTCCTCTCGCAGCATCTCTTCCATTTCATCCAATCCATCGACAGCAGAGCGCATCTGCGCCTCATCATCCACGCCCACTGTCTCGGCATCCGCAACCTGGCCCCCAAAATCCATTTCCATCTGTCGCTGTTCCTCGGCGATTACGGCTTGAACGACAGGCGCAGTCTTCTTTGGGGTGACATCGGTTTGCCCTGACGATTGGCCATCAGCAGCGTGGCGTGCGGCCTCAACGTCGGCGTCGGGTCCGCCTGCTCCGTCCGAAGGCGGCGTCATCGGCATGGCGCGCACACTCAGCGGCAGCGTGCCCTGCGGCCCCCCTCCCCCCGGCTTCGGAAACGGCAACTCCCCCGTCTGCGCCGCGTGGATCGCCTTGAACAGCCGATCGTCAAAATATTGGATCCGCTTCGCGCGGACCGGCATCTGGGCATCGATCACCATGACGATCTCGTCGAGCGGCAGGCGGCGCGCCTCATCCTCGGGCAGGAGAGAGCTTTCTTCGGTCCGGGTGGACTGGCTGCGTCCTTCAAAGGGGTTCTTGCCGATGGACTGGGAGCGCGTGATGACGGTCTTCGTGGTCTTGCCAACCGCCTTGCTCAGCTCTTCGACGGTCTTCTCATCAGAAGGCGTCAGGTAGAGCTTCACGCCCGCGTTGCCCTGCAGGGCGCGGCGGGTGTTCTCGCCGTAGATTTCATCGAGGGCGGGGATGGTTTGCGTGACCACAGCCAAATGCCCGCGATAGGTGCGCAGGGTCTCGATGCTCTCGACCACGATGGGCATCTTGCCCAAGCGATTGAACTCGTCGAGCATGATCATCACTGGCCACTGCTCATCCGGCCCGGGGTCCTTTTCCTGCATCGCCGAGAGGAGATCGGAGAAGAAGAGCCGGATCAGCGGCGCGAGGGGTTTCACCATCAGCGGCTGGACCACGAGATAGACCGAAAAAGGCTTCTTGCGGATCGTGCGGAAATCAAAGTCCGAGACTGCCGTCGCCTCATCGATGGCCGGGTTCTGCCATTGATCGAGCCCCGAGGTCATCAGGAGCGAGACGTAAGAGGTCAGCGTGTCATTATTGGTCGAGGCCAGCCGGGTGAAGATCAGCTTGGCGGCCCTGTTGTCGACCTCGTGGCCGCGCGCGAAGTATTCCTTCTGCTTGTTCCCGCCCGAGGCGGCGATCCGATAGATTTCGCCCAAGGTGGGGCGCTTGCGCTGGAAGGCCAAGAGCCCTGCCGCCACGAAGAGATCGATCCCGCCCTTGAGGAGGCCCTGCACCCGGTCATTGTCGCTCTGCAGGAACAGCGTCGCCAGGAGCTGCAGTTCCATCTGCTGGCGCGCGGGATCTTTCAGTTGATGGATGCGCAGGAGCGGGTTGTAGCGATGGGTGCGCTTGCCCTCCCAATCGGTGGGGGCAAAGCGATAGACCTTGTCGCCTTGGCCTGCGCGGTGCCGGGCCGTTGCCTCGAAACACTCGCCCTTCACATCGAGCGTCACGGCGGAGCCTTGCCAGGTCAGCAGGTTCGGAATGACGAAGCCCGTAGTCTTGCCGCGACCGGTGGGGGCCACGATCAGCGCATGCGGGAAAACCTTCGAGCAGATGTAATTGGCGCGGGAGCCCGGCGGCCCCAGCTTGCCGAGGATGAACCCGGTGCCGGGCGCCCCGAAGAACCCATTGGCCTTCATCTCGCGCGCGGTCTGCCAATGGGTCTGGCCAAAGCGTGTCAGGGCGGACCCCGAGAGGGCGAGGCTCAGCATCAGGCCGGCGGCAGCGAAGCTGCCGATGATCAGGTGAATAAGTTGCGCATCCTCCGGGCGGCGGTCCAGGATCGCCAGATAGTTCTGCGCGATATATGCAAAGTCGATCTCGGCCCCGAAGCCGAGATCCTGGTAGGTCAGCACCGCCGAGGCGATGGTATAGCCCATGGCCCCGGTCACCAGCGTCACCAGCAGGACGCCTGTGGCGATCCGCGCTTTTCCCATGGAGGCGCTCAATGGACTTGGCCCCGCTCGGTCTCGCCATCCACGTCTGTCGGGCGGTGCTTTTCATATTCGGTGTCGGCAAGATCATCGACCACCTGGCGCAAGGCCTCCGTGTTGGCCGTCGCTGCATCCGATTGCAGGTAGACCTTGGCGACATAGAGCCGGTCGAGACGGTCCTCGAGAACCTTTTCCAGCGCATCGGCATCGCCAGATGTGAGCCGCTCAAGTTGACGGTTATCAAGCACCCGCGCGATCTCGTCGCGGAAGGCGTCCCGCTCCGCCTCGCTCTCGAAGGGCGCGGACAACTCCCCCGCCCGCTCATGGTCCAGAACACGCGCAATCTCGTCTGCGAGGCGGTCGGCATTGTCAGACCGCGGCGCAGTTTCATCGCGGGTTGCGAGGATGTCGTCGCGCGTGCCAGACCCGAGCCTGTCGCGCAACTCGTTTTCGCGGCGGACCTGATTGATGACCTCCGTGTCCCGGCTCTCGACGACGGCCGCATAGGTCGCGCCAAGCCCGCGGGCGAGGTGGGACGGCATGTCCGGATAGCGCGCGCGCAAGTCATCCGTGACAGCATCTGCAACCGGCACGCGGAGGTCGCGTCCCTCCATGATGCGGTCGACCTCGCGGGTGATCTCGCTGGCGCGGGCCGCATCGGTGATGGTCTCCCTGTAAGGCTCAGACCGGTCGATCACATCGCCGGGACGTGCGAGCAAGTCCGGGTGTGCCTCGAGATACGCGCGCTGCTCCGTCTCGATCCGACGCTCCGCCCGCGAGACCACTTCCCAGTCCCGGTCCTCCACCTGCTGCGCTGTCAGGCCCTCTGCGCGCATCTCCTGACGGATTGTCCCTTCCATCGCCCGGACCGCGTCCCGGTGATAATGGAACCGCTCGCTGATCGGTTCCGCTTCCATGACACCATCCCGGCGCAGCACCTTCTCCTGTTCCAGCATCGTGCCAAGTTCGACGTGCACATCGTTGAGAATGTCGCGGGCCTGTTCCAGATCGGCGCGGCGTTCGAGGTTCAGATCGCGCGCCTCGGCCACCTTGGAGAGATCATTGGCGATCCATTGATGCTCAAGCGCTGCATTTGAGGCGCCCGTCTCGATCCGGGCCACCACTTCCGATGTGCTGATCCCCGTGCCCCGTAGTGCTACGTCAATGCGCGATCTCAAGTCGGGCTCGGCCAGTCGCTCGCGCTGGCTGGCGTCGATATTGGCTTCAGAATAGATCCCCCCCTCCGAGGGGGCCTCTGATAGCGAGCCCGAGCGCAGCCCCAAGGGCTGCATGTGCTGGACCTGCGCCTGGATCTCGATGAGGCGTTTTTCCAGCACGGGACGTTCCGCGTCAGACTTCTCGGCGATCATGCCCTGCACCCGCGCGAGCTTTTCCGCATAGAGGCTTCTGAGATCCTCGAAGCTTTGATCCTCGGCCATATACACATCTCCTGTTCGGTCCACCTGCCCGCCATGGGCCAACACCTCGCCCGCGCGGAAGAGCGCCGCGGCGATGTCTTCGCGGGCCTCCCGGGAGGCCTCTGTGGCCAGCGAATGGTAGACGGTTCTGGTGTTGGCGATCTCCGCCAGCGTCCGGGTCAGGTCTGTCCCCACACGCTCGCGCTCGCGGGGCGCGCGACCCTCTTCTTTCGCCGCATAAACCTCGCTGGTCCGGGCTGGGTAATGCACAACCCCGCGATCCACCCGCCGCGTGGCTTCCAGCCGCACACCGTACTTCTCGGCCTCCTCGACCATGGCGAGGCGGAAGTCGTCATAGTTGAAGCGATGGTTGCGCCCCAGAAAGAAGAACTCACCTTCCTGCGAGCGGCGGTTCAGCACCAGATGCGCATGGGGGTGATCTCGGTCCTCATGCACCGCGATGATGTAATCGAAATGCCCCGCGTCGGTCTGGAAGAACCGCTCGGCCACATCGGTCGCGATGTCGCGCACATCCTCTCCACGCGTGCCGATCGGGAAGGACATGAGCATATGTGTTGTCTGCCCGAGCTTCGGCTTGAAGCCCGCATCCCACCGCTTGGCAAAGCGCTCTGTGAGGTCCTTGATGTCACCCGCCTCGAGCTTCGCCTTGCCATCCAGAAACCCGCTACTGTCGACGATATGGGTGGACTTGGTGGTGAGGTAATCGAGCTGGTTTGCGAGCTGCGATTTGGTATGCGTGCCCCCGCCCCGGATCGCCTTGAAGACCGCCGGCCGGTGCCCTGCTGCCGCGCGCACAAGCTGGGTCTGCTTGGCGACATGCAGCCCCTGCATCGAGCCCCGGATCCGGCTCCAGCCGTCTCGGAAGACCTCGCCCGTGACGGCGTCGACAGCATCATTCAGCCGCATGGGCAAACTCCCTCAGCGCGGCCGTGGCCTGCAGCTGCATCGCGTCTCGACGGCGGCGCAGAAGCAGATCGATCTCGTCCGCGGAATCCAGAATGAACCGCGCCAGCCCGCGCATCTGCGCGAGGCGCAATTCGGTGAACTCGGCACTCGTGCCCCCCACGGCCCCCTGCCCCCGCCGGTTGGCCTGCGTCATCTGCTTGGCAATCTGCGCGACCCCATTGCCGACCTCGTGCAGTGAAGCGCGGTAACGCGCCATCTCGGCTGCCATCTGCGCGTCCGGAACGAACACCCCGCCTGCCGCCTGAATGAGCCGCCGCAGCCCTTCGGCCCGGCTTTCGATTCCGGCCTCGGCCAGCACCTCGTCGAGCGCCGCAAGCTCCGCAGCCGTGACCTTCACACTGACCGCTGAGACCGGAATTGCGGCATCCGTCTGGCGCTCGGCATCGGCTTTGAGCGTGTACTGGATCGCCCGCACCGACACGCCAAACCGTTCTGCCAGCACTGAAGTGGAAACGCCTTCCGCAGCTTCGCGAACGATCTCCATGCGGTCCGCATCTGTGAGACGTTTTGAGCGCGACATGCGAAGAAAGACCCCCTATTTCCTGCCACCTTCCACCAAGGCTGCCCCTACCTTACGATAATATACCAAGCTGTCAATTATATACTTACGTCGCATTCAGGCTCAGGCAGCCTTGGTGTCCGCTTCACGCCGCGGCCCGCAGGGACGCGGCTCTGCCGCCCTCACCACCGGGCGACCCACCTGTCCTAGGGGTCCCGTCCGCCAGCCCCGCCCGAGGGTCTGGCCGAACGCCAAGTGTTCGGACGGAACCGCGGGCGGGCGCAAACCCCACCGACAGGGCGGACAGGCAGGGTCAAGGAGGGCCAGATTTGGCTTGCCAAATCTCTGCCGCAAAAACCGGGAGGCCCTGGCCGATAGGTTTTTGCGGATGGCCCCCTTGAGGCTGACTGGCCGGTCTGTCGCGGCCTGATCATTCCGGGGGGAGTGCGTCCGTTGAACGCGCAGGGACCGGCACCAAGGCGAGGTCGCTGCCGGCGATCACCCGCGCCGGAACCGGCATCCCTGGAACAGGGATCGGGCCGCCCCAAGATCGTCCTGGGGCGGCCCATCCTCGTCAGAGGATTCAGTCCTGGGGATCTTTCGCGCTCGGCGGGAACATCACCAGCTCCGAGACCGCGACCGGGAAGTCGAGCTTGAGGCTGAAGAACTCCGAGCCGTCCCCGTTGCGGGTGTTGCGGAACATAGCGCCCACGCGCTGAAAGCGGGTGCGCTCCTGGCCATCGGTATCGGTGAACTTGACGGGGACGGTTGCGACGTAGTGGTTGGTCATTTGGGTTACTCCTTGTTGCGATGGGGATCACCCGGCACGGGGGCAAGAGGCTCGGTCGCAAGCGCAAATGCGGAGGGTCCGCGGCTTTGCCGTGGAAGCCGTATTTGTGCTTGCCGAAGCGTGAGCTGAGGGCACGGACGGGCCGACCCCGTGCGATCCACATCGATGAGCAAAAAGGAGTGATCCGGATGACCCCTTACATCACGCCGACGCCGTCATCTGCGTCCTCGTCCCGCCGCTCCTGGCCGGGGTGCTCACGGAGCCCGCCCGCGTGGGTTCGATGTTCCGAAACACGCCCCGAGGGACGTGCAGGGCTTCAGCCTAAAGTGCGACGGCTCGACCCCTTGCGTCTTGTGCTGCGAACGATGTGCGTGAGGTGCGCACCATCCCCAGCCCGTACCGATGCGGATGGGCCGCACTCTGACGGACCGGGTAGAGGGATAACGGTACTGGACGCCACGAGCTGCCGATCACGCGTGACCGACCGCACGCACCATGAGACATGACGAAAGGGCCGCGCCAAGCGCGACCCCCTCTCTTCAATTCTGCGACGCCTTCTTCGCCGGGTCCGCAACCCGCATGACCGTCAGACCTTTCGCTTCCGCCTTCTGCCCGAGGTTCAGCGCGACTCCGTTGCCGCCGAAGAGTACAACCCCCGTCGCCGCGAACTTGTCGTCCAGCATTTCGTCGTTGCACTTGAACGGTGCCGCCCGCCCATGCGCGGACCAGCGCGGATCGAAGCGCGCCTGTGCTATCCCGCGTGCTCGGGCCCACCGGGCCGCAATCATCTCTGCCCCGTGCTTGCCGCCCTTGTGGCAGAGGAAGATCTCCTGGTTGCGGTTCTGCTTGATCCGTTCGCGAACCTTGTCGAGCGTGTTGAAGATCACATCGACATCGGTCCAGTCGGTGGCGCCTGAGACGATCAGGGGCACCCCCGCGACTTTCGACTTCTCGGCGGTTTCACGGTCGTGCTGCTCCAGGAGCTGCCGTGCCTCGAAGACCGCCCCGGTCTCCTGCGCCCGGACGCTTGCGCGCGACCCGGCTGCCGGGATGAAGGCGTGGCCCGTCTCGATCTCGTAGCATTCCGCCGCCGCCTCGCTCATCACCTCGATAGCGCTGACAATCTCGCGCAGCTGCAGAAAGCGCGCCTGCGCCTCGTCGAGCGCGGTCTCGGCGATCTCCGATCCGTCGTGGGATTTTGCCAGCGCGCCGATCTTGTCGGCGGTGCGGTCGACCTCCTTGCCAAGCGCCACCTTGCGGCGCTGCAGGATCGTGGCGAGCCCATGGGCCAGCGGTTCGATCTCTGCTTCAAGCCCGGTCCCGCGCAGCTGACCGAGCAAAGCCTCGAAGCTCTCGCGGATGATGTGGTCGCTCAGGATGTGATCTTCCGGGATCGGCAGGTGGGCGTCCTTCTCGGTCAGTCCGAAAAGCTCGATGGTCTCGTAGGTGTTCGCAGTGTCGTAAGCCATGTCTGGTCTCCAGTGTTCGGTTGCAAGGCCACCACGTGAGTGTGGGGGCATGGCCGAATGTCTGGTTTCCGAATCTGCCCGGGTCAGGGACGGCGCAGCCGCCGGCTTGCCGGGCGCAAAAGTTTTCCGCGTGCAGCAACTGACACATGCGCGCCCTCACGCACGGGACCGCCCCAAGCCACAGGCCCCGTCCTCGCCGAAAAGTTTTGCGATCCTTGACGCGGGCTGATTTGGGGGCCATCCGGAGGATATGCTTCCACGCTCATGTGTGTGTGTTTTGACGGTAGGTTTGCCCGACACGAGCAGGCAAACGGCCCGACCGGACGCGGGAGACGGATGCAGCGGCGGGATCGTTTTGCCCCGCAAAACAGACCAGAGCGCAATCCGGCGGAGCGGCCAGGGAGAGACGTGCTCGCGAGGCGGGCAAACCGGGACGCCGGGTGCGACGCCGCGGTGAGGCCGCATGGCCGAATGCGCGACGGACCGAAGGGCCGTTCTCCCCTGCGACACGCGAAGCCGAGCTGGGGAGGCCGCAAGGCATAAGCCAAGGTTGATGTGCAGGCGACTACGCTGCAGAATACACGGATTACTTTTCGAAGCACTCCACGTGATGGGCCGGGAACGGACTGGCGGCTTCATGGCAATGAATGCAAATAAGGGGACATCCCTCGTTGCCATGGTTCGGTCCTCCCGAAATTCTACACCTAGGGAGCGACGCATTGGACTGCCCCTTTCACGGTAGACAAGCCCTGCCTCATAAGGTGGGTTTGGATGGGTGACGCAGTTGTCTTGCTTTTGTCAGCTTGGTGACATTCGCGCCGTTGCGAGCATCAGTTTTGTGTCAACCGGCGACGAATTTACCTTCCCGAACACAACCAATGATTGCTATCATCTTCGCAGCTTACAGGGGGACTGGATGCGTCTAGGTAGTATATCCATTCGAAATTTTCGGCGCCTGAATGATGTGTCCGTTGATTTCGAAAGCAAGGAAACTGTTTTTGTTGGCCCGAACAACAGCGGCAAGACTTCTGCGACGGCTGCCATTCGAAGCTTTCTCGGGAACCGGGAATTCAAGATTCATGACTTCTCCATTCTCGCAATTGCCTCTATCGACGCATACGCTCCAAGGAACGAATCCAGCCTACCTCAAATAGAACTTGATCTCTGGTTTCACATCGATCCGGACTCAATTGCGTTCGGTCGGGTCTTTGCCCTGGCAACGAGCCTTTCCGCTGATTTCTCGGAAATCGGGATGCGCTGCTCGTTCGCTGCGGATGACGCAGCAGAACTCTGGAAGCATTACGATGCAGCTTTCCCGACAAAGGAAGACGGTACCCGCAAGCGCCCTTTGAGCTTCTTCCTTGGAATGGAAGGCAACTTGAAAAAGTATTTTGGCATCAAGGTGTCCTCGCTGGAAAAGCTGGAAGAGGAATTCGTGGCAACGGCACTCTCCGCGCAAGAAGGCAAGAAGATTGTCCATTCTCTGCTGCGCGTCGATTTCGTTGATGCCCAGCGAAATATTGACGACGAGAATGCCGCGAGGAGCAACAGACTGTCAGACGCCTTTGCGACGTATTACCGGAGAAACCTGGAGCAGGCGGAACTGGCCGAAGAAGCTGTAGCGATCATTGAACAGAATAATGAAAATCTGACTAGGCACTACGACGAACGCTTCAGACCCCTGATGACAATGATCGGAGGTCTTGGCCTTCCCTCCGACAACGACCGCGCGATGAAGGTCGTTTCGACACTCAGTTCGGAGGTTGCGTTACGCGGTAACACCGAACTCTTCTACGTCGATGCCAGCACCAGCCATGAGCTACCCGAGGCCTATAACGGACTGGGTTTCAAGAACCTGGTGTTCATGGCCATTCAGGTCGATCATTTTTATCGGCAATGGCTCGCGACCGAAGACAACCGTCCGCTGTGCCAGATGATCTTTATCGAAGAACCGGAAGTGCATTTGCACGCTCAGGTCCAACAAACATTCATTCGCCAGATGTGGGACGTGCTCACCGCTGACGCACCAGAAGGCGAAAGCAAGCCCCAGCTCACAATCACGACCCACTCGTCGCACATCCTGGATACCGTGGATTTCTCAAAAATCCGCTACTTCCGTCGGTGCCATATCAACGGTGAACAGGATGGAGTGACCTATCAGGGAACGACCGTGCACAGCCTTCGCCAATTTCAACCTGAGCCACTTGAATTGGGCGGCGATATGATTGAACCAGAGGAATCACTTTCCTTTCTCAAAAAATATCTGAGACTTACGCATTGCGACTTGTTCTTCTCCGATGCTGCCATACTCGTTGAGGGGTCTGCGGAAAAACTGCTTTTGCCGCGCATGATTGACATATCGGCGCAGAATCTGAACAAAAAGTATCTGACCATTCTGGAGGTAGGTGGCGCTTATGGGATGCGCTTCGCCGGATTGTTGGAATTCCTCGAAATTCCCTATTTGGTCATCACCGATATCGACTCCGTTGATCCCGCGAGAAACCGGGCGAGTTGCGTCGCTACCCATCCGGGAGCCGTTTCGTCGAATGCGACTCTGGGGTATTTCTTTGGAGAGACGAGAGTCGCCGAACTCTCCGGCAACACCTTTGACGATTGTCTGCAAGCTGAAGGGATGCGTTTTGTCGCCTATCAAAAGCCAGTAGAAGTTAACCGTCAGGACAATGCTCAAACCTTCCACGGGCGAACCCTTGAAGAAGCCTTTGTCTTCGAAAACCTCGACCACTTCCATGCCGATGGACTCAGTATCGGCATTGACTTGCCGGATGGTCGAGCCGAATTGCAAGAGGCCGTCTGGCGACGCATTAAAAGCGATACTTTCAAAAAAACAGAATTTGCTATGGATGTCCTTGCCTTCGAAATACCGGCAGGCGGGGACGAAGAAGCGAATGCGGGAGAGAACCGGGACTGGAATGTTCCCCACTACATCGACGAAGGCCTAAAATGGCTGGAGACACGTCTCTCCCAAAACCTGGGAGCCGGCGAATGACGGCAGAACTCAAGCCAACTGAGGCCGATAAGAAAATTGCTGAGTGCATCGCCAAGGACGTTTCATTTTCGGTTATCGCAGGCGCTGGTTCAGGCAAAACCACATCGCTCGTTGAAGCTCTGAAAGGAATCCAGAGGTCCCGTGGAAACGAGCTTCGGAAAAACGGTCAGCGCGTGGTGTGTATCACATACACAAACCGTGCCGTTGGAGTGATTTCGTCGCGTCTAGGTTTCGATGACCTCTTTTACGTTTCCACTCTGCACGGGTTCCTTTGGGCGGAAATCGCGCGCTTCCAGGATGCTATTCGGGAGACCCTTCGTGATGCGATCGTCCCGCAACATATGGAAAAGGCCCGCGAGAAAGACAACGGGGGGACGTCTCAGGCCGCTCAAAAAGCGAGGAAAGACCTTGAGCGCCTGACTGCCCAACTTGCTGCGCTAAACGCGCATAAACCGCCGATATGCTACGAAGAAACCGTTATCAGCGACTATTCCAAATGTGTCCTGAACCATGATGATGTTATTGACGTCGCGGCCTATCTAATCACGAACAAACCACTCTTGCGCAAAGGCCTCGGGTTCAAATACCCCTACATCTTTGTCGATGAAGCTCAAGACACCTTCCCGCAGGTCGTCGAGGCGCTCAATGCTGTGTGCGCGGACGAAGGTTTACCAATCGTCGGATATTTCGGCGATCCGATGCAGCAGATTTACGATAAGCGTGCCGGAGGTTTTGCCGGTCCAAAAGGCTCCGAAAAGATTCCGAAGGAAGAGAATTTTCGAAGCTCAACCTCGGTGATCGACCTTCTCAACAACTTCAGAACCGATCTGAAGCAGGTTCCGGGTGGGAAGAACTCCGACGTTAAGGGCAGCGTCTTGATTACGATCGCGCAGGCTCCCGACCCTGCCGGTCCACGGAAAACCTATACCTCTGAACAACTCGATGAGGTAACGGCGAAGTTCGAGGAAGCCGTTGAACAATGGGGATGGACCGATATTACTCCTGTAAAGAACCTTTTTCTGGCACGCCAGATGATCGCCCGGAGGCTCGGATTCGTTACACTGCACAAGCTCTTTACAGGTGACTATTCGTCGTCCAGATCCCAATCCGACTATGAAGACGGCACGCACTATCTTCTCAAGCCCTTTGTGGACGGCATTTTTTCTTTGGTCGATGCATCCCGCAACAACTATCCTAAGAAGCTGATTGAAACACTCCGAAGAATAAGCCCTGCTTTTGACGACACTGGAGCGAACAAGAGCAAAACCCTCAAACAGATGCTCGAGGAAGCCTCAAAACACGCCGCTGCTTTGGCAGAAAAATGGGAAGGCAATACGGTCAAAGAAATTCTGGAATACTGTAGCGCGAACGCGCTTTATCCAATTTCGGACCGCCTTGCAGGTCAGTTGGCTCGCGCTCCCCGCCAAGCTTATGACTCCGGCAATGAGGATCACCAAAGGGAAAAAGGAGATTGGCTGGCTGATGAATTCTTCAAGCTGAAGGCTGACGAACTCGAAAAGTACATCGAATTTCTGGATGAGAATTCTCCTTTCAGTACGCAGCACGGCTCGAAAGGCGAAGAGTATGAAAACGTGCTGGTCATGATCGACGATATCGAGGCAGCCTGGAATACCTACAGCTTTTCGAAAGTTCTGACCCCTGGTGTCGCGGGCAATCCGACCGACCGGCAGCAAGAACTTACTCAAAAGCTGGCTTATGTCTGTTTTTCACGGGCGGAAGTGAACCTTAGGATTTTGATGTTTTCGAAAGCCGCGGAAGCGGCCAAAAAAGAACTGGTTGAGCGCGGTTTGTTCCAGGACAGCCAGGTTTCAATTTTATAGGTACCGGACAGATCCTTATGCAGATTCATTTTTTCACATCGATCGTTTTCAGGAAGATTTAAAATCTATGCGTGTCCTCGTTTCAGCCGACATTCATCTCGGGTCGCCGATTCGCTCGACCGCGATGCGCAATCCGGATCTGGGTGACCATCTGAAACAGGCAAGTCGGGACACGTTCATTCGCATTGTTGATCTGGCAATCTCGGAAAGTGTCGATGCACTGGTTCTCGCTGGCGACATCTTTGATAATGACCAACCAGACCTGAAGTCCCGGGCATTTCTGATCTCGCAATTGGCACGCGCCGCTGACGCGGGTGTTCCCACAGTACTGATCCGTGGCAACCACGATGCCCTTCTCGATCACCGAGCCCACGGTAACCTGGGTCCGAATATTCATTTGCTGCACAAGAACGAGCCCAGCGTGGAAATCGGTGGCGTGTGGTTCCACGGACTGTCTTTCGACACGGCGCATGTCTCAAAAAGCTTCCTGCCCGACTACCCGGCGCCGGTGGCTGGCCGGAAAAACGTCGGACTGATGCATACGTCGCTGGATGGCTCGCCAGGTCACGATCCCTATGCTCCCTGCTCCGAGCAGGATCTGCTGGCACATGGCTATGACCTTTGGTGCCTCGGCCACATCCATGCCCCCTTTGAGCGCACATCAGGCCCAGTTCTCGCTGTCATGCCGGGCATTCCGCAACCACGCCACTTCGGAGAACTTACCGGCGGTACGGTCGCGATTGTCGAGCTTGATGATGACACTCCGAATATCGAACGGCATCGGGTTGGACATCTGAGATTCACCGAATGCGCTTTGGATCTCAGTAAATCTTCAGATGTTCAGGAAGTTTTGAGCGCGCTTCGGTGTGCACTCCAAGGGGTGCAGCATCCAGAACACCGCATAGCGGTGCGTCTGCAGGTGGCCACAGGCCACCATACTGCTGAGACACTGACGGCCCTTGCGAACGAATTGTTCGATGACATCGAGCGCGTGTTTATCGACAAAATCAAAGTGGTTGCCCCCAAACAACTGATCGACGCAAAGGCGGATGACCTAGTGCGCCTGATGCGGGCCGAGCTCACCGAACCGGGCTTCCAGCTGGCCACCAAAGAGATCCTCGAAGAACTCAGAAACGCAATGCCCCGTGAAATTGCCGACGAATTATCTGAAGACGCCTTGGATGACCTTTTGGAGGAGGCCGTTACTGAAGTTACGCTGTCTCTGCACTCAGGAGCCGCGGAATGAGACTGAACCGGCTTGATCTCATTCGCTATGGCCGTTTTGACGGCGCCGAGATCGTGCTCCCGGCACCAGCCGAGGGCAAACCTGATGTCACCGTAATCTATGGACCGAATGAATCGGGAAAATCCACGGCCTTTAACGGGTTTCTGGAACTTCTCTTTGGTATGAAAGCAGGAACCCACCCGTACGCTTTCAGGTTTGAACGCAATGACCTTTTGGTCGGAGCGGAGCTGGGTATCCCCGGACGCGGGGTGACAGTTTTGCGCCGAAATGGCAAACGCACCCAGTCCCTGCTTGATCATCAGGACCGCCCGGTCGACGAAGCCATTCTTTCAAGTGCGCTCCATGGCCTTTCCATGGAGGGTTATGTCGAAAGGTTCTCACTCAACGACGAAGGACTCCGCAAAGGCGGTGAACGGATTGCCGAGGCAAAAGGCGACCTGGGCCAGCTTCTGCATGCGGGTGTATCAGGCCTGACCAGTATGGCGACGACACTGGAAGACATGACAGCCCGCGCCGAAAAGTTTCACAAGAAGAGCGGCCGAGGTACGGCGCTCAAAACCGGCAAAGACCACTTGAAAGAGATCCATCAGGCACTTCGAACGGAACGTCTCACGCCGGATCGGGAACGCACTCTTCGGAAAGACAGAGAGACCGCGCAAAAGGCTTTCGAACAGGCGGACACCGACCTCACGCGTGCCCGAAAACGGCAGGCAGCAGGAGCGGCGGCGCAGACCTGGTATGACAAATCGGAGGAAATTCGGAAAATCGACGAATTTTCTGCCGATTTTCCGGAAGGTCCGAATTTGAAGAAGGGCACGGATGGGCAAGTCGCCACACTCGTGACAACCCTATCGGAGAAAGCAGAAAGTATCGCAGGCGCCGATGACAGAATTGCGCGCCATGAAGCGGTCATTTCAGAAAATGAGGCTGACCCGGCTGCCGGACATCTCGAAGCGGAACTCACAGAGCTGGATCAAATCAGAATCGATGGGGCGTCCCTCACCTCCCGAGCGGACACGGCCAGATCGGATCTGGAAAAGCGCGCAGGTGAGCGCGATGACGCGGGCCGCCAGATAAAACAGATTCTGACAGCGTTGGCGGTAAGTGACGAGCCTGTAGAGGCCTTGGTCCTGACGACCGAAGAACTGGAGACACTCGCGGATGCGGTACAGGCCTGTCAAACCAGCGAGGGCGAGCTGCGAGCGGCTTCAAACGTGTTGAAGACCGCACGCGATCAGCTGGGGGATACTCCAACCGAACCAAAGGACTTGTCTCACCTGCAGATCGCGTTTGACGCATGGCAGAAAGTTTCGGACGTGTCAGGTCTTGAACATAACCTCGCATCGGAACTCGCCCGGCTAGCCAAAGCAGTTTCGGGTCTACCTGCTTCTTGGCAGACACTTATCGAGAACGGCCTGCCTGCACGTGAAAGTCTCGATGAAATCCTCAGGGAATGGAACACCCTGAATGCCAACATCGTTTCCGCCACAGAAGATTTGGAAGGTCGCGAAGCGGACTACAAGGCCGCGCGCGCAAAACGCGAAGCCGACGAAAGCGCGCCGGATTCGATTGACGCTGCAGCGACGGAAGAAACCCGTCGTCAGCGTGACACAGCCTGGCAATCCCATCGTGGCAGTCTCTCCGACAAAACCGCGGAGCGTTTTGAGGAGGCCATGCATGCAGATGATGGCGCCCGAACGAGCTATCTGATGGGCACGGAGGCGCGCAAACAGCTTGCAAACTCGCGCGCACAGGAAAGCACCGCAAAAGCCGCACGTGACACGGCAAAAGACAAACTCGAAGCACTCACCGGAAAACACGAAGCTTTGACCAAGCGGGGCGGCTCACTCGCGACTGCCCTGGGCTTTCCCGTCGATACGGGGCCGGCTGCGTTTGCTGCTAGACTTACCAGCCTGACGGCGGCGGCTGAGATCGCAACTGAGGTCACTATTGCGGAGAATGCCTTTGAGGACCGCGCCAAGCGCCGCAAGGCAGCCTTTGACGAACTGCTGGCAGCAGCCCGCCTAGTCGCCCTTGAAGGTGAAGATAGTGACCTCCCTGAGCGGGTTGGCAAGGCTCTCACACTTCAGGAAAGTGTCCGTAAGACATGGGAGAACTGGCGTCGCGGGGAACGTAGCATTGCCGACTACCAGAAAGCTGTATCCCAAGCCGAGACAGATCATAAGGCAGCCTTGAACCGACTGGAAACGCTGACCTCGGCGCGACCTCTTCCTGATCGCTCGGCCACGGGCGTGAAAGCAGCGCTGCCGCACCTGCGCACGCTGCAACAGGTTCACAGTAATCACAGAAGCCTGGCGGGACGTGTTGAAGCCCTGGAACGCGCCGTTGCCACCCTGGCAAGGAGTGCCGCACGATTGGCGGAGATCCTGGAGGAGCCTTACAATCCGAAAGACGATCCACTTCCCATCATCAACCGCGCTCGTGCGCGTGTAACCAAAACCGCTGAGGCGGATCGTGTGAGAAAACGAGAAGAAGACCTTCTCGACAAGGAGGTCAAAGGCCGAAAGCGTGCGATAGTTGCCCGGGACGAAGCGCAAACCCAGCTGGAAAACTTGTTTGAAGGACAAGGTGGTGAGGATCTTTCGCCGACGGAGCGCGTGGGGATTCTAGCTGAACGCGACGAGTTGCGCGAAGACCGGGCCAATGCGGACACGAGCCGCAATAAGGCGCGCGACGGCGTGGATCGTACGCTCTTTGACGAAGAGCTGACGCGATTGCCCGATGTAACGCGAGAAGCGGAACTGCAGCAAAAACTTGACGATGCGCAAACGGCACGGGATGCCGCTTTGAAGGAAATGAATGAAAAAGAACGCCTTTACGAGGAAGCTTTTCATGCCGCTGACAACAGCGATCTGATCACCGAACAGGCCACGATCCTCGAAGAGTTACGAAACGGTGCAAGGCATGCGGCTGTCGCAAGGCTCGGGATATTGGCTGCGCGGGGTGCCTTAAAGCGCCTGGCTGCCGAACGAAGCAGCGCAATGCTGAAAGACGTGGAAGAAGCTTTTGTCACCATGACATCTAAGGAATGGGAAAAAGTCGTTGTCTGGAGTGAATCCGAGGGCGAAAAGCTGGTCGGCATCAAACCCGGCGGCGGCCCCGTGAAGGTCGAAAACATGTCCACTGGAACCATGGGCCAATTATATTTTGCCCTGCGCCTGGCCGGTTACCGCAGCTTCGCGCGTGATCCGGGCCCCCTGCCCATGGTTCTCGACGATATTATGGAAACCTTCGACGATACCCGTGCATCTGCCGCATTGAATCTCTGTGCCGAGATCGGACGGAGCGGTCAGGCAATCATTTTCACGCACCATGCGCACCTGTTGGAGCTTGCACGCAAGAACATTCCAGGAGTTTCCGTCGTGGAGATGCCGCATTAGCATCCCGCTGTTCACTCTTTCACCTGAAGTTTGATGACTATGGAACAGCTCTTCAAAAAATATGGACCGCTTTCGCGCGCTACCGGCGATACGCCTAAGGGACCGGTGGCCAAGGCGGCAAATCCGATCACAGCCTGAGCCAGGGGAGCGGCCTCGATTTTACAGGGTGTTCCCAGGCCGCAGCGGCATGATTTCACGCTCGGGGCGCTTCAGGGCTTCGGCGTATTTGCGGGCGTTGTCGTCAATCGTGCCGTGCCAAAGCTTCGAGACGAACGCGCGGGCGTCTTGGACTTTCATGTCTTTCAGCGAAGAGGACAGCGCCATGAAAAGCTCATCCTCGCTGATCGCAGCGGCGCTGTGCATGGCGCCAGCGTAAAATGACGGGTCGTTGAGAACCTGCTCGCTCAGCGGCATCCGCGCGAGGTTCTCTTCCGGGATCGCCATGAAAATCGTGTCCTGCAGGTCGGTCAGATACGCACGCCGCGATGTGGACACCGGCTTTCTCGCCGCCTTGTCCTCCAGATGTGCCTGCCTTGTCCTGTCGAGATTTGCCCTTGCATGGGTCATGATGACTTCACGCTTTCGGGCGGGTAGCGCGAATCCGGTGCAGCGCTCGATATGGGCGAGGAGATCTGCAACCTCTGCCTCAACATCAAAGTTGTCAAACCATGGAACCGTCCCTGATCTAGCCGCCACGTGCCCGCCCTCGATGTATCGATAATATATTATTGTATCACATTTGCACCTGATCGCAAGCGGGGGACGTCCTTCACGCAAACGGACATGGAAAAAGGGGAACCGTGATCCCACGGCTCCCCTTTCGGTTCAGATCGTCTCCCCCCCGCGCGCCGATTAGGCGACCAAGGAGAGCCCCGCGCCCGCGTCCTGCGGCTGCTCACCGCTGTCGATGAACGGGATGATCGAGAAGGTCTTTCCGCCGCGCTGTTCTTCGTTCTGCACGGCGTTGACGCGCAAGTCGCCATCAGGCGTGTTGATCAGCAGCGACAGGTAGTCATTGCCCGTGCGGCTGCTTTTGGCCATCCACGCCGAGCCGACGCGGATCGGTTTACCCCGGGGCGAGCTGACCTCGATGCGGTAATCGGGGTGGGTCTCCTCGGATTTGTAGCTGTTCTCGATCAGCATAAACTCCAGATCGAACATCATGTTGGCGATGTAGCCCGTGAAGGCGTTGTCAGCGTCCATGGCGGTGAGCTCGCCCGAGATCGAGCCGGATTTCATCAGGCCGTTCGAGACCAGCGGGATGATCTCGAATTCGCCGCTCTGGGCCGCGCGCGCCTCTTTCGTCTGCACCGCGTTGACCCGGAACGGGCCGAGGCCGACATCGATCTGCATCGAGATGTAGGGGTTGCCGCTGGTATTGCCGGTCTCGTTCCAGGCCGTGCCGATACGCACCTTGCGGCCTGATTTGTTGACTGCCGTCACGTCGTAATCCGGGCTGCGAGCGGACATCTTGGCCCGTGCCTCGATCTGGATGGCGATGTCAAAGCGCGTCGAATGGATCATGCCGGTGTACTCGGCGGCTGCGGTCTCGACATTGCGGGTGAGGGTTCCTGCGAACATGGGATGGTTCCTTTTGGATTGGCCGGTGCCTGACGTTTTTGCCAACGCAACCGGGATTGCTTTCTCGACCCCTTGAGGGATCACAAACCAGAAAGCTCGCTTTCCTTTCTTCCCAACCTTCAGTTCAGCGCTGACGCCTGAAAGACTGTGCCACCTTCCCGCCGGGTACGACGCCCCTCCCCTGTTCGTCTGGCCTCGGATGGCTGTCCTGGGTATTCTCGTCGACCTCCTCCGATCCCGCGATGAAGAACTCTGCTTCCTCCCCGTTCAACCGCTGCCCGCTCCGGTCGGTCAGCCCGATGGTGCTGCCGTTCGGCTCAAACGTGATCAGGTATTGGCCGAGGCTGTCCTTGTGAACAACGTAGCCGGTATTGGCCCAGTGCACGGTCTGGCCTGCATCGATGGCGGTTTTGATCTCTCCGAGTGTCATGATCTTTCCCCCCATTGCCTATTCTGCTGCCACTGAAGCGGCATCTGGTGCATGCCCCAAGATCCGAGTCAGAATGCGGCCCGTGTCGATCCCGTCCCCATGCGGCAGAAACACCCGCAACTGAAAGGCGATGATCTCCGTGAAGCAGCCGAGCGCCTTGAGGCCTTCGATCATGCCCTTGTCCGCACCGCCCAGCTCAAGGCGCATCTCGCCTGCGACCCGGCGACGGGTCAGGGTGAGACCCCGGCCCAGATCGACAGGCGCGGTGGTGCCGAGGGCGGCGGTCAGCATCTCCTGTGGCGTTTGCGGGTTGGAGACGAGGAAGCTGGCGCGCAGCGCGGCCGCCCCTTCCTCGCTCAGCGTGCGCCCGATCATGGCGGTCGCCCCGTCCGGCGTGACGCGGTAGATGCGTTCATTCGTGGTCGGGATGTCCTTCCAGATCGGCAACAGCAGCCCGGTCAGCAGGTAGAGCTTGGTTGTGGTGGTTTTTGGCAAGGACGCTGCCTCGGCATCCCAAAGCCGTGCAAACTCGGGCCTGTCGATCTCTTCCCAAGCCGAGGACTCGAAGCGCGTCTCTTCGAGGTAGCTGGAGCCATTGGGCCGCACCGCCTTGCGCATGAGCGTGACGATATCCTCGTCATACATCTGCATGGGGCGCGCCGAGATGAGCGCCGCGCGACCGGAGGCGCGATTGACCATCGGTAACTTGTCGGGATTGCGCGACATGGCCT
>NZ_JAGEUF010000010.1:0-146664 GCF_018101215.1 Phaeobacter sp. HS011 | reverse complement strand
AAGAACTGTGTCAACGCTGCCAGCAGAAACCTGGTCAACTAAAGTGTCGAAGGAAAGCATGAGCAGCCCTTTGCGTATTGAGGCCAGAACTTTTTTGACAAAAAAGTTTGGCAAATTCCTTTGAAAGGAATTTGGCCCACCGCATGCGGGCCAAATTCCGGTTTTTCAGACCTTAGACTTAGCCGTAGCGGTAGGGACGCCCGGCTTTCTGCATGTCCGCGTTGTATTTCTTGATGATTTCGACAACGCGTGCCTTGGTCGGGCTTTCTGCGGCGATTTCGTCCCAGAATTTATAGGCGGCGTCCTCAACCGTTGCCCATTCTTCATCGGGGATCGAGGTCAGCTCCATTTTCGGGCCGTTGACGCGCAGGTCTGCTTCGCCGCCCCAATACCACCACTGACGGTAGTAATGCGACTGGTCACAGCAGACGCGGAACAGCGTTTGCAGATCTTCCGGCAGTTCGTTCCAGCGGCCCTGATTGGCAAAGAAGGACCCAGCCCATGCACCCGAAATATTGTTGGTCAGGAAGTAGTTGGTCACATCTGCCCAGCCAACGGTGTAATCCTCGGTGATGCCGGACCATGCGATCCCATCGAGCTCACCAGTCTGCATGGCGACTTCGATGTCTTCCCATGGCAGGGTTACGGGAACGACGCCGAATTGGCTCAGGAAACGACCCGCTGTCGGGAAGGTGAAGACGCGCTTGCCCTTCAGATCTGCCAGACTGCGGATCGGGTCTTTGGTGGCGAAGTGGCAGGGATCCCAGGCACCTGCAGAGATGTGCTTGACGCCGACTTTGGAGTATTCTTCGTCCCAGATCTCATTCAGCCCGTATTTGTTGAACAGAACCGGCACGTCGAGCGAGTAGCGCGAGGCGAAGGGGAAGTAGCCGCCAAAGACGGTGACGTCGGTCGGGGAGGCCATTGAGTCATCATCGGACTGCACGGCATCAATTGTGCCACGCTGCATGGCGCGGAACAATTCGCCGGTGGGGACCAGCTGATCGGCATAGTACAGTTCGATCTGCATGCGGTCGCCCGCGATTTTGTTGAACATGTCGATGGCGGGTTTCACCACATGTTCGGCCAGCGCCGCACCTGCATAGGTCTGCATACGCCATGTGATCTTGGATTGCGCCAGCGCGGGGGTGGCCAGCGGGGCGGCGAGGGCACCGACGCCGGCAGTCTGAATAAACTTACGTCTTGTCGTCATATCTCTTCTCCATGTTGAATGTCCGGCCCCCTTGCGGGGCTCTTCTGAGGGTTATTTTCCGTAAACATATTCCGGCAGCCATAGGGCGATCTGCGGGAAGATCATCACCAGCGCCAGGGCCACGACCATCACCGCCGCAAAGGGGATGATTGAGACATAGATATCTTTCAGCCCGATCTCCGGCGGCGCCATGGCCCGCATCAGGAACAGGTTATAGCCGAAGGGGGGCGTCATATAGGCGATCTGGGTGGTGATGGTGTAGAGCACACCGTACCAGATCAGATCGAACCCCAGCGCGCCCACCAGAGGCACGTAAAGCGGCGCCACAATCACCAGCATCGCGGTGTCATCCAAGAAGGTGCCCATCACGATGAAGCTCAGCTGCATCAGGATCAGGATCATCCAGGGCGACAGGCCCAGCTGCGTGGTGAACAGATCCTCGATCGCCTTCACCGCGCCCAAACCATCAAAGATGGCGCCAAAGCCAAGCGCGGCGAGAATGATCCACATGAACATGCAGGAAATCCCCAAGGTCGAGCGCACGGAGGTTTCAAAGACTTCCTTGTTCATACGTCCCTTAAGAATGGCTGCGACAAAGGCGGTCATCGCACCAATGGCGGAGCTTTCCACCAGCGAGGTCCAGCCATTGACGAAGGGAACCATCATCGCGGCAAAGATCGCCAAGGGCAGGACGCCGGAGAACAGCAGTCGATATTTTTCACGCATGAACACATCGTGGTAGAAGGCCGGAATGCCGCGGGTCACGAAGGCCAGAACCGATCCGACCAGCGCCACGCCAATTGCGGGCTTTGCCTCAATAACACCCAGTTTTACCACCAGCGGCACCAGCACCAGCAACGCCAGCACGACGTAGTTCAACCGCAGCGGATGATCGCTGATACGTTCGTATTCGGCGAGATCCTCAGGGCTCATCGCTGGGCCAAGTTCAGGCTGCATGCGGGCACGCAGATAGATATAGATGATGAACATCGTCGCCATCAGAAGACCCGGTACGACACCGGCAAGCCAGAGCTGCCCAACAGGCTGGCGCGCAATCATTGCATAAAGCACCAACACCACCGAGGGGGGCACCAGAATACCCAAGGAGGATCCGGCCTGAATGGTGCCGGTGACCAGCGTCTTGTCATAGCCGCGGCGCAACAGCTCGGGCAGCGCGATGGTGGCACCGATCGCCATACCTGCCACCGACAGGCCGTTCATCGCAGAAATCAGGACCATCAGACCGATCGTGCCAATCGCGAGCCCACCTTTAACCGGTCCCATCCACACGTGAAACATCCGGTAGAGGTCATCGGCAATTTTGGATTCCGACAGCACATAGCCCATGAAAATGAACATCGGCAGCGTCAGTAGCGGATACCATTTCATCAGCTTCATGGCTGCGGAGAAGGGGATTTCGCTGCCGCCGGTGCCCCACAGGAGCATGCCCGCAAGAGCGCCGACAAATCCGATGGCACCAAACACGCGCTGGCCGGTCATCAGCATCAGCATCATGCCGGCAAACATCACAATAGCGATGAGTTCATAGGGCATTAGAAGTCGTCTCCGCGAAGGCGTCCGAGATCACGGAACAATTCAGCAAGGCATTGCAGCAGCATCAGAAAGACGCCGAAACAGAGGATGGTTTTGATGGGCCACATGAACGGGCGCCAGGCGGTGGAGCTGCGTTCCAGATAGCCAAGTTTGGCACTGGCCGCTTCCAGACCCTCGGTCACAAGGGTCATTACCAGATCGCCAAAGAACTGAAATG
This sequence comes from Phaeobacter sp. HS011, assembly GCF_018101215.1. Taxonomy (NCBI): domain Bacteria; kingdom Pseudomonadati; phylum Pseudomonadota; class Alphaproteobacteria; order Rhodobacterales; family Roseobacteraceae; genus Phaeobacter; species Phaeobacter sp. HS011. The sequence goes on along the minus strand of NZ_JAGEUF010000010.1, from coordinate 143,680 downwards.
GCTCCAACCCGAAGTAGCCCAGAGAATAGGCGGTGGAGCTGATGGCTCCGTAAAACAGCACACCCAGGTAGAACATCAGGAACAGCACGGTGAAGGCATCCACCCAGGCTTTGGTCTTCAGCGACCAGGACCCATAGAACAGGTCCATGCGGACGTTGCTGCCCATCTGGATGGAGTAAGGCCCGCCCAGAATATAGTAGGCGACCATGACAAACTGCGCGGTCTCCAGCGTCCAGAGCGACGGGTTAAAGAATGTCTTGGAGATCGACGACCACAGCAACACGCCCACCAGCACGAAGATCAGATACATGGCGAAGCGGCCGATCAGCCGGTTCATTGCATCAATGGCGCGCACGTAGCTTTTGATGGCTCTAGGCATTGGCGGCCCCCTTTGTGACGAGGGTCGCCAGAGCCGGGCGCAGCAGGCACAGCAACTCTTCGGTCATGGTGGTTTCCTGTTCAGGGGTGCGCAGCAGATCGTTGCGGATCTCAATCATCACATTGGCCAGACCGTTGTCCTGCCCATGCAGCACCAGGGAATGGGTGACGCCATCCTGCGGACCATAGGGCGCGTTCCGCTCAACCTGGCGGTGCGGCAGCGCGGGTGCCGCGTCCAGCATCGCGTCCGCCAGCCGGGTATCATGATCATGCAGAATGCCGATTTCAACACTGCGGGGGCTGCCGTAGTAGACTGGGGTGAAGCTGTGAATAGTGACCAGCATCGTCTCACGACCAGCAGCCTTGCGATCCGCAATCACCTTGGCCACGGCTGCACAGAAAGGATCGTAGACGGTTGCCACCCGTTCGGCCCGCGCCGCTGCGTCCAGATTGCGGTTGCCCGGCACCTCGATCAGTTCCGATTTGGCGGGCATCGCGCTTGGGGCTTCGGGAGGGCGGTTGCAGTCATAGACCAGTCGCGACACGCAGCTTGCTACCAATGGCGCGTCCAGCGCTGCCGACAGGCCTTTGGCAACTGCCAATGCACCGGGATCCCAGGCGGCATGACTGATGCGATCTTCCTCAGACAGGCCAAGCCCCTCGTATCGGGCCGGGATATGGTTGCTGGCATGTTCGCACAGCACCAGCACCTCGCCGGTTCCAGTCGCATTCCAGACGTCCACCGCCCGGTCGGGCAGATCTGGCGAGGCGGCAGATGGAGCGTTGGAATCGCTCAGTGACATTGGGTACTCCCTGATTTTGGAAAAATGTTTTCACGTACAACTTTTTGTGTCAATATCTTTTCAGCATCAGTTTGACGACCTGAGATTTGAATGGCTCTCGTTTCGGAGCTGTGCTTAAATTGCAGGCAAAGCAGAGGGATAGCCGGACTGTGACAAAACCGCCCGCCACCGTGCGCGAACTCATCCGGGAGCAATATGCGAGTCTGACACAGGCGGAACGCAAATTTGCCAACGCCTTGCTGGCGAATTACCCAGCGGCCGGTCTGGCCTCCATCACCATTGTTGCGGCCAATGCTGACGTCTCGACACCCACCGTGGCGCGCATGGTGCAAAAGCTTGGTTTCAAAGGGTATCCCCAGTTTCATCAGGCCTTGCTGAAGGAGTTGGAGGCCAAAGGATCCGGGCCAACCCAACGCCGGGCGAACTGGGCGTCTGAGGCGCCGGACGGGCATCTGCTGAACAGATTTGCACAGGCAGTCACCGACAACCTCAGCCAGACGTTTTCCAATGTCGATTCCGAACAGTTTGACGCTGCCGTTCGTCAGTTGGCTGACACCGAAGGTCGGCTTTATGTGGTTGGTGGTCGCATCACACGGGCGCTGGCGGATTATGCGTTCACCCATTTTCAGGCGATCCGACAGCGGGTCACACATATGACGTCCTCATCGGCAACCTGGCCCCACTACGTGCTGGATATGGTCGAAGGGGACACGCTGCTGATGTTCGATGTACGCCGCTATGAAACCAATCTGCAGCGGCTGGCCGAACTGGCGTCGGAACGTGGCGTGCAGGTAATCCTGATCACCGATCAATGGTCGAGCCCCATCGGATCGGTGGCGGCCCAAACGTTCAACTGCTGGGTGGAGATCCCTTCAGCCTGGGATTCCAATATCTCGACCATGATGCTGTTGGAGGCGATGATCTCTGCCGCACAGGAAGAGCGCTGGGATGAGACACGCGCGCGCTACGAAAAATTGGATACGATTTTTGACACCACGCGGCTGTTCCGAAAATTCACCTGATGGTCGTTCTTACGCCGCAGGTCACCCTGAAGATCTCCTAAAATAAAAAAGGAGGCCGACAGGCCCCCTTCTCTCCGTTCGTTACGCATTGGATCAGTAGCGGTTGCGCACCGCCATACCAATCAAGACGCCGACGCCCAGTGCCCCTGCCACCGCAAGGGCAGGGTTCTTCCTCACGAAATCCTCGCTTTGGCTTGCCAGATCACTGACGGCCTGCGATGTGGTCTTGGCGCCGTCGCTGGCCATTTCGCGGACAGCTTGTGCGTTGCGCACAGCCATATCCTCAAGCTGCTCACCAACCTCTTTCACCTTCTCGGCGATCGGTTGCGTCTCCTCGGTTTTGCTACCCCCGGCGCGGCGCGCTGCGGGCGATTTCTTGGTCTCGTTCTGTGTCTGTGTCGCGGCCATGATGAAATCTCCTTTCCCCCACTCAACGTGTAGAATGCGCCGAAGGTTCCATGGAACCATCGCCGCGGGGCTTGAGTTGGGCAGGTATCACAGCGCAACACGACATGAAGGAGGCTGCCATGCTCTATTGGGCACTTTTATTCTTTGTCGTCGCAGTCATCGCTGGCCTGTTTGGCTTTGGCGGGGTTGCGTCGGCCTCTGCGGGGATCGCACAGATCCTGTTCTTTGTATTCCTCATCCTATTTGCCATCGCAATGGTGGTTCGGGTGATCAAGGGCAGGTGACATGCAGACTTCAGACCGGGACCTGATACGGGTGGAAGTGCAGACTTCCGCCCGTTTTCTATATCAGGTCCACGCGGTGCGGCGTTTCAGCGCGGTCGCCTAGTCTAGTGGATCCGTGCAGTGGCTGGAAAATTGGGAACCTCCGCCACCGGCACACGTTAGGTCAGCGATAACGACACAAATAAAGGAGACGATAAGATGAGCGAAGCGCTCTCAGTTGTACCCAGCCGTGATGATGTTGCCACCGGTGTCCGCGATACTTCTGTCATCGCCAGCGGCATTGCCGATGTGTTGGCCGACACCTACCGCCTTGTATTCAAAACCCACGCCTATCACTGGAACGTCGAAGGTCCGGCGTTCTATTCGGTTCACAAACTGACCGAAGAACAATACGAAAATATGTTTGCTGCCGCCGACGATCTGGCCGAGCGTATCCGGGCTCTGGGCCATCTGGCGCCGTCCAGTCTTGCCGATATCGTGAACCGGTCGAAGCTGGAGGACAAACCCGGCGGCCTGACCGCTGCGGAAATGGTTGAAGACCTTGCGCACAGCCATGAGCGCGTGGCGCATCGGCTGCATGCTCTCGCTGAACTGGCTGGTGACCGCAAAGACATCGTGACCGAGGATCTGGCCACCGCGCGTTCAGCATTTCATGAGCAGGCGGCCTGGATGCTGCGCGCCATTGCCAAGGGGTAACACTGCCCGGCCCGGTGACAGCTGCATCAACGGTTGGCGACCTTCCCGCGACCGGCCTGTCACCTTTCCATAAATACTCAAAAGCAATAGCCGCCTGTCTCCAGGCGGCTATCAGAGCTCAAGCATCGGGCGTTGATCAGGCTTTGAGCGTCTCGGTCGATGAGAAGAACATCGCCTGGCTCACAGCCGAACGGACCTGATCCTCTGTATATGGCTTTGAGATCAGGAACGCAGGCTCTGGTCCCTCGCCGGTCAGCAGCCGCTCGGGGAAGGCGGTAATGAAAATGACGGGACAGTCGAAATGCGCCGCCAGAATCTTGTTCACCGCGTCGATGCCACTGGAATTGTCCGCCAGCTGGATATCCGACAAGATAAGGTCGGGCGTTTCCTGCTGCGCGAGTTTCAGCGCGGCATCTTCCGTGCGGGCGATGCCCGTGACGCGATGGCCCATATCCGACACGATACCTTCAAGATCCATGGAGATGATGGCTTCATCCTCAATGATCATAATGCGGCCGGAGGTGGATTTAGACATCTCCTGATAGGCGATCTTGACCAGCTCTCCCGCTTCTGCGGCGCTGATATCCATGACCTGTCCCACTTCGGCGGTGCTGAAATCTTCGATCGTGTGGAGCAGCAACGCCTCGCGGGTGTTGGGCGTCAGCCTGCGCAAATGCTTCTGCGCCTGTGTCTCCAGCCCGTTGTCGGGCTCATCCATCTCCAGCGGGGCCCCGCTGGAACTCCAGATAATATGGAAAGCGCGAAAAAGGGCCACCTTGGCCTTCAGCTCCGGCTCGAAACGATCAGGCTCGGCCAGGATCGCCTCCAAAGTAGCAAGGGCATAGGTGTCACCGCTTGTCTGGCTCCCTGTCAGCGCACGGGCGTAACGACGCAGAAATGGCAGGTTAGACCCAATCTGATTAGCAAGAACTTCTCCCGTCGGGGCGGTCATTTGATATGTCCCTTTTTTTCTGAATACATATGGAACCATACGCTCGGTAACTGCGTTTGGTTCCAGAGCCTACGTAAAAAAATATAGTTGGATCGTATGGAAAAGCACAAGGCAACCGAAACACGCAGCGATGCGGTCGAGCGAGAGATCGATAGCAATCTCAAGAAGGCCTTCGATACGTTGGCCTCCGAACCTATTCCTGATCGCTTCGCCAACCTGCTGGATCAGCTCAAGGCAAAGGGTTCAGAGCCCGCGAAATCCTCGGGTAATGGCGCCGGTGACACCAATGAGTGACCCAAGAGACGAGCTGGTCGACCACCTCGGTGCCATGCGCGCCTTTGCCATCAGCCTGACCCGCAACACAGCGATGGCCGATGATCTGGTGCAGGACACATTGGTGAAGGCCTGGACCAATATCGAAAAATTCGAGGAAGGCTCCAATATGCGGGCCTGGCTCTTCACGATCCTGCGCAACACCTATTATTCTCTGCGCCGTAAGCGCCGCCGCGAGGTCGAGGACGCCGACGGGGTCCTGTCCGAACAGCTGTCACAGAAACCCGACCATGATGGACGCCTGAACATGCGTGACTTCAACACGGCATTTGCGCAGCTGAACGATGAGCAGCGCGAGGCGCTCGTGTTGGTCGGCGCAGGCGGCTTCTCTTATGAGGAGGCGGCGGAAACCTGCGGTGTCAAGGTCGGCACGATCAAGAGCCGCGTCAATCGCGGGCGTGCGCGACTGGCTGAACTGATGCACCTTGACGAAGATGAGCCGATGGAGCTGACGGATACCGTCACGGCTGGCATCGTGTCGCGGCAAAGCGTGGCATAACATGAGGTTGGGGCGGGCACTGGCCGGCGGTCTGTTTTTCAGGCTCGCCGCTCTCATGACCTTGGCCCTGTTGCCGTTGGGCATGATTGCCATCTATCAGACCTATTCAGTGATAGACGAGGCCGCACGATTGTCGCGCGTCGCCATTCTGGCGCGGGCAGAGAATGCGGCCTTGGCGGAGCGCGAGCTTCTGCAGCGGACCAACGGCGCTGCGGAGGCGCTCAGTGCGATAGCGCTTCCACTCAGCGATCAGCCCGATGCATGCAATGCGATGATGACGTCGTTTGTGGCAGAGCAGGCGGCCTATTCCTTCGCGGGCCTGTATCGCCCGGATGGGCAGCGGGTCTGCAGTTCAGGCGGGGGGCAGGCGAGTATCGCCAATACACCGATCTTCCAACGCGCCCTGTCCCGTGACACGCCGTCTTATGGCGTTGGGCGGAATCTTGACGGCAGCGATGGATTTGAGCTGTCCCTCACACGCCCCATTGAAGAAGCGGGCAGGGCAGTAGCCTATCTCGTTCTGGCAATCCCGAACCGGCTGACCAGCAGTTTCTTCACCGATGACTGGAAGCTGGAGGGGATCCGCTTCGCCACGATCAATGAGGAGGGCGACGTTCTGTCTGCCTCCGAACCTCGGTCCGAGGCCGGGTTGATCCTGCCACAGACATCACTGCGCGAGGATCTGATGGCGCGATCCGGCGAGACATTTTTTGCGGTGTCAAACGCGGGCGAGGAACGTTTCTTTGCAGTGAGCGATATTATCCCGGGCCAGATTGCGGTTGTGGGCAGCTGGCCCGCAGCGCAGGCCAAGATGGCCACCGGCGCCGGCGGCTGGGTCTTCACACTGGCCTTTCCGGTGTTGATGTGGCTGGCGGGTATGGTTGTCGGGGTTTTTGGTCTGCACCGTCTGGTGATCCGCCACCTCAGCGATCTGCGCGCGGCGATGCGGCGCTACGCCTTGGGCGAGCGCAAGCAGGCGCAACTGGAGCTGATCAACCCGCCACGTGAATTCGCCGAGGCGCAGCAATCCTTCAACCGGATGGTGCTGATCCTCAGCAAGGCGGAGGAGCGCCGTGAAATTGATCTGCGCGAGAAGACCATTCTCCTGCGCGAGATCCACCACCGGGTGAAGAACAACCTTCAGCTGATCGCCTCCATCATGAATATGCAGGCCCGGTCGGCGCGGTCAGATGAGGCGCGTACGGTGTTGGCGCAGCTTCAGCGCCGGGTGCGCGGGCTGGCGGCGATCCACCGCTCTCTGAACACAAATCCGGACGTCACAACCGTCGATGCGGCTGAGCTGATTACCGCCCTTGCAAAAGAGGTCGCGGCCATGTCGCTCGGCTCTGATGCGGTTGTGTCCATCGAAACCAAGCTGGAGACGGTTCCGCTCAATCAGGATGATGCGGTAAACCTGTCCATGCTGGTTGCCGAGGCGCTGACCAACGCGGTCAGATATGCCGGTGAGGCTGAGGACGGACGGCGCGTGGTTCAGGTCTTTTTCACCGAAGAAAAAGACGGTATGTGCCGTCTTGCAATCCACAATGCGTTGGATCCGCAGTCCGGGCTGGCACATGAAGACCGCCATTTCACCAGCGGGCTTGGCGCGCGGCTGATCAAGGCCTTTGTTGCCCAGCTGAACGGCGACGCCAAGGTTACGGAAACTGAGACCGAGTTTACCTACGAGGTCGTCTTCCCGCGTAGTGATGACACCGCAGCGGCGGCGATTGCGGAACAAAAGGGTGCAAATGACAATGCGGACCTCCGACACACCGGGTGACGCGACCGATTCAGAGGTTTTTGAAGTTCTGGTAACGGCGGCGCAGGCGTGGCCCGCGTTTGAACGCGCAGTGCTGGGCGCTAAAAAAGAGGTGCGTGCCAGTTTCCGTATTTTCGATTTCTCGACCGCTTTGCTCAGCCCCGAAGCCCGCGCCATCGGCGAAACATGGGCCGATCTGGTTGAACATGTCGTGGCACGGGGTGTCGATTTTCATCTGGTGATCAGCGATTTTGACCCGGTCATGGGACAGGAGCTGCACCAAAAGACCAAGCGCAGTGTGGCTCAGGCGCAGGCTATTGCCGCACGGCTGGCCCGTCGTGCCACCAATGATCCGGTGGGACATCTCCAGGTCGAGGGTGCAATGCATCCGGCGCGCGCGGGCCTTCTGCCGCGCCTTGCCTTTGGTCCTTTCGTCAAGATGAAGAAGACGCAGAACCTCGACCATAGCCAGTCCTCCCCGTCGGAGGATGCCCCAGGCGATGAGGTCCTCCCGGAGGTCCGCCCCGTCACCCATCACCAAAAACTGGCGGTGATTGATGAGCGTCTTCTGTATGTCGGCGGGCTGGATCTGAATGATCGGCGCCGCGACACGCTGAAACATGATCTGCCATCGCAGGAGACCTGGGCGGATGTGCAACTTCTGGTCAGCGGCCCCGAGGCGCGGGAGGCGGCCCATTACCTGCGTCATTTCCAGCGCTATGTCGCCGGAAAAGAAACACCGCCAGAAGGACAGCTCATTCGGCGCACGATCTCTGCGCCGCGCCGCTTCGGGTTCTGGGCGGTATCACCCCGTACGGTCCTGCGCGAGATCGAAGAGGATTATCTGGCCGCTTTCGAACGGGCAGAACGCCTGATCTACCTGGAGACCCAGTTCCTGCGGTCCAGCGTGCTGGCTGATGGGCTGGCCGCCGCCGCCAAACGCAACCCGGATCTCTCACTGATATTGGTTCTGCCAGCGCTGCCGGATGATGTGGCGTTTGAGGGCAATCGCGATCTGGATGCGCGCTACGGCATGGCGTTGCAGGGGCAGGCTCTGGAGACGGTGCAGACAGCCTTTGGCGCGCGGGCCACAATCGCAAGCCCGGTGCAGCCATTTCTGGCGGAGCGCGAAGCGCCATCGGTTCTGGCAGGGTCACCCGTGATCTATGTGCACAGCAAGGTTCTGATTGCAGATGATAGTTTTGCGATGATCGGATCCGCCAATATGAATGGGCGATCAATGCGCTGGGATACGGAGGTGGCGCTTCGGATCACAGACAAGCAGCGCGTCGCTAAAACCTGGCAGGCGATATGTGCCCATTGGTGGCATCGGGAGCAGATGCCGGCAGAGGCCCGCGCTGTCGAGGCAGCAGCAGATTGGTGGCACCGTGAGATTCAGCGCAACGGCGTTCGCCTGCCACAGACCCGCAGCGGATTTCTGGTGCCGCATGATCCGCAGAAGATGGCGGATTTGCACCAATCGCTGCCGGGCGCGACCGAAGATGTGGTGTGATGGCAGCCACTGAGCCTGACGCCCCGCCCGGGTTGTGCGGCTCAGCCTGTCGGGTTCTCTTCGCCCTGTAGTCTGCGCGCCTCCGCCGAGGAGCGCAGCAATTGCCCGATCCAGAGCATCACTGGCAAGGCGACGATAGCGCCGACGGGTCCCCAGATCCACAGGCCGAAAACAATGGCAAGAAACACCACCAGCGGGCTTAGATGCAGTTGATGGCCGACAAAGGCTGGCGTCACAAATTGTGCCTCAATCAGATTGAGCGCCAAAAACAACGCCGGTGGCATCAGCGCTGCGGCCCCGCCCAGCTGTGTCATCCCAACAAAGGTCAGCCCTGTGATCATCATCAATGGCCCAAGGTAGAGGATGAAGTTCAGCAACATCGCCGCGAGCCCCCAGATCAGCGCGCTGTTAATCCCAAGGGTCGCGAGGCCAATTGCGGTGGCGACGCCCAAGCCTGCGTTGACCAGCGTCACAGCCGCAAAATAGCGCGCGACCTCATGCTCCGCGCGATAGAGCCGTTTGCCAAGTGATCCGGCCGCCGCGTAGATATCGGTCCGCGTCAGCACGAAAAAGAACAGCGTTCCGATGAAGATGAACACCTGCGCGCCAAAGTTCGGGGCCACCCACAGCGCATCCATCAGCGTCGGAAAGCCGGTGCTGACATCAGGTCCCGCCGCGCCGGTGCCGACCGTCTGCTCAATCTCCTGACTGATCGCCTCAATCCCGCGCAGCAGGCCGGACATCATGTAAACCCAGCTTTTTATTTCCTGTTTGATCTTTGGCAGATCTTCGACCACGCCGGATATCAGCGGTTCGAGCGACAGGAACAGCAGGACAATAATGGCGCATGAAAACAGCAACAGACTGGCTGCGACGATCACGCGCGCAACGCCAATCCCCTGCAGCCGGTCGGCAAGCGGAGAGACCACGATCCCGACGACTACCGCGAAAATAACAGGCGCAAGAACGGGTTTTGCGAAAAAGAGCGCAAGGCCAAGTGCAAGGGCTGTCACGATGAGCAGCATGATACGTGTTGCCCGGTCAGAGAGCATGGAATTCAACATTGGCAAAGGCCTTGTTCAAAGAGACCCCCTCCGTCCCTGACAGGGCGAAGGGGGTGTGTGGCCAGATCAGTTGAGCGAGGCATGTAGAGCGTCGCGCCCTTTACTGACCTGTTCGTGCAGGGCGGTTTCGCCCTTGTTGGCAAGACTGCGCATCTCCTGTTGCAGGATGTCGCGGGCCTCCGCCATCAACGCATCGCGCTTTTCACCTAGGAGCGCATCTTCCTGCCGGGTCTGCGGCAGCAGCGCTGCAGCGATGGCACCAAGGCCGAAGGCCAGCCCTCCGGCCACCAGAGGTTGGGCAGCGACGCCCTCCTGCGAGGCCCGGCTGAGTTTGGCAGCGCGGCGCTCCAGATCTTCCTGAATATGGATCGCGGCCAGACGCGCCTTGCGGATTTGCTTGCGGGCCTTGGGCGGCAACCTGTCCAGCCCGTCATCCAGAGCGGCGCGCAGGCGTTTGGCGCTTGGACCTTTGCTCGCCACTGGCTGTATCGCCCGCGTCGCAGGCGTCCGGGTTGGCGTATTGGGTTGCGGGCGCGGGCCGGGCTCTCGGCGCTGACCCGCGCCGGACATCAGCAGCGCAATGCCGGTGCCCACCAGGGCCAGTGCGGCCGGGTTGGCCCGCGCAGTTGACAACAGCTGCTGCGAGATTTCGCCGCCATAGTGCGATGCGGTGGCCGAGACCTGCGTGGCAATACGATCAGGCGACAGGCTGACAGCCAGCGTATCAAGAGATTTGGACAGGGCCACGCGGTCGCGGGCCACGTCGCTTTCAAGGTCGGTCAATTCAGATGTCTCAGGCATGACGTGTGGTCTCCTTCAGGGTCTTCAGATCGCGCTGGACGTTGCGCAGGCTGCGGTCGGGCATCAGGGCGGCCGGGGACAGACGGTTGACGCCCAGCATGACCAAACCAACCGCCAGCGCGATCAGCGGCCCGCCGACGATCAGCGCGGCGGTGCCGACGCTCAGGCCAAGGGCGGCGATTGCTGCGACCAGAGCGGCGGCCAGCACATGCAGGCCCACGATGGCCAGCACAGCGCCAACGGCAATCATCGCAAGCGCCACGCCCGCGCGGGAGAGGTTGCGGGACATCTCGGCCTTCATCAGGCGGACCTCATCCTGCATCAGTTGCGACATCTGCTTCAGCACGGTCACAATGATGCCCGGTGCCTCGGAGGGGCTGGCTGCTGTATTCTGCTCTTTCATTATGACGCCCTCCGTGTGGCGCCGTGGGCAGATACGTTGCCGGTCTCGCGTGCCATGGCACTGCGGTCGGTGTCGTCGCTGCTGGCCGAATATGCGTGGCCCGCCTCATGGGTGCCCCAAGGATCATCGGTGACGTCATCTGCCGAAGTTGCGGCGCGGTCCTCTTCGGGGGCCGTGGACTTCAGGAACCGGGTTGCAGCGAAGCCAAGCAGCGCCGCCCCACCAAGAAACAGCATCGGGTTCTTGCGGGCAAAATCACCGGTGTCGCGGAGCACCTTGTCGAGATCGGCAGTCCGGACTTTATCTGCGAATTGCTCCAGGCCCTGTGCAAGTTGTTGCGCCGCCTCGGCCTGAAAAGACCCCTGCGGAAGTTCGGAGGCTGCGGCATCCGCTGCGCGGGCCACTGCGGCGGCTTCACCTGCGGCCTGTGCCTGAGCCTCTTCGGCGCGGGCGCGCGCCTCGCTTCGCAGCGTATCCTGCGCCTGTTCGGCCAATTCGTTGGCATGGTGCTTGGCCCGCTCAATCGGGTGCGGGGTGGTGCTGTGATCAGTCATTTGCCTCTCCTGTTTTGTCTGGATGGCTCATGCTCTCAACGCCGACTGTGGCGGTTGGTTCCCGATCCTTTGCTCAGTTGGCGGGCGCAGCCAAGACAACTGTCAGAAGATCTGGCACGGGGCGCCGGTGGTGGCGCGGGAGAAAAATTTCCGGGAACCAAGCCAATATCGGCACGTTGGTTAGGCGACGATACCGCAACGATAGGAGCACGCTATGAATCAGGACCAGATCAAAGGCAATTGGGCGACCCTGAAGGGTAAATTCCACGAAGCCTATGGCGAGTTGACGGATGATGAGGTGGAGCAAGCCAAAGGCGACCGCGAGCAGCTGGTCGGCCTGTTGCAAACCAAATACGGCAAGGCCCGCGAAGAGGCGGAGCGTGAATTGGATAAATTCTTCGCCTCTGTTTGACCGAGGCGGCATCGACGACAGCAATAGCTGACAGCAGCAAGGGGAGCGGGCCGATGCCCGCCCTCCACGCAAGCCTTGGAACAGGCGCGAGCATATAAATAAAGGATTTCAGCCGTGGCACGACAGACCGAAACAAAAGACGACGCGATTTCTCAACTCTGGCATCAGCTGGAAAAACGCCGCACCTCCATGCTGGCTGTGCGCGACAGCGAGCAGCACCCGCAGCCGATGACTCATTTCGCCGATGTTGAGAATGGCGCGATCTGGTTCATCAGCTCATCCGATAGCGATCTGGTAAAAGCGACCGGCCTTGGCGCTGATGCACAGCTGACCTTCGTATCGGATGGTCAGGACTATCACGCCAGCGTGCGTGGCCCGATTGAGGTCTCCAATGACCCTGATAAGCTGGACGAGCTGTGGAGCTTTGCGGTTGGTGCCTGGTTCGAGAAGGGGCGCGATGATCCAAAGGTGACGCTCTTGAGAATGACGCCACGTGAGGCGGCCGTCTGGGCCTCTCAGGGCAACGCGGTTCTGGTTGGTCTCAAACTGCTGCGCGCCAGCATGAGCGAGACCGAAGGCCACCCTGACGTCGGGGTGCACCACGTGCTGCAGCTCAACACCTGATCTGCTGACAATTCCTGCATACAAAGCCAATAGAAAAGCGCCGCTTCCGTATGAAGCTGCGCTTTTTATCACGCAATGGCATCGTTCTGATTGAGGCGCATCGCTGATCAGCGGGCGCGCGGACCAAAGAGCAGCCAGCAGATAAAACCGAAGATGGGCAGGATCAGAACAAAGACCACCCAGATGACTTTTTTACCGGTGCCAGCGTTGGACCCGACAATCGATACGATTGCCCAGATCGACAACAGCAGGACAATAAGCCCGCCAATTCCAGCATATTCTACCATCGATTATGTCTCCCTATCGCGGAATACTACAGACTGCGTCTGATGTGATCAGCCGTTGCGCAAAGCCTTGATCAGTTCGTCCTTGTTCATGGTCGAACGCCCCTCGATCTCAAGCTCGCGGGCGCGCTCCATCAAATCGTCCTTGGTCCAATCCTCATATGGGGGGGCTTTGCCGCCTTTTTCAGAGGGGGCCATGTTGTCGTTGGCCTGGGCATTGGCGATGGCTGCCGCTTTGGACTTGCTGTAGCCCTTGTCGCGCAGGGCATCATAGGTGTTATCACTCTTGATCGATGTTCTGTTGGTTTCCGCCATGGGATGCTCCTTTGTCTCAGTGGCAACGCAGAGACGTGAGCGATTGTTCCGCGAAAATGCGGGTCCGCATGGCTGCACCGCGCAGGGTTTATTCCGCCTTCTGACCCTCACTCAGCAGATCGCCGCCGCCATCAGGGGCGTTGCGTTCACGGATGGCGGCTTCCTCATTGGCGTCTTCAACCCGCGCCGGATCTGAGGCGGCTGGCAGCGGAGTCTCAGTCGCGGCAGGACCGGTATCTGCCGCAGGGGCGCTGTGTGGCTGATCTGCGACCGGCAGAAGACTGGCCGCTGCATTGGCATCGACGCGCAGGCGGTAGATCGGTTCCGGCAGGCCAAACCCATTGCTCTCCAGAGCGGTCTTGGCGGTGCGGATCGCCTCGCCGCGCGCCTTCAGGAAGCTGCTGCGCGTCTGGTCGACCCAGCCGGTGAAAGTCAGGATCACGTTGGAATCGCCCACTTCCTTGACCCAGGCGCCGACCGACGGATCGCGCAGCACGAAGGGCAGCGATTGCAATGCGTCGACCGCCGTCGACAGCGCAGCCGCCAGATCGGCGTCGGCATCAACACCCAGTTCAAACTCGAACCGCCGGTTTGCATCGCGGGTATAGTTGACGATCCGCCCCTTGAAGACGGTCGCATTGGGGATGCGGATATGGTTGCCCTCCGGCGAAATCAGAATGGTCGCACGCGAGGTCAGCCGGGCCACGGTCCCCATATCGCCTGCGATCTCGACAAAATCATTCGGCCGGAAGGGTTGCCGCAGGCTCAGCAGGATCGAGGCGATGAAATTCTCCACCGTGTCACGCACCGCAAAACCCACGGCCAGACCTGCAACACCCGCAGCCCCCAGAACCGCGCCCAACAACGCGGTCGCATTAAGGATATCCAGTGCCACCACCAGTCCCAGAATGATGAATGCAATGCGGGCAACGGCGCTGTAGACCTCTGCGATGAACGAATTGGGCGCCAGACGCTGCCAGATCCGCAACCGGGTGGTGACCAGCCAGCCAAAGGCGGAGATCATCACAAAAACCAGCATCGCAACAAAGAAGATCGGCGCATTGGCGATGATATTGCGCGTGCGTTCCTTAAGTCTGGAAAGGGCGGAGTCCAGCCGCTCATCAAGCCGACCGTTGACCAAGGTCTGGTTCTCGATCGCCACAACGCCGTCTATCCGCTCAATCATGGTGGTGAGCTGGGTCTGGCGTGCGTTGTCCAGAACCTCGCCCGCAAGGGTCACCACACCATTGGAGACCGAGACACCGACTTTATCAAAACCGTCGATCTCCCCCAGAAGTTCGACGATCCGGCGGCGGATCTGCGAATCCGGGGCCGCTTTGCCGTCCAGTTGGATCGCACTGTCAGTCTGAACCGGTTCACTGCTGGTCTGGGCTGTTGCCAGTACGGGCATCCATAAGACCACCAACAGGGTTGCTGTCGCCAGGACGTGCAGGAGCATCTGCTGAGCGCGCCCGGGGCAGCTGATGCACGCCACGGTAGGGCGCGCGCCCAATGCTGCGTTTAATGGGCGGCGGTCAGGGCAGTCAGGCATTGGCATCCTCGGTCTGGGGCGCATCTGGAACATGTCGGCAGCTGATCAAAGCCAAGGCGGGCTGCCGTACCGCAATGGTTCTGTGACTTCAGGGCAAGGTCAACCGCAGACAGATGCCGATGTCACGATAAAATTTGCACGCTCTGCCTCAAATGCAAAAACACCCCGCCAGAACGGGTCTGACAGGGTGTTCCGGCGCAGCTGATTTACTGCGCTTCCTGAGATTCTTCGGTAATCGCGTTGCCGAGATCGGAGACGTCACGGCCGAACCCTTCGGTGGTTTCGCAGGCGGCCAACCCGGCCAGGGCAAGAGCAGCAATGAAAAGTCGCATATCAATTTCCTTTCGTTTCGCGGCGCTGGGCCGTCTCCAATCCGGAATATTTCCCGGTCTTATGCACGCCAGTCTGCGACCAGCGGAAGGATGGGGCGCGGGCAGGTGCCCGGTCGCGGCCCCGGTTGGCCCCGATCAGCCGGGGCCCGTCCCGTCTCATCACGGGGTTGCGCTGGGGTAACGTTCCGCATCAGGAAACGGTTCCCGCAGATGTGGCGGGTTCCTTGAGAAAACGCAGACGGGTTTGGCACTGAAGCTTGGCTCGTGGGTCTGAACAGGCGGGCCGAGGCGCAGATGCCACGGAACTACGGCGGGCCGAACACGTTTTGCCCGTGAACCAACTGCGCGCCGCTGAACAGGAGCCTGCACAGAATGACCGCCGAAAACCAACCCGTTGCCGAGATGATCGACGCCACAACAGAGCTGCTGGAGGAAGACAGCATCAGCGTGGCAGACGTTGTGGAGGATCTGGGCCATTCGTCAATGTCGGCGACGCTGCTTCTCCCTGCAATGGCCGTTGTGTCCCCTCTCAGCGGGGTGCCGCTGTTTTCGACCATCTGCGGGATGCTGATCTTCCTGATTGCGGGGCAGATGGCATTGGGGCGCGATCATCTTTGGTTGCCGGATTGGCTTCGCAGGCAGCGGGTCTCCTCTGGCCGCGCGCGAAAGGTCTTGGGACCGATGCGCCGCATGGCGCGGTTTCTGGATCGTCACACAGAGGCCCGTGTCAAAATCCTGCTGCGTCAGCCTTTTTTGACTGTCCCGCGGGTGATTTGCGCGCTTTGCGGGCTGGCGATGCCCTTTCTTGAGCTGGTGCCGTTCAGCTCCTCGACACTGGGAATCGTGGTCAGCAGCCTCGCTGTTGCGATGTTGACCCGCGACGGGTTGGTAATGCTGGTAGCCTTGCTGTTACTGACGGCGGCGTGCGTTGGCCTGCCGTATCTGTTGATCTGATGTCAGGTTATCCGGGCATCAGATGGCGCCGCCGCACCTGTGTCGGGCGGCCGGGGATGGATATATCCGCATCGCCGCGCGCGCTCCGGCTGATCACCTTGCCCTTGGCCACGACGGCAAGGCGCGCAGGCCGCAGACGCAGTGCCTCGGTCGGGGTGGCGGCATCCAGCACCACCAAAGACGCGCGATCGCCTTTCTTCAGGCCATAGCCGTCCAGCCCCATGATGGCGGCATTGCTCTCGGTTACCATGGTGAAACACTGTGCCATCTCATCCGGGTGGGTCATCTGCGCGACATGCATCCCCATGAAGGCGACATCCAGCATGTCGCCGGTGCCAAGGCTGTACCACGGATCCAGCACACAATCCTGACCCCAGCCCACCGTGACGCCATGGGCCAGCAATTCCTTCACCCGGGTCAGTCCGCGCCGTTTGGGAAAACTGTCATGCCGCCCCTGCAAGACGATATTGATCAGCGGATTGGGGATGGCCGCAATCCCGGCCTCGGCAATCAGCGGCAACAGCTTGGAGACGTAGTAATTGTCCATCGAGTGCATGGAGGTGAGGTGACTGCCCGCAACCCGTCCCTGCAACCCGTGGCGCAGCGTCTCCTGCGCCAGGCTTTCGATATGGCGAGACAGCGGATCATCGGTTTCGTCACAATGGATGTCGACCTGTAGCCCCCGATCCGCCGCTATTCGGCAGAGATCGCACAGAGACTCCGCGCCGTCCTGCATGCTGCGTTCGAAATGCGGGATGCCGCCCACCACATCGACGCCCATGTCCAGCGCGCGGATCAGATTCTCACGCCCGTTTTCTGCCCGGTACAACCCGTCCTGCGGAAAGGCGACCAATTGCAGGTCAATATAATCCTTAACCGCCTCGCGGACCTCCAGCATCGCGGTCACGCCCCGCAGGTGGTCGGGGGTGGTATCCACATGGGTGCGGATTGCCAGCAACCCCATGCTGGCTGCCCAGTCACAATAGGTGAGCGCGCGGCTGACCATATCCTCGACACTGGCCTCCTGGCGCAGATCTCCCCATAGGCTGATCCCCTCCAGTAGCGTGCCAGAGGCATTCACCCGCGGCAGCCCGTAGGACAGCGTCGCATCCATGTGAAAATGCGGGTCGACAAAGGGCGGCGCGACCAGATCACCGCTGGCCTCGATGGTCTCCCCGGCTGTCGCGTCAATGGACGGCGCCACCTCGGTGATCGTGTCACCGGTGATGCCGATATCCGCGACAGAGCCATCGGGCAGGGTGCCGCCCTTGATCAACAGATCCAACATCATCTTTCTCCCTTGTTGAATGGCACCATCAGCGCGGCGGGCACCTCGGCGCGGCGCGACATCAGGATCAGCGCCAGTATCGACAGAATATAGGGCAGCATCAGGAACAGCTGATAAGGCACCACCGCGCCGATCCCGGTCTGTTGCAGGCGGATCTGCAAGGCATCAAATGCGGCAAAGAGGATCGCACCCAGCACCGCCTTACCCGGTCGCCACGCGCCAAAGACAACCAGCGCAATGCAGATCCAGCCGCGCCCGTTCACCATATCGAAGAAGAAACTGTCAAAGGCCGAGAGCGTTAGGAACGCGCCACCAACCGCCATAAATCCGCTGCCCACCACCACCGCGCCCATGCGGATCGCGGTCACTGACAGCCCCTGCGCGGCCACTGCCGATGGGTTTTCACCCGCCGCGCGCACCGCCAGCCCCAGCGGCGTGCGATACAGGGTGTAGGCGCAGAGTGCCGCCAGCACAAAGGCGGCATAGGTCAGCGGTGTCTGGGAAAACAGCGCCGGGCCGAGTAGCGGCAGGTCTGATAAAAACGGGATTTCATAGGGCTGAAACGCCTCGATCTTGGGCGGCGATGACACCTCCGGCAGCACCACGCGGTAGGTGTAAAAGGTCAGCGACGTGGCCAGCAGTGTCAGCCCGATGCCCACCACATGCTGCGACAACCCGAAAGGCACGCTGAGCGTCGCATGCAGCAGGCCAAAGGCCATGCCGGTCAGCAGCGCCACACCAACCCCACCCCAGAGCGGCAGCCCGGCCCAGACCGCGATCCAGCCGGAAAAGGCGCCAGCGACCATGATCCCCTCAATCCCGAGGTTCAGCACCCCCGCGCGTTCGCAGATCAGCTCTCCCAACGTGGCAAATATCAGCGGCGAGGCGATGCGGATCGCGGCGGCCCAGAAGCTGGCAGAAAGCAGGATTTCAAGGATATCCATCTCAGTCCCTCCGCAGCCGGAATTTGCTCAGAAGGATCGCCAGCACCATCAGCAGCAGGGCAGAGGCCAGCATGATATCGGCCAGATAGCTGGGAACACCTGCGGCGCGGCTCATACTGTCCGCTCCGACAAAAATCGCGGCGACAAACAGCGCTGCAAAAACCACGCCAATTGGATGCAACAGCGCCAGCATGGCCACAACAATGCCCGTGTAGCCAAAACCGGGGCTGAGATCGAGTGTCAGAGCGCCTTTCAGGCCTGATACTTCGGAATAGCCCGCCAATCCGGCCAGACCGCCAGACAACAGCGCGGTTTTCAGGATCACCTTTGTGACTGGGATGCCCGCAAATCGCGCGGCTTCGGCATTCTGGCCAACTGCG
This sequence comes from Phaeobacter sp. HS011, assembly GCF_018101215.1. Lineage (NCBI taxonomy): Bacteria > Pseudomonadati > Pseudomonadota > Alphaproteobacteria > Rhodobacterales > Roseobacteraceae > Phaeobacter > Phaeobacter sp. HS011. The sequence goes on along the minus strand of NZ_JAGEUF010000010.1, from coordinate 125,126 downwards.
CGCATCTCATAGCCCAGCGTGGTGCGGGTGTTGATCACCCAGATCACCAAAGCCGAAATAAGCGCCAGCGCAAACCCCCAGTGCAGCCGCAGCCCGTCCACCACGCGGGGCAGCCGCGCGTCGGCGCTCAGCCGTGGTGATTTTGGCCAACCCATGCCCATCGGATCCTTCAGCGGCCCTTCCAGAAGGTAGGAGACGAACAACAGGAATATGAAGTTGAACAGCAGCGTTGTAACCACCTCATCCACCCCCAGCCGTGTCTTCAACAGCGCAGGCCCCAGCAGCAGCACCGCCCCCGCGATCAGCGCCGCCGCGCCGAGTAGGGGCAGCAACAGCGGCGCAGGCAGGTTTAGCGCGCCGGTGCCGAGAACAACGGTGATCACAGCCCCCGCATAAAGCTGCGCCTCGGCTCCGATATTCCAGAGCTTGGCACGAAAGGCGACGGCAATGGCGAGGCCGGTAAAAATCAACGGGGTGGCCCGGTTCAGCGTCTCAAGCAGCGCAAATTTCGACCCGAACGCCCCAGTCAGGATCAGGCCGAAAATCGACAGCGGCTCTCCGCCCGCGATCTGTGCCAGCAGCGCGGCAAGGGCAAAGGTCGCCAGCAGCGCCAGCGCAGGCGGCATCAGCCGCCGCTGCCAGCTCGGTGCGGCAATCGGTTCAAGCCGCATGGCCATCCTCCGTCTGTGGGGTCTCAAAGCCATGACCAGCCATCCAGGCCCCCAGTTCTTCTGGCTGTTTGGAACCTCGGGCGAACCCGGGGCTCAGGCGTCCTTCGCTGATCACATGGATCACATCAGAAAGCTGCATGATCTCGTCCAGATCCTCGGAAATCAGCAGAACCGCCGCCCCACGGGCGCAGGCTTTGGCCAGCTGTTCATGTACATAGGTGACCGCTCCGATATCCAGCCCGCGCACTGGCTGGTTGGCCAGGATGATCTGCGGCGATTGTTCCAGCACACGGCCAAGGATCAGTTTCTGCATATTGCCGCCTGACAGCAGCCGGATGCGGGTGTCGGGGCCGGGACAGCGCACGTCATAGCCTGTGATCACAGTCTTGGCGAAGTCACGCGCGGCCCGCCAGTCGAGCCAGCCCCGGTGGCTGAAACGGGTGACATAGGTTTCAAGGATCGCATTCTCCGTCAGATCGAAATCCGCGATGGTGCCTGTCTTGTGACGATCTTCTGGAATGCGGGCGATCCCGGCGGTGATGGCCTCACGCGGGGACCAGCCTGCCGGGGCGGCGCCGTTCAGGGTCAGACTGCCGGACTGCGGCGTGATCAGGCCCGAGACCAGATCAGACAGCGCGGCCTGTCCATTGCCGGACACCCCGGCCAATCCGGTGATCTGACCCGCCGCCAGATCAAGCGAGACATGCTGCAAACCAGGGCTGGCCCCGGCGCTGGGTGTGGTGACATCGCGCAACTGCAACAGGGCAGGGCCGGGTGTGTTGGCGGCAAATTTTGCAGGCACCACATCGGCACCGACCATCAGCGCAGCCAACGCGTCACTGTCTGTATCTGCGGTCTGCCGTTCGGCCACCAGCTTGCCATGGCGCAGCACCAGAACCCGGTCGGAAATCGCCATCACCTCATGCAGTTTATGCGAGATGAAGATCACCGAAAGTCCCCGGTTGATGGCTTCGCGCAGGGTGGCAAATAGCGCGTCGGATTCCTGTGGCGTCAGGACTGCTGTGGGTTCGTCCAGAATGAGGATCCGTGCGTCCCGGTACAGCGCCTTTAGGATCTCAACCCGCTGACGCTCGCCAACGGTGAGCCGCGCAACCTTCGCGTTGGGATCGACCTTCAGATGAAACTGCTCGGCCAGCGCGCGGATGCGGGCCTTGGCCGGTCCTGCCCGCAGGCCCAGCCCCAGCAGCGGCTCCACACCAAGGGTGATATTCTCCCAGACCGTCAGATTGTCCGCCAGCGTGAAATGCTGATGTACCATGCCGACGCCGCCATCCAAGGCGGCGCGTGGCGCACCGGGCGGCAGGGGGGCGCCGAACAGCTCCACGCCGCCTGTATCGGCCGTGTACTGACCAAACAGAATATTCATCAGCGTGGTCTTGCCCGCGCCGTTTTCCCCAAGCAAGGCAATGACTTCACCCGGAAACAGGTCAAAGCTCACGTCATCGTTCGCGGTGACGCTGCCAAAGCGTTTGGTGATGTTCTGAAGGCGCAGCACCGGGGTGAGACCCGGTGCCTGTCCCATTTTATCGGACGCCATTGGCGGCCTCCCGTCAGGAGGACGCAGGCTCAGCGTCGTTGATTTCCACCTCGTAGGAGCCATCCTTGATGGCCGCTGTGCGGCTGGCGATCAGATCCAGCGCTTTCTGCGGAATCTTCCCCTCAAAGGTGCCAAAAGGTGCCAGTGATGCGCCACCTTCCTTCATGAAGGAATAGACGCCATAGTCTGCCGCAGTGAAGCTGCCATCCCGTACCTTGGCAATCGCGGCATTCAAAGTTGGCTCAAAATGCCATAGGGCCGAGGCCGCCACCGTGTCGGGGTAGTCGCCCTGCGTGTCGATCACATTGCCAATGGCCAGAACGCCCTTTTCCTTGGCCGCATCTGAGACGCCAAAGCGTTCCGCATAGAGCATGTCCGCGCCGTTCTCGATCATCGCAAAGGCGGTTTCCTTGGCTTTGGGCGGATCGAACCAGCTGCCGATGAAGGAGACCTGGAATGTGATATCGGGGTTCATCTCCCGTGCACCTGCCATGAAGGCATGCATCAGGCGGTTCACCTCAGGAATGGGAAAGCCGCCAACCATGCCGATATTGCCGCTCTCGGACATGGCCCCGGCCACAATGCCAGACAGGTAGGACGCATCCTGAATATAATTGTCGAACACCGCCAGATTGGGCAGCGCCGGGTCTTCTTTGAAGGAAGACCCCATCAGGAAGGCCACATCCGGATAATCCGCTGCCACCTCGCGGGCCTCCGCCTCCACGCCGAAAATCTCACCGATGATCAGCTTGTGGCCCTGTTCGGCATATTCACGCATCACCCGCGGGTAATCGGTGTTTGAGGTGTTCTCGGAGAATGTATAGGTGATGTCGCCACGGTCCTTCGCGGCGAGGGCGGCAACATGAATGCGGCTGACCCATTGCTGTTCGACGGGCACCGTGTAGATGCCAGCGACTTTGATCGGTTCTGCGGCGTGCCCCTGCTCAGCCAGCGAAGCGCCCAACCCAACGGTCAGCGCGCCAGCCGCGCAGCTGAGCAGAAATTGGCGGCGCGACATCCGCGCGCGGGTCTTGGTCGATGTCATGTCATTTCCCCCTGTCGATGGCCCTGCGATGTTGCAGGCTCTTTTTGGAACGTCGCCGGTCGTGCCCGCGTGTCGTCGACGCTAGGGGGTCGGTCGTGACCCCGGCAATACGCGCCATATGTTCCGCAGGGGAAACTATAGGGGCGCGCTTCTCTTTTCGGCAAGGATGAATTCAAACATCAAAATTTGTGCGGTATTTGAACGGCTTGCCTGAGGTGATCTGCTGCCATCTGATGTCCGGCGCGGGGTGCATTGCTTTGCCACGACCGGACCGATATCCCTGAAGCAGACCCGCCCTCCGGCGTGGCCGTCACCGAACGAGGAACTTATGACACAGATCGAACGCCATCATATTGGCACGCGTATGAGCAAAATCGTTAAACATGGCGAGACCATTTACCTGTGCGGTCAGGTTGGTACTGCAGGGGCCAGTATCGCCCAGCAGACGCAGGATTGCCTCGACAAGATTGACGCGCTGCTGGCAGAGGCAGGCAGCGACAAATCCCGCATGCTGCAATGTACGATCTGGCTCTCGGATATGGCCAACTTCGCAGCGATGAACGAGGTGTGGGACGCTTGGGTGCCTGAGGGCGCGGCCCCGGCGCGGGCCTGTGGCGAAGCCAAGCTTGCGCGGCCTGAGCTGCTGGTGGAAATGATCGTGGTCGCCGCTGCCTGACGTCTGAAACTGCAAAAGGCCCCCGATGCGCGGGGGCCTTAAGTGTCTGTTGTCGCCGCAGCCCTAACGCCGCCGCAGCAGCCAGATGAAGAACACACCGCCCACCAGCCCGGTGACCAGCCCGATCGGCATATCCTCCGGCGCCATCAGGGTGCGGGCGGCGATATCGGCGGCGACCAGGAACAGCCCGCCAAACAGCGCCGAGACCGGCAGCACCCGGCGATGATCACCGCCGACGATCAGCCGGGCCACATGTGGCACGATCAATCCGACAAAGCCGATCATGCCGGAAAACGCGACCATCACCCCGGTGATCAGCGCACCGACGCAAAAGGTCATCAGGCGAAACCGCGCCACCGGGATGCCCAGCGTGGTGGCAGTCTCGTCCCCGACTGTCATCGCGTTGAGATCGCCGGAGCGGGACCAGAGCCAGCCGCCGCAGAGCACCAGCACCACCAGAGGATAGGCCAGATGGCTCCACTGGGCGAGGCCAAGCCCCCCCAGCATCCAGAAGACCACTGTATGCGTGGCGCGCGGATCTCCGAGGAAAATCAGAACATTGGCCCCTGCCATAACCACAAAGGAGACCGCCACTCCCACCAGCACCAGCCGGTCGGCGGTGGTCGCCTCGGCAAAGCGGGAAACAGCCAGCACCAGCGCCGTGGCCGCAAGGGCGCCGACAAACGCCAGCAAGGGCACGGTCAACAGTCCCAGAAACAGCCCAGTATGCAGCAGCGCCAGAATCGCACCAAAGGCGCCGCCAGCGGAGATGCCCAGCAGATGCGGATCGGCCAGCGGATTGCGGGTCACCGCCTGCAGACTGGCCCCCACCATGGCAAGCCCGGCGCCGACCATCATCGCCAGCAGGGCGCGGGGGAAACGGATGTCCCAGACAATCGCGGCCTGTCCCTTGCTCCAGCTCGCGTCGAAGACACTGTCTGCCGCAAACGCCGATCCGTGGGTCAGCTTGTGGGCGATAATGCCCCACACGGAGGTGAGCGGAATGCCAACTGCGCCTACAGAGACGGCAATCGACAGGGTCAGGGCCGTCAGCACGGCCCCGCCCAGTATCCAGGCCAGCCGCCCGCGCAGGCGCCGCCGGGCGCGCGCGCTCAGGCGCGGCTCAGTTGCGGGATGTGCGTGGGCGGTGGACATATCAGTTGCTTACCGCATGCGCCTGCGCCGCGTCAAAGCTGGTTGCCAACGTCTTGATTGCGCGGATATTGCGCGGGCCAGGCGTGGCTTCGACATACTCAAGGGTCACGAAACGGTCATTCTTTACCGCGTCGATCTCTGCAAATGCAGGGTTGCTGCGCATGAAGGCGCGTTTTTCCTCGGCGGTGACCGACCCGTAGTTCACGATGACGATCACCTCAGGATTGCGCTCGACCACGGCTTCCCAGGTCACAGTGGCCCAGCTTTTTTCCAGATCATCCATGATGTTGCTGCCGCCCGCCGCCTCGATCAGCGCGGTGGGCATGGCGTATTTGCCTGCGGTGAACGGCGTGTCCTCGCCGCTATCATAGACAAAGACGCGCAGCGGATCGCTGGCTTCGGGACGATCCTTGGAAAAGGCGGCCAACTCATCCTTGTAGCCCGCAACCAGTGCCTCCGCGGTTTCTTCAACGGCGAAAATCCGGCCAAGGTTCAGCAGGTCGTTATACATGTCATCCATGCTGACCTTTGCCTTTTCACCAATGTGAATGCAGCTCTCGGTCAGCTCATAGACCTTGATATCAAAGGGGGCGAGGGTTTCTGGCGTGACCTCACCGCCCACCTTCATGCCGTAGTTCCAGCCGGCAAAAAAGAAATCCGCATCGGCGCCGATCAGCACCTCCTTGGAGGGGTATTTTGCCGACAGTTCCGGCAGTTCGGCAACGCCAGCACGCATCACCGGATCCAGGGTCTTCCAGCCGGAAATCCCTGTGTAGCCCACCATCCGGTCGGCCAGCCCCAGCGCCAGCATCATCTCGGTCAGATTGACGTCATTGGAGATGGCACGCTGCGGCGGTGCATCAAATGCAACGCTGCGGTTGCAGCTCTGTACCGTGGTCTCTGCCTGCGCCACCGGCGCGAGGGAGACGGCAATAACACCGGCGGCGAGCAGCTGCGTCACTGTTGAAAAACGGGCAGTCATAGTCAGGGATATCCTTATGAAACAGGGAGGTGAAAGGTCAGGTGATCCTGCCCGGAGGGGGTCAGGGTTTCGCGTCTGGCAGCGACGTTGAAGACCCGACTAACGGTGTCCTCGCTCAGTACGTCATGGGGCGTGCCAAAGGCCAGCTGGCGGCCCTCGGACATCAACAGGATTTCATCACAGGCGCCGGCTGCGATGTTGAGATCATGCAGGCTGGTGACAATGGTCACATCCAGATCCCGGATCAGGTCCAGCACGTCCAGCTGATGGCGGATATCCAGATGGTTGGTTGGCTCATCCAGCACCAGAAGTGAGGGTTCCTGCGCCAGTGCCCGCGCCACCATGACCCGCTGACGCTCGCCACCCGACAGGGTGCCGAAGGCCCGGTCAACCATGCTGTAGAGATCGAGACGGTCCAGCATCCCCTCAATGATCGCCGCATCGCGCGCGCCCGGTGTCGCAAACCCTGAGCGATAGGGCGCCCGTCCCAGGGCAACGATCTCCGCCACGGTCAGGGCAAAATCGGTAGGTTGTTCCTGCAGCACGGCAGCAACGCGCTGCGCTGCAGCCTTTGGAGGCAGGGCCCAGATATCACTGTCACCAACCTCAACCTTGCCGCTGCGCGGCTGGTTGAAGCGGTAAATCACCCGCAGCAGGCTGGACTTTCCGGCACCATTGGGGCCAACAACACCCAGCACACGGCCTGCATCGAGGTGAAAGCTGATTGGCTGCAGGATGAGCGGCGCCGCACGGCCCGGCCCCCAGCTGACATCTGTAACGGTGAGTGAGGCTGCGGTCATTCGGCAGGCTCCATGGGCGCGGTTGTTTTTGCCGCTTTGGCTTCTATCGGGGCCACGGGGAACAGGGCCGGGATGCGCGACAGGGTGGAGCGGCGCAGTTTGCCGGGACGATCAACCGAGCTGCACCAGCCGTCCGCCAGCAATTTGTAGAGATCGGAAAATTGCAGAATATCCGCCAGATCGTCCTGAGGGGTGAGGTCGCCAAACACATAGCTGGCTTTGCCCTCGGCCTGAAATCCGACAGTACAGGGGTGGCTGCATCCCGCCATGCAGGCGACACCTGCCACCTCCACCACGGTCTCGCCGCGCTGGTCAAGCGCGTCGCGCAAGGCGTCAATCAGCTGCGGCCCCGGACGGGTGCCGGGGTCTGTCCCTTTGCAGGATGTGCACACCAGAATACGGTGCCGTGCTGTCCCGTCCATAGCGCCCTCCGCGCAATCCGGTCAGGGGAGCAAAGGGGGAAGGGGACCAGCCACGCGTGAGTGTCGTGCCGTATCATCCTGCCCGCCGGAACACCCCGTCCGGTCCAATAGGTTTCCTGTGGATGGCAGGTCTCCTGACTTGCGGGTTGCTGCGGGCCTCGGCCTTCCCGGCCCAAGGGGCCAGTGGTCTATCGAGGTCGCTCACCGCTCACAGTTGCGGGGGCAGTCGCGGATTTGGCGCCTTTTGGCTACACCACACCACGTTCCCTTTTCATCCCGTGACCGCTTTGGGGCCGTGGGAACCATCTGCGACTTTGGGTAGATTTCTCACCAGGGTTTGTAAAGGAAAAATCATCACAGCTGCGCGGCCGGTCGCACGCTGGTGCTGCCTCTCAGGGGTCTTCGGCAGCGATCAGTTCACCATTTGGGCTGAGCCGGGGGCGCGGCAGGTGCTGCAGCAGCGACGCGACACGCTGGCGGCAGTGTTCTCCGGCCCAGTCATTGGGATGAAACCGGGGCGGTAGATCCGGATGCCGCAGCACCACACGCCGCCAGCGATGCACGATCAGGGTGCGCAGCGTGGCGATCTGTGTCGGGTCAAGGGCATCTGAAACACGGCTTGTCGCCGGCGGTTTGACGCCGCTCAAGGTGCTGTCGAGCCGGGCACAGGCCAGTTTCAGGTCCTCTGGAAACAGCCGCTGACGCAGCCAGTCAGGCACTGACAGATCCGGATGGTCGACCACCAGAAATTGGTCCCGCTCCCGTGGCAGGGGGCCATGGCCCAGCACCGTAGAGCGGTTGACGGCAACATAATTTGGCTGCTGCAGCAGGGCGTCCAGCGCGCCGCCTTGCCCGTCCTGCGCTATCAGCAGGTGCCAATCCTCGGGGGCGAGTGTCGTTGGAGCATAGATGCGCGGGGTGACAGCAGCGGATTGGCTGCGGCCCATCGGGGTCAGGAAATGCACCGACGCGCGGCCTGATCGCGTGCTGTCGATCCAGCCGTCCTTGCGCAGCCGGTGCAATGCAACGCGGATCGCCTCCGGCTTGATCCCCATCGGGGTGATGATCCGGGTGAGGGCGCTGCCGCCAATCTGGTCCCCGTCCCGCTGCGCCAGATCTCCAAAGAGCGAGACAATAATCGACCAGACCCGCTGGTTCTGCGGGTCGCTAAGGGCAGTTACGGTGGTGTCGAACCAGGAGGTCTGTGCGTCTGTCATATATAATAGATAAGTCGCCCGGCCCGGATAGGCCAGACCGGACGACCGTCTGATGACAGGGCCCTATCAGAACGCGTTCATGGTCAGCAGCTCATATTCGGCGGCAATTTCATCATCCTGATTGGTCAGGGTGACATGCCAGCGCACCTCGCCGTAGTCTTCGTTGCGGGGTGTCTTCTTCTTGACGGTCAGACGCACCTTGATGCTGTCGCCTGCAGAAACAGGCTTCATGAACCGCAGATTGTCGAGCCCGGTATTGGCCAGCACCGGCCCCTCATCGGGTTGCACGAACAGACCGGCAGCAAAGCTGATCAACAGATACCCATGGGCCACACGACCGGGGAAGAACGGGTTCCGCGCGGCAGCTTCGTCATCCATATGGGCGTAGAAGGTATCGCCCGTGAACTTGGCGAAGGTCTCGATATCCTCCAGCGTGATCTGGCGCGCAGCACTGTGCAGGGTTTCTCCCAGTTCCAGATCGCCGAATTTGCGGGTAAAGGGATGCACCTTGGCGGCGATCTCAGCGCCACCCGGCACCCATTTTTCCCCAATCGCCGACAGGATGTCGGGCGAACCCTGAATGGCAGTGCGCTGCATATAGTGTTTGACGCCGCGCACGCCGCCCAGCTCTTCGCCGCCGCCAGCACGACCCGGTCCACCATGCACCATATGGGGCAGGGGGGAGCCATGGCCGGTTGATTCCTTCATCGAGTCGCGGTTGTTGAAATAAAGCCGCCCGTGGTAGGCGCCTGCTCCCAGCGCCACCGCGCGGGCCACCTCTGCGTCATGGGTGATGACGGAGGCCACCAATGACCCTTCGCCGCGATTGGCAAGCGTGATGGCGTGATCCAGATCGCGGTAACCCATGATGGTTGAGACCGGGCCAAACGCTTCGGTGTCATGGACACGCTGCGCCTTGTCCGGATCGGTGCAATGGAACAGCATCGGCGGCACAAAGGCGCCTTTTTCGGCATCGGCGCCATCAACGGAGAAGTTTTCCGGATCGCCAAAGACGCGCTCGGCTTCCTGGCCGATGATCGCGGCCTTCTCCAGCACGTCGCGTTTCTGGCTGTTCGAGACCAGCGCGCCCATGCGGGTGGTTTCCAGGCGCGGGTCGCCAATCTGGGTCTTTGCCAGCCGCGCCGACAGGGCTTCGATCACCGCCTCCACCTGCGCGTCCGGCGCGATGATACGGCGGATGGCGGTGCATTTCTGACCCGCCTTGGTGGTCATCTCGCGGCTGACTTCCTTGACGAACAGGTCAAACTCCGGCGTACCGGGAACCGCATCCGGGCCGAGGATCGAGGCATTCAGACTGTCCTGTTCAGCCACAAAACGAATGGAATTCTCCAGAATCACCGGGTTTGCCCGTAGCTTCAGCGCAGTCTGCGCAGAGCCGGTGAAGCTGACTACATCCTGCATCGTCAGATGGTCCAGCATGTCGCCAAGGCCACCGGAAACCAGTTGCAGGGCGCCCTCAGGCAGGATGCCCGACTCCAGCATCAGCCGCACCGCCAGCTCGGTGACATAGCAGGTGGCAGTGGCCGGTTTCACAATGGCCGGAACACCGGCCAGCAGGGTCGGCGCCAGTTTCTCCAGCATCCCCCAGACCGGGAAGTTGAAGGCGTTGATATGCACCGCAACCCCTTGCAAAGGCGTACAGATATGTTGGCCAAGGAATGTGCCGTTGCGCGACAGCTGCTCAATATCACCGTCCAGATACACATGGGCATCCGGCATCTCGCGCCGCCCCTTGGAGGCAAAAACAAACATGGTGCCAATGCCGCCGTCAACGTCGATCATGTGGTCGGCCTGCGTGGCGCCGGTGTTGAAGCTCAGATCGTAGAGCGCTTGTTTGTGCTGGTTCAGATGCCCCGCCAGGGCCTTCAGCATGCGGGCGCGGTCGTGGAAGGTCAGTTTGCGTAAAGAGGGACCGCCCACCGTGCGGGCATAGTCCAGCATCCCCTGTACACCCAGCGCATCATTGCCCGCCTGAGCAAGGGGCGCGCCTGTGATTGCGCTGGCAATGCTGCGCGCACCTGCACCCGGTGCAATCCATTGGCCAGCGGCAAAGCTGGAAACATCAAGAAGGCTCATGGGTGGGATCCTTTGCGTCTGGACCGGGACATGCACGGTCTGAATATGAGAAGTCGCAAATATATTGACCAACCGGTCGGTTTATGCAAGATCTTTGTTAACAGATGCACGAGGGGAGGCGCTGCGATGTCAGAGACGCTGTTGGTGGAGGATCACGGGACATGGGTGGAAATCACCCTGAACCGTCCGGACCGGTTGAACAGTTTCACAGAGGAGATGCACCATGCCCTGCGCGCAGCCCTTGAAGCGGCCCGCGATGGTGGCGCGCGTGCTGTACTGCTGACGGGATCCGGACGTGGTTTCTGTGCCGGGCAGGATCTGGGCGACCGCGATCCGCGCAAGATGGACGGCCCGCCGGACCTTAGCCATACCGTCCGCACCTTCTACGCGCCGCTGGTGAACCTGATCCGCTCGCTCGATTTTCCGGTGATCTGTGCCGTCAACGGCGTCGCCGCCGGGGCGGGGGCCAATCTGGCGCTGGCCTGCGATGTGGTTCTCGCGGCTGAGAGTGCCAAGTTCATCCAGTCGTTTTCCAAGGTCGGCCTGATCCCCGATACCGGCGGCAGCTGGCATCTGCCGCGCTTGCTGGGCGAGGCCCGCGCCAAGGGGCTGGCGCTGACCGCTGAACCGCTGCCCGCGAAAAAGGCCGAGGACTGGGGCCTGATCTGGAAGGCATTGCCGGATGACGACCTGATGGCCGAGGCCCGCGCCATGGCTGAGAAGTTCGCAAACGGCCCCACGCTTGGTCTGGGGCTCACGAAACAGACCATTCAAGCCGCCGCCGTCAACACGCTGTCCGACCAGCTGGAGATTGAGGCGGACGCGATGAAGACCTGCGGTGAAAGCGTGGATTACGCCGAAGGTGTGGCCAGCTTTCTCGAAAAACGCGCCCCTGAGTTCAAGGGCAAATGACCATGACCCCGAAAGACCGCGCCGAAAAATCCGCCGCCGCGATGTGGGCCGAGGATCATGCGTCCAAATGGGCGGGCATGGAAATCACCCATGTGGATGAGGGCGAGGCGACGCTGGAGCTGACCGTGGCCCAGCACCACTGCAACGGCCACGGCATCTGCCACGGCGGTGTCACCTTCATGCTGGCCGACAGCGCCTTTGCCTTTGCCTGCAACAGCCGCAACCAGTCGACCGTGGCGCAGCACAATGTGATCAGCTTCACCGCGGCCGGGCGGCTGGGCGACAAGTTGATTGCCACGGCGCATGAGGTCTCTCTGACCGGGCGCAGCGGTATCTATGACGTGACAGTGACCAATCAGGACAGCCAGAAGATCGCGGAATTCCGGGGTTTCTCCCGGGCGATCAAAGGCCAGTTGTTCGACGAATAAGGCGTGGAGGATGCCATGGAAGACCTGAGCCCCAAGAAGGGTGAACTGGACCCGATCGAGATCGCTTCGATCGACGAGATCCGCAGCCTACAGCTGGACCGGCTGAAGTGGTCGCTGCGCCATGCCTATGACAACGTGCCGATGTACAAGCAACGGTTCGACGAGGCGGGCGTGCATCCGGACGACCTGCAAGAGCTGTCCGATCTGGCCAAGTTCCCTTTCACCTACAAAAACGACCTGCGGGACAACTATCCGTTCGGCCTGTTTGCGGTGCCACGGGAACAAATCATGCGCCTGCATGCCTCATCGGGCACCACCGGCAAGCCGACCGTGGTGGGTTACACCGCCAATGATATCAGCAACTGGGCCGATCTGGTGGCGCGGTCCCTGCGGGCCTCGGGCCTGCGCAAGGGCGATATGGTGCATAACGCCTATGGCTATGGGCTGTTCACCGGCGGGCTTGGCGCGCATTACGGGATCGAACGGCTGGGTGCGACTGTGGTGCCGATGTCGGGCGGCCAGACCGAAAAACAGGTCGGCCTGATCACCGATTTCAAACCTGACGGCATCATGGTGACGCCCTCCTACATGCTCAACATCCTTGAGCAGTATCACAAGGTGGGCATGGATCCGCGCGACTGTTCGCTGAAGGTTGGCGTCTTTGGCGCTGAACCCTGGACGGACGCGATGCGCCGCGAGGTTGAGCAGGCTTTCGACATGCATGCGGTCGATATCTACGGCCTCAGCGAAATCATGGGACCCGGCGTGGCCAATGAATGCGTCGAGACCAAGGACGGCCCCGTCATCTGGGAGGATCACTTCCTGCCGGAAATCATCGACCCGCAGACCGGCGAGGTGTTGCCGGACGGCGAGATGGGGGAGCTGGTGTTCACCACGCTGACCAAGGAAGGCCTGCCGATGGTGCGCTACCGCACCCGCGACCTGACCCGCCTGCTGCCGGGCACCGCGCGCACGATGCGGCGGATGGAGAAGATCACCGGCCGCAGCGACGACATGATCATCCTGCGCGGCGTCAACGTCTTCCCCAGCCAGGTCGAGGAGCAGTTGCTGGCCACTGGCGGGCTGGCGCCTTACTACCAGATCGAGCTGTATAAATCCGGCCGCATGGACGCGATGCGGGTCTTTGTGGAGGCCAATCCGGATGCCACAGATGAGTTGAGCAAGACCGCGGCGGCCCGGATGCTGACCAAGCGGATCAAGGATATGGTTGGCGTCTCGACGGAGATCATCGTCGGCGAACCGGGATCGGTGGAGCGCAGCCAGGGCAAGGCCAAACGCGTTGTCGACAACCGCAGCAAGGAGTAACACGGTTTGGCCCGCACCATTGCAAAAGACCACGACGAGAAACGCGCCCAGATTTTGAAGTCTGCGGCCAAAGTCTTTGCCGAACAGGGGTTTGACCGCGCGTCAATGACCCAGCTGGCGCGCGAATGCGGGATCTCCAAGGCCAATATCTACCACTATTACGACAGTAAGGATGCCGTATTGTTCGGCGTCCTTGATACCTATCTGAGCGAGTTGCGCGACCGGGTTTGTGGAGTGGATGTCAGCGCGTTGATACCGGAGCAGCGGCTGCGCCGCATCGTCTCCGAAATCCTGCTGGCCTATCAGGGCGCGGATCACGAACATCAGGTCCAGATCAGCGCAATGGGGGCGCTGCCGGAGCCACAGCAGGCACTGCTGCGCGGGTATCAGCGCGAATTGGTTCAGCTGGTCAGTGACGCGCTTGCCGGGGTTGCTGCCGATGGCATCGCCAGAGATCCGGCCAAGCTGCGTGCCGCCACCATGTCGGTCTTCGGGATGTTGAATTGGTACTACATGTGGAATTCCGGCGCTGGACCTGAGGCGCGTGAAGATTACGCACAGATGGTGGCAGATCTGACCATGAACGGCATCCGGTCGCTATAGCATCCCGTCCGGATCACTCCGGTTGCAGCAGTCTCTGGCGTCGGAAAAATAATTGAACCCAGACATGCAAAAGGCCGCCTGAAACGGGCGGCCTTAGGGTGATTCTATCCACAGAAAGCTGTGGTCAGAATGTCTTTAGATGGATGGGCGCGGAAAACCCGCGCCGCGATCCTTACAGCAGTTCCAGCGAACCTGCGGACTGCTTGCCGTCACGACCAGTTTCCAGCTCGTAGGAAACTTTTTGGTTGTCGTTCAAACCATTAAGGCCCGAGCGTTCAACCGCAGAGATGTGTACAAACACGTCCTTGCCGCCAGACTCAGGCTCGATAAAGCCGTAGCCTTTTGTTGCGTTGAACCATTTCACGGTGCCATTGGCCATCCGAATTCTCCAGTATCTATCTCCCCGCAGGGTGCGGGATCGTAAGGCCTGATATCACAGAGTGACCGGCGCGACCATGCCCACAATGTCATAAGTTTTGCGAAGGATGGGGGCTGTGATTTCTCGGGCACGCTCCGATCCACGTGCGAGAATTTTGTCGATCTCGTCCTGATGTTGCATCAGCCGGGCCATTTCGGTGGTGATCGGGCTCATTTTCGCAACCGACAGATCTGCCAGCATCGGTTTAAACTCCGAAAACGCCTTGCCGCCGACATCCGCCAGCACCTGATCAACCGATTGCTCTGCCATGGCGGCGTAGATGTTGACCAGATTGCGTGCCTCCGGCCGTCCTTCCAGCCCCTCAACCTCGGAGGGCAGGGCGTCAGGGTCGGTCTTGGCCTTGCGGATCTTCTTGGCGATGGTGTCGGCATCATCCGTCAGGTTGATGCGGCTGGCATCAGACGCATCCGATTTCGACATTTTCTTCGACCCGTCGCGCAGCGACATCACGCGTGTGGCCGCGCCTTCGATCACCGGCTCGGTCACCGGAAAGAAATCGACGCCGTAGTCGTGATTGAACTTCATCGCGATGTCGCGGGTCAGTTCCAGATGCTGCTTTTGATCTTCGCCCACGGGCACATGGGTGGCGTGGTAGACCAGAATATCAGCCGCCATCAGTGCCGGATACGCAAACAGACCAAGCGAGGCGTTCTGGGCATTCTTACCGGCCTTGTCCTTCCACTGGGTCATCCGCTGCATCCAGCCCATGCGGGCAACGCAGTTGAAGATCCACGCCAGCTGCGCATGCTCGGGCACCTGGCTCTGGTTGATCAGGATCGACTGTTCAGGATCAAGCCCGGCGGCGATGAACCCGGCGCAAAGCTCGCGCGTGGATTTCTTCAGATCCGCCGGATCCTGCCAGACGGTGATCGCGTGCATGTCGACCATGCAGTAGATGCTCTCCACGTCCTTGGCCTGCCAGTCCACGAACCGCTTCAGCGCGCCAAGATAGTTGCCAAGGTGCAGATTGCCCGATGGCTGGATGCCGGAAAACACGCGGGGCGTGAATGTGGTCTCGGTCATCAAGAAACTCCCGTCTGGAATTAGGATCCTTGCTGGCTTAACCATGGCTGGAACCATCGTCAACCGCGCGCGGATCAACCGGGCCGCCGGGCAGGGCGGCAGAGCAGGCAAGCAGGAGCAAGATCACAATGGAATACCAAAAAGAGCCGTCTCCGGTGAACCCGCTGCCGCCGGTTGTGGTGGCGCTTGTGTTGATCATCATGGGGATCGAAGCCGGGTTTTCGCTTGGCGCGCGCGGGATCTTTGGCGGGCCTGAGGCCGTCGGCTGGCGGCTGGAGGCAATTCAGACCTATTCGTTCTCTTCCGACATCTTCTGGTGGATGTGGGAGACCGGGCAATGGCCGACGGAGCATCTGATCCGTTTTGTTTCTTACCCCTTTGTGCATGTCGCATTCACCCAGACCCTGTTTGTCTGCGTTTTCGTGCTCGCCATGGGTAAGATGGTGGGCGAAATTTTTGGCGATCTGGCCATGGTGCTGGTGTTTCTGGTCTCTGGCATCGGCGGCGCTGTTGGCTATGCGCTGCTGACCCAATCATCGGTGCCGCTGATCGGTGGCTTTCCTGCGGTCTACGGGCTGATCGGGGCCTTCACCTATATCCTGTGGCGGCAGCTGTCGCTTGTCGGCGCGCAGCAAAGCCGCGCTTTCACGCTGATTGCCTTTCTGATGGGGATCCAGCTGCTGTTTGGCCTGCTGTTCGGCGGCACCCTTGACTGGGTCGCCGATCTCTGCGGCTTTGCCACCGGCTTTGGCCTGTCCTTCTTCCTCGCCCCCGGCGGCTGGGCCCGCATCCGCAATCATATCCGCAGGGAGTGATCAGCCAACCTTGATTGGCAGGTTCACGCGCTAGGGTGGCTTACGGGGCCTTACCGGGTTGGGGTCCCGCCGCGACGCACGGCACGTTTGATATCCCCCAAACGGACCGCGCCGATGATCTGGCCGACGCCGAAATAGACCACCGCGCCCAGCACGATCAGTCCCAACAGCGCCAGATAGCGCCAGCTGGGCAGGTAGAACAGCCAGCCAAAGCTCTGCACCACGCCGAACAACGCCAACCCCATGATGGCGGAGGCTGCAAGGATGCGCAGGCTCCGATCATAGAACCGCTGGTCGAACCGCGCGACCTCTCCCATGCGGCGTGCGCCCAGCCACAGGCAGGCGACCATTGCCCAGCCCGCCACAGTCGCTGCGATGGCAGGGGCAATCCAGCCCAGATAGGGTTTCAGGCCAAAAGCCAGCACCGCATTGATCACCATCGCCACCACTGCGTAGCGGAACGGTGAGCGCGTATCCTCGCGGGCAAAGAACAGCGGCTGCAGCACCTTTTGCAGCACAAAGGCGGGTAGGCCAGCGCCATAGATGGCAACCGCCAAGGCAATGGCGGCCACGTCATCGGCACCGGTCGCGCCGCGTTCATACAGGACGGACACAAGAACCAACGGAACGGCAAGAAAAGCCGCAGTTGAGGGCAGCGTGAGCAGCAGTGAGAATTCGCCGGCACGTGAGAACGCATCGCGTGCGCCCGCATCGTCACCCGCCCGCAGGCGGCGCGACAGATCCGGCAGCAGCACGATGCCGATGGCAATGCCCACGACCCCCAGCGGCAGCTGATACAGGCGATCCGCGACAAACAGCCAACTCACCGCGTTTTCAATGTCAGAGGCCACCTGCTGCCCGACCACCAGATTGATCTGTGTCACCCCCATCGCCAGTGCTGCCGGCAGCGCCACACGGACGAGGTTTTTCATCTGCGGCGTCCAGCGGGGCAGGCCGGGGCGCAAGCGAATACCGGCCCGGCTGGCGGCGATCCACACCAGCGCCAACTGCGCGACACCTGCGACCGGGATGGTCCAGACCAGCCAGGTGATCACCGCGCCCCCCATCGTGGCCCCGGCAATCATCGCCGCACAGGCAAAAATATTGAGCAAGACAGGCGCCGCTGCTGCCGCAGCAAACCGTCCGGTGGCATTCAGCACGCCGGAAAACAGCGCCGCCAGCGACATGCACAGAATATAGGGAAAGACGATTTTGCCGTAGCCCACCGCCAGATCGAACCGCGCATCGCCCACAAAACCGCCCGCCGTGGCCCAGACCAGCGCGGGCATGAACACCATGCCAAGGCTTACCAGCAGCAGAACTGTGATGGCCAGCAGATTGAAGGCTTCCTGTGCAAAGCCCTGCGGATCCTCGCCGCTCTCCAGCCGCTTGGCAAACATTGGCACAAAGGCTGCGTTAAACGCCCCCTCGGCAAAGAAACGGCGGAACATATTGGGCAGCCGGAAAGCGGCCACAAAGGCATCCATCAGCGGACCGGGGCCAATATAGGCGGTGATCAGGATTTCGCGCAGAAACCCCAGGATACGGCTCGCCAGCGTCCAGAATCCGACGGTGAGAAAGCCTGACAGCAGTTTGATCGGCTTCATGATCCGGCCCGCTTTGCCCCTTCGGCGATGGCACTGCGCAGCTTGGCTTCCAGTGATTTCTGCTTGGCTTCGGAGTAATATTTCAACCCGAACATATCCTTCACATAGAACGCATCGACCACCTGTTCGCCATAGGTGGCGATCACCGCATTTGCGATGTAGATATTGGCCCCCGCCAGCGTGCGCGCCAGATCATAGAGCAGCCCAGGCCGGTCGCGCGTGTCGACCTCGATGATTGTGTAGATCTCTGAGCCATCGTTGTCGAAGGTGATATGCGTGGGCACGTTAAACGCCCGCTCGCGCTTCTTGATCTTATCGCGGGACTTCAGCGCCTCGCCGGTGATCACCTCGCCCTTCAGGGTCTTGTGAATCATCTCGCGCAGGCGGGGCAGGCGCTCGGCCTCATAGGGGTGACCTTCGGAATCCTGGATCCAGAAGGCATCGGTCACATAGCCGTCCTTCGTCGTGTAGGATCGCGCATCAACCACATTTGCGCCCACCAAGGCGAGCGCGCCGGCAATGCGGGCAAAGATACCTGGGTGATCCGCCATGCAGAAACAGGCCCGCGTCGCATCGCGGTCTTCGTCGGGGTGCAGGCGAACAATCATCCCACCGGGATCATCCAGATCGGTCAGCTCCCGCAGCATCTCGGCAAAGTCGATATGGGCGGTCACATGCAACCCCTGCCAATAGGGATCATAGTGGCGCGCGGTCTCCACCTTCAGCTCCGCCTTGGACCAGTCGGGCAGGGCGGCGCGCAGGGCTTTCTTGGCCTCCGTGCCGCGATGGGCGCGGTTCAGCGCCTCCATGCCATTCTCCAGCGCCTCGCGGGTCTGGTTGTACAGCGCGCGCAGCAGCGCCGCCTTCCAGTTGTTCCAGGTATCCGGGCCAACACCGCGAATGTCGCAGACCGTGAGCAGCAACAGCAGATCCAGCCGCTTGATTGTCTTCACCGCCTTGGCAAAGTCGCGCACGGTGCGCGGATCGGCAATATCGCGTTTCTGCGCCATATCCGACATCAACAGATGATACCGCACCAGCCATTCCACGGTTTCACTGTCGCTCTTGCTGAGGCCCAGCCGGGGCGCAACCCGTCGTGCAATCTGCGCCCCGAGGATCGAATGATCCTGTTCACGTCCTTTGCCGATGTCATGCAGCAGCATCGCCACCAACAGCACCTTGCGGCTCAGCCCTTTGCGCAGGATTTCCGAGGACAGCGGCAGCTCATCCTCCAACTCCCCCCGTTCAATCGCCGCAAAGTTGGCGATCACCTGAATGGTGTGCTCATCTACGGTGTAGGAGTGATACATATTGAACTGCATCATTGCCACGATCGGCTCGAACTCGGGCACAAAGGCGCTGAGCACCCCCAGTTCGTTCATCCGTCGCAAGGCGCGTTCAGGGTTGCCATGTTTCAGCAGCAGATCAAGGAAAATGCGCCGCGCTTCCTTGTCGTTGCGCATTTCGTCATCGACCAGATGCAGGCTGGCAGTGACCAGCCGCATGGCGTCAGGATGGATCAGCATTCCGGTGCGCAGCGCTTCCTCAAAGATCCGCAACAGGTTCAGTTTATCCGCACAAAAGGCATCGGGATCGGCGACATCCAGACGATTATGGACCACCACATAGCCGGGCTTTACCCGTGGGCGGCGGCGGAAAATCCGTTCCAGCAGCGGTTCGCTTTTCTGGTGGGTGGCTTCCAGCTTGGTTAGGAAAATCCGGGTTACATCGCCAACCTTGGTGGCGTGGCGGAAATACTCCTGCATGAAGACCTCAACCGCGCGTCGCCCGGCCCGGTCCTCATATCCCATGCGTGCGGCGACCTCGACCTGAAGGTCAAAATTCAGCTGTTCGGTGGCCCGTTTGGTCAGTAGATGCAGATGTGCCCGCACCGCCCAGAGGAAGTTTTCAGCCTTGGCAAAGGAGTCCAGCTCTTCCGGGCTGAACAGCCCCATCGGCACCAGTTCGGCGACATCCTGCACCTGGTACAGGTATTTGGCGATCCAGTAGAGGGACTGCAGGTCGCGCAAACCGCCCTTGCCCTCCTTGACGTTGGGTTCCACGACATAGCGCTCACCCTGTTTCAGGTGGCGGGCGTCACGCTCGGCCAGCTTGGCCTCGACAAAGTCGCGGGCGTCCTTGGAAAACAGCTCCGCATTCAGCCGCCGGTCCAGATCCGCCGCCAGCCCGGCGTCGCCATCCAGAAACCGCTGTTCCAGCATGGCGGTGCGAATGGTGAAATCCTCACCCCCCAGCCGGATGCAATCGCGGATGGTGCGGCTCGAATGGCCCACCTTCAGGCGCAGATCCCACAGAATATAGAGCATCGATTCAATCGCGCTCTCGGCCCAGGCGGTGATTTTGTAAGGCGTGAGAAACAGCAGGTCCACGTCGGACTGCGGCGCCATCTCACCCCGTCCGTAGCCGCCAACCGCAATCACCGCGATCCGTTCGCCCTGGGTGGGGTTGGACAGCGGGTGCAGCAGGCTGGTGGCGGTGAAATAGGCGGCAGTGACCAGACCGTCGGTCAGATAGACATAAGACCGGGTCAGCGCCCGTGCGGCAAAGGGTTCCTCGGCAAAGGCCTCGGCGATGGCGGCGCGCCCGGCCAGATTGGCCTCGCGCAGGATTTTCACAACGCCAGCGCGCAGCTCCGCCGCCGAGCAATCCCGTGACAGGGCGGTGATGGCGGCGCGCACGGCAACGGCGTCAAAAATTTTGCCGGGGTCGCAGATCAGCGGCCCCAGCAAAGGTGGTAGATGGACGGTGTCCGGCAGCGCTGGATCAGAATCCGGCACCGGCGAAGCTGCTGGGAGCTGGGTCAATAACCACAACCTTCTGTTCTTGGATTGTCGCAACCGCAAGGCCGCGTTCATTGGTGCCATCGGGGCGCAGGCGGAAAATGCCGCCGGTGCCCTGGAACCCATTGCCACGGGTCAGCGCCGCGCCGGTCAGCGCGTCGGATTTGCCTGCACTCACCAGTGCGCCAATGGCGGCGATCCCGTCATAGGCAAGACCACCGATCGGATGCGGAGCGGCACCATAGCTGGCCTGATAGCGGCTGCGGAATTGCTGCGACCGGTTGGTGTCGGGCATTGCAAACCAGCCGCCCTGCACACCCGGCAGCGCCAGCGTCTGTGCCGGAATATCCCAGCGGGTGAGGCCGATATACTGTGTTGCGGCCGGGTCCACGCCTGCCTCCGGCATCAGCTGGGTCAGCAGGGGCAGGGCACCGGCGGTATTCGCGGTCAGGAACACCGATTGCGCGCCGCTGCTGGCAACGGTTGAGCGGATCGTCGGGATGGCGTTGATCACGCCCTGCTGCGACAGCTCGTAGCTGACAGCGCCATTGATATTGGCCCCGGTGCCTGCGGCTGCGCGCTCAATCGCCACGCGGCCGGCCTGACCTGCGGGGTCACTGCCGCTGACAATCACCATATTGCCCTTGCCCTGACGGGTGGCATAGCTGGTCAGACGGCGTGCTGTGTTGTCGAAGGTCGGCCCGAGGATAAAGACATTGCCACCGGCAATTGCGGTGTTGTTGGAAAACGCCAGAACGTTGACGTTGCGCTGTGCGGCTACCAGACCCGCGGCATTCGCGGCCTCTGCATAGACTGGCCCCAGAATGATCCGCGCGCCATCATTGATTGCGGTGGTCGCGGCGGTTGCGGCCTGCTGGGGCGTGCCTGCGGTGTCATAGATTCGCAGATCAATCTGCGCCCCGTTGAGATCGGCAATCGCCATCCGGGCCGCATTCTCAAGGCTTTTGGCCAGCAGCGCATCGCCGGACTGCGCGGACCCGCGCGGCACCAGCAGGGCAACGGGCACGGGTTTGGTTGTGTTGATCGATGGCCCGCCACCGGTTGGCAAGGTATCACAGGCGGCCAGTGCCAGCGTCGAAACCACGGTAGCAGCGGTCATTGCCGCCTTGCGGGCGTGTTGAAAAACAGCAAACATAATGGACTTGAAACTCCCTTGTCCGGCGGCGTACGCCGTGTTGGTACCTGAGGGATCATAAACGACCAACAAGGCGGGTCCAGCGTGAATCACAAGATCGTCCATTTGCCATCCGGCCTCTACTTTGTTGCGACGCCCATCGGCACCGCGCGCGACATCACTCTGCGGGCGCTGGATGTGCTGGCTTCTGCCGATATGATCGCCGCCGAGGACACCCGTTCCCTGCGCAAACTGATGGAAATCCACGGTGTTCCGCTCAACGGGCGGCAGATTGTGGCCTATCACGATCACAGCGGTGCAGGGGCCCGCGCACGCCTGCTGGCCGCGCTGGCGGAGGGGCAATCGGTTGCCTATGCCTCCGAGGCGGGTATGCCGCTTATTGCCGATCCGGGCTATGACCTCAGCCGCGCCGCCGCCGAGGCCGGGCATCTGGTGACCGTGGCGCCGGGGGCCTCTGCGGCGCTGGCGGCGCTGACACTGGCTGGCCTGCCAACGGATGCGTTTTTCTTTGCGGGCTTCCTGCCGAACGCCAGCGGCGCCCGGCGCAAGCGGCTGGAAGAGCTGGCAGCCGTGCCCGGCACGCTGGTCTTTTACGAATCGCCCAAGCGGATTGCGGCCTCCCTGCGCGACATGGCGGCGGTTCTCGGCGACCGTCCCGCCGCGCTCTGCCGTGAAATCACCAAGAAATTCGAGGAGGTGCGCCGCGACAGCCTGCTGACCCTCGCCGAGGGGCTGGATCAGGCCCCCGTCAAAGGCGAGATCGTTGTGCTCGTTGACCGGGCACGCGGCGTCAGTGTCAGCGACGGCGACCTCGACAGCGATCTGCGCGCCGCGTTGAAGGACAACTCCGTAAAAGACGCCGCCTCCATCGTGGCCGAGATGCACAATCTGCCCCGTCGCAAGATCTACCAACTGGCGCTCGATATGGCCAAGGACGCCGGCTGAGCGTGGCCGGGCGGCAGGACACCCCGCCCAGGCGCGCCTCGGCCCGTGGGCTACGTGGCGCAAAATCCCATCACGCCGGACATGCGGCGGAGGAGTTGGTTGCGCGCCACTATGAGCGGCAGGGCTATCAGATCGCGGCACGCCGTTGGCGGGGCGGCAGCGCTGAAATCGATCTTATTCTGCGGCTTGGGGCGATGGTGGTGTTTGTTGAGGTCAAACACAGCGCCACCCGCGATCAGGCCATGGCGCGCATCAATGCCGCGCAGATGCAGCGCATGATGGCCAGTGCAGCGCAGTTTCTTGCGGATGAACCGGCGGGCCAGCTGACGGAGGCACGGCTTGATGTCGCGGTGGTGGATGGCACCGGCAGAGTTGAGGCGCTGGAAAACGCCTATGGTCAGGGTTGATCAGTTCAGCCATTGAACCCGCCGCCAAGCTGGGTCATGTATTCCGCGTGGGCGGTTTTGCCCATGTCATTTTGCCCATGTCATGAGGGACTGACATTATGAAAATCGCCTTTCAAATGGACCCGATCACCGACGTTGACATCAACGCCGACAGCAGCTTCCGCCTCGCTGAGGAGGCGCAGGCGCGCGGGCATAGCCTGTTTTTCTACGGTCCCGACCAGCTGGCCTATCAGGAGGGGCGCATCACCGCGCGCGGCCATGATATGACGGTCCAGCGGGTGGCTGGCACCCCGGCGGAACTCGGCCCGCGCCGCGAAGTCGACCTGAGCGACTTTGACGTGGTCTGGCTGCGTCAGGACCCGCCCTTTGACATGCATTACATCACCTCCACCCATCTGCTGGACCGCCTCAAGGGCCAGACGCTGGTGGTCAATGATCCGTTCTGGGTCCGCAACTACCCGGAAAAACTGCTGGTTCTGGATTTCCCCGAGCTGACGCCGCCGACCACCGTCGCCCGCGATCTGGACACCATCAAGGCGTTCAAGGAGAAACACGGCGACATCATTCTGAAGCCGCTCTATGGCAATGGCGGGGCCGGTGTGTTCCGGCTCGACGCCAATGACCGCAACCTGACTTCTCTGCATGAGCTGTTCACCGGCTTCAGCCGGGAGCCGCTGATCGTGCAGAAATTCCTGCCGGATGTGTCGAATGGCGACAAACGGGTGATCCTCGTTGATGGTGAGCCGGTTGGCGCGATCAATCGCGTGCCTGCAGCGGGCGAAACCCGCTCCAACATGCACGTCGGCGGACGGCCTGAGAAAATCAGCCTCAGCGACCGGGATCGCGAGATTTGCGCCGCCATCGGACCCTTGCTGCGTGAAAAGGGCCAGGTCTTCGTCGGGATCGATGTGATCGGCGACTATCTCACGGAGATCAACGTGACCTCACCCACCGGCATTCAGGAGCTGGAGCGCTTTGACGGGGTGAATATCGCCGAAAAGATCTGGCAAGCGATCGAAGCCAAGCTCTGAGCTATCAGTTGAGAAAACCCGCCTAGGCGGCAATGCGAAAACTGATCGCTTCGGCGATATGGGGGCGGCGGACATCCGGCGCCCCGTCCAGATCCGCGATGGTGCGGGCCACCCGCAGGACCCGGTGATAGCCGCGCGCGGTCAGTCCGAACCGGTCCGCTGCCTGCAACAACAATGCGCGGCTCTCGGCATCCGGCGTGGCCACCTCTTCCAGCAGCTGCCCCTCGGCATCGGCGTTCTGGCGCAGCCCCGGATGATCGTGGTAGCGGCTGGTCTGGATCTCGCGGGCGATGGCCACCCGCATCGCCACATCCGCCGAGGTCTCGCTGTCGCCCGGCATGTCCAGATCGGCAAATGCCACCGGCGGCACATCCACCCGCAGATCAAACCGGTCCATCAATGGCCCGGAGATGCGGCCAAGATAATCCGCCGAACATTGCGGCGCCCGCGCACAGGCCCGGTTGGCATCGCTGAGCGCGCCACATTTGCAAGGGTTTGCCGCCGCCACCAGCATGAAACGGCTGGGGTAGCTGACATGGGCATTTGCACGCGCCACATTCACATAGCCGGTTTCCAGCGGTTGGCGCAGCGTTTCCAGCACTGCGCGGCTGAACTCCGGCAACTCATCAAGAAACAGAACCCCGTTATGGGCCAGGCTGATCTCACCGGGTTGCGCCCGCCGTCCACCGCCGACAATGGCCGCCATCGACGCCGTATGATGGGGTTCGCGGTAGGGTCGGTCGCGGCGAATGCCACCGTCGTCGATCAGCCCGCAGAGCGACTGGATCATCGATGTCTCCAGCGCCTCAGCCGCCGTGAGGGGCGGCAGGATAGAAGACATCCGCGCCGCCAGCATGGATTTTCCCGATCCCGGCGACCCAACCATGAACAAATGGTGCCGACCGGCTGCAGCGATCTCCAGCGCGCGTTTTGCCCGTTCCTGACCTTTTACATCGCGCAGATCCTTGCCGGCCGGACCCTCAATGACGTCACCGGGCGCTGCCGGGGGGATCACCATCTGCCCGGTAAAATGCCGTACGACATCTGTTAACCCGCTGGCGCCAATCACCGTTGCATCGCTGACCCAGGCGGCCTCCGCGCCGGAGGCTCTGGGGCAGAGCAGCCTCCGCCCTTCGCTGGCGGCGGCCATAGCCGCGGGCAGGGCACCCACCACCGGTACAAGGCTGCCGTCCAGCGACAACTCCCCCAGTGCAATGGTTTCTGATGCCGCCTCAGACGGGATAATCTCAATCGCGGCCAGCAGCGCCAGTGCGATGGGCAGGTCAAAATGGCTGCCCTCCTTGGGTAGATCCGCAGGCGACAGGTTGACCGTGATCCGGCGCGAGGGCAGGGCGATCGACATGGTCGCAAGGGCGGAGCGCACCCGCTCCCGCGCCTCGCTGACTGCCTTGTCGGGCAGACCTACGATGGAGAAAGCAGGCAAGCCGGGGGCGACAGCGCATTGCACCTCAACCGGGCGGGCCTCAATGCCTTGAAAGGCAACGGTATAAGCGCGCGAAATCATCTCTCCCCTTTCCGCTTTGGGTGGGGAGAGATGCTTTGACAACGTGGTTTCGGAGTCGTTAATGCGCGTGGAGGGCCCCTGAGGTTTTACGCATTATTTACCCTGATGGCTGACCGGCAGTTCAGCTCAGCTGCCAGGGGATGCGCGGCAAATCAATCGGGTAGGGATCGGTGCTATACTTCACCTCATCCATTCGATCCTGCCAGCGGCGCAGCACAGGATCAGAAAGGGTGACGCGACAATAGGCACGCATCTCATCCGCAACAGGCAGGTCAAATCCGACAATGCGCGCCGCCACCGGCGCATAAAAGGCATCCGCGATGGAATAGCTGCCAAAGAGCCAGCCCTCGGCGCAGCCCGAGACCGTCCGCGCATGAGCAAACAGCGTCTCAATGCGCCGCAGATCCGCCAGAACCGCCTCAGAGGGTTCAAACCCCTGATAGATATGGGCCAATTGCATCGGACAGGCGCTGCGCAGCGCGCCGAAACCAGAGGCCATCTCCGCCACCAGCCAGCGGGCCGTCGCGCGCTGGCGCGGATCTTCGGGCCACATGCCTGCCTCGGGATGGCGCTCCGCCAGAGTTTCGGCAATCGCGACGGTCTCGCCAATCACCGTACCATCGGGCAGTTGCAGCGTCGGCAGCAGCCGCGCAGGCGCCAGCGCCGCCATTCTGTCCTTCATGGTGCCCGAGAACATCTCAATCAGCGAGACCTCATGAGGCAGGTTGAATTTTTCCAGCATCAGCCAGCCGCGCAACGACCAGCTGGAATACTTGCGATCACCGATATAGAGTTGATATGTCATGACGCGAGGCTAGCGCGTCACGGATCATTCCCAAAGATAATATTTGTGAGGTAATTCATCACGGAATGTGATTGATTTTGCCGCAACCCCATCCCTGTTCCCAATCAGCCCCCTGATGGGTGAGTTCCGTGACCGACAGATTATCGATCCGGTGCGAGAAAGCCTCTTCCGCGGTCAGCCGCTCGGCCCGCTGGATCTGCGTCAGGATCTGGCCAAAATGGCCCACCACAATCAGATTGCGCCCGCGATGGGTGTCGATCAGCCTATTGATAGCCCCATTCACCCGCGCGCAGACCTGATTCCAGCTTTCGCCGCCGGGAGGGGTCACGTCGCCGGGGGTTTCCCAATAGGCGCGGATGCGGTCTGGGTCTTCGGCGTCGATCTCGCGCCAGCTGCGCAGCTCCCAGGCGCCGAAATGAATCTCGCGCAGATCCGGATGATCCTCCAGCCGCTGCCGGTCGCGCCCGATAGCAGTCGCCGTGTCGCGCGCCCGGCTCAGATCGGAGGAGACCACCAGCGCCTCAGCGGGGAGATATCCATGCAGCCGGTTCAGCGCGCCCGTGTCCGACAGATCAGCCGGCAGATCGGACCAGCCGACCATGGATTTGGCATGGGTTGGGCCGTGACGGACCAGAAACAGTCTCGTGATCGCATCGTTGCTCATAGCGTTCCTTTCAGCACCTGCGGCAGTCCGGCGGTGACCAGCACGGCCCGGTCAGCCATCCCGGCCAATGCGATATTGAGCCGGCCCTGCGCCTCGCGGAACTGCCGGGCCAGCGCATTGTCCGGCACGATGCCGTGCCCCACCTCGTTTGACACCACGACCACCTCAGCTGCGCAGCGCTGCAAGGCATCCAGCAGGTCGTGCTGCGCCGCTTGCAAATCCGCCTCCGCCAGCATCTGATTGCTGAGCCACATGGTGGCGCAATCCACAAGACAGATCTGATCCGCCGCCAGCGAGTCGAGCACCGGCGCGAGGTCCATCGGCGCCTCATGGGTGGTCCAGCCGGTGCCCCGCTGATGAAGGTGGCGGTCAATCTTCGCGCGCATCTCATCGTCAAACACTTGTGAAGTAGCGAGGTAAACCCTGTCTTTACCGGAGCTTAGGCAGAGGCTTTCGGCAAAGGCCGACTTGCCAGACGCTGCGCCGCCAAGAATGAATGTGACTTTAGACGGCAATTTTACTACCCTGAACATATCGAGTGTTGCGTGACTGGGTAGCCACGGGTGCAATGCAGCACAAGATGTGTTGACCACAAGGGCGCGTCAACCTGCCTAAGATGACGCCGTATTTCAGACGTTTATTGCACCCCAGACCGGCCCGATGTGGCGGCGCGTTATGCGTTTTTCGCCACAACCTGTCCGGCCACAGACGACAGTCCCGACCCTATTTTCGGGAATTTGCCAATTGTGAAGTGATCCAAATCCGCGCGGCGCGCGTAAACAGATCAAAATTCATCTACGGGGAAGAAAAATGGCACTTGATACCATGATCGAAAACCCGTTGCCCAAGCGGGCAATGAAGGCGGAATTGCTGGACGCGGAAACAGAGCTGCAACTGGCCTACGCCTGGCGGGATGAACGCGATGTGCAGGCACTGCACCGTTTGATCAACGCCTACATGCGACTGGCCATCTCGATGGCGTCCAAATTTCGCCGCTACGGCGCGCCGATGAATGACCTTATTCAGGAGGCGGGTCTGGGCCTGATGAAGGCGGCAGACAAGTTCGATCCTGATCGGGGTGTGCGCTTCTCCACCTATGCGGTCTGGTGGATCAAGGCCTCCATTCAGGACTATGTAATGCGCAACTGGTCGATGGTGCGGACCGGGTCGACCTCCTCGCAGAAATCGCTGTTCTTCAACATGCGCAGGGTGCAGGCCCAGCTGGAGCGACAGGCCCAGTCGGAAGGCACGCGCCTGGACCAGCATCAGCTGCACCAGCAGATCGCCACCGAAATCGGCGTGCCACTGCGGGATGTGCAGATGATGGACGGGCGGTTGGCGGGCGCGGATTTTTCGTTGAATGCTGTCCAGTCAGCCGAGGAAGAGGGGCGCGAGTGGATCGAGGCGCTGGAAGACGACAGCGCTCAGGCCGCCGAGCTGGTCGAGGAAAGCCATGACACCCGGCAGCTGCGGACTTGGCTGGTGGAGGCGATGCAGGCGCTGAACGACCGCGAACGCTTCATCATCACGGAACGCAAACTGCGGGAAAAACCGCGCACATTGGAGAGCCTCGGAACCGAGTTGGGCCTGTCCAAGGAGCGTGTGCGCCAGCTGGAGGCAGGTGCCTTCCAGAAGATGCGCAAATCGCTTGAAACCTGTTCACGGGAAGTCCAGAATTTCCTCCTATGAAAAACCACAGTGATGTTATCAACAAAGGCGCGCCCCAGATCGGACGCGCCTTCTTTATGCGCGGCTCAGCACTGGGGCGCGTGGCGTTATGCGCAATGGTTCTGGCTGTTGCCATGGCGGGCAGTGGCGCGGCAGACAGCAATATCGGACATGCCCCATCGCCTGCGGTGCTGGCTCGCTCCAGCGCTGAGGTGCTGCCGGCTATGGCTGAGGCCGACGTGGTCTTTCTGGGTGAGGTGCATGACAACCCGGCCCATCATCAGGTACAGGCGGAGTTGATCGCGCAATTGCGTCCCCAGGCGGTGGTCTGGGAAATGATCACTATGGAACAGTCGCAAAGACTGACACCAGCGCTGCTGCGAGACTCTGCCGCCTTGGCCGAAATACTGGATTGGGCACAATCCGGCTGGCCCGACTTTGCACTCTATCAACCGGTATTCTCCGCCAGCAGTGAGGCTGCGCAATTCGGCGCCTTGGTACCCCGCGCGGACACCCGCCGCGCGATGGAGATCGGGGTGGCCGTCTTCTTCGGTGTGGACGCGGCGCGATATGGCCTGACAGATCCGCTGCCAGAGGCGCAGCAATCTCAGCGGGAGGCGGATCAACTGGCCAATCACTGCAACGCCATGCCACCTGAAATGCTGCCGGTGCTGGTCAATTTGCAGCGACTGCGGGACGCGGCGCTGGCACGTGCCGTTGTGATCGCGATGCAGCAGCCAGATTATGACAGATCCAAGGGTCCTGTTGTTGTTATCACCGGCAATGGTCATGCACGGCTGGATCGTGGCGCCCCAGTGGCATTGCGATTGGCACGTCCCGATTTGCGGATCGCGGCCCTTGGCCAGTCCGAAGACAGCCAGATCGCGGGCGTGTTCGATGTGGTTCTGGACGCGGTTGCCATCCACCGTCCCGATCCCTGTCTGGCGTTCCAGTAACAACCCTATCCCGGCGCGGGGCAAGGGGTCGCCGAAAACCGTTTCACACTGGCGGCGTGGCGCAGTAGAGTTTGCCGGGACCTGCGGCAAGGATGGGCAAATGCTGGCGAACAAACGTATTCTCCTGATCATCGGCGGCGGGATTGCCGCCTATAAATCGCTGGAGCTGATCCGCCGACTGCAGGATCAGGGCGCCGAAGTGGTGCCGGTCCTGACCAAGGCGGGAGAGGAATTTGTGACCCCCTTGTCAGTCTCTGCACTGGCCGGGCAGGCAGTTCACCGGGACCTGTTTGATCTGACAGCCGAGGCTGAGATGGGCCATATCCAACTGTCGCGCAGCGCGGATCTACTGGTGGTGGCCCCGGCAACCGCAGATCTGATGGCGAAGATGGCCAATGGTCACGCCAATGATCTGGCCTCCACCCTGCTGCTGGCAACCGATACGCCGGTGCTGCTGGCGCCCGCGATGAATGTGCGCATGTGGCAGCACCCGGCAACCCAGCGCAATCTTGAGATCCTGCTGGCGGATGGTGTTGCTTGCGTTGGTCCCGATGAGGGCGGCATGGCCTGCGGTGAATTTGGCCCCGGCCGTTTGGCGGAACCGGCCGCGATTGTTGCCGCGATTGTCGCCAAACTCTCCGACGGGCCGCTGAAGGGACAGCGTATTGTCCTGACCTCCGGCCCCACCCATGAGCCGATCGACCCGGTGCGCTATATCGCCAACCGCTCATCCGGAGCGCAGGGAACTGCGCTGGCCCGTGCTCTGCGCGATCTGGGCGCTGAGGTGGTCTTCATCACGGGCCCTGCCAGCGTCGCGCCGCCCGAGGGGGTTGAGGTGGTGGCCGTGGAGACCGCGCAAGAGATGGCCGACGCGGTGACCGCCGCCCTGCCTGCGGACGCCGGAGTCTTTGCCGCAGCCGTGGCCGACTGGCGGGTCACCAGCGCCTCTGATCGCAAGCTGAAGAAATCGAAGGATGGCCTGCCGGCGATGGAATTTGCCGAAAACCCGGACATCCTCAAATCCGTGTCGCATCTGGATGAGGGGCGGCCGAGACTTGTTGTGGGGTTTGCGGCAGAAACCAATGATGTGGTGGAAAACGCCACCGCTAAACGCCTGCGCAAGGGCTGTGACTGGATTATTGCCAATGATGTCTCCCCCGCGACAGGTATCATGGGCGGTAGCGAAAACGCGGTTGTGCTGATCTCAGATCAAGGCGCAGAGAGCTGGCCGCGCATGGACAAGGGCGCTGTCGCACGTCAATTGGCGGATCGCATCGCAGCGGCGCTCACAGAGAGAGGCTGAGCCGCCCGAATAGGAAACATCGAATAAGGACAAGGCACAGGAATGGTCGAGATCCGCATCACATATGACGAGGGCGCAGACAGGGATGTGCCGCTGCCTGCCTATCAGACGGCCGAAGCCGCAGGTGCCGATCTGCGCGCCAACCTGCCGGATCGCGCGCGCCTGACCCTTGCCCCTGGTGCCCGCGCGCTGGTGCCCACCGGGCTGCGACTGGAAATCCCGCAAGGTTATGAGGTGCAGATCCGCCCCCGCTCCGGCCTTGCGCTGAAACATGGCATCACCCTTCCCAATGCGCCCGGCACCATCGACAGCGATTATCGCGGCCCGCTGGGGGTCATTGTGATGAACGCAGGTGACGCCCCGTTTGAGATCGCCCATGGCGACCGCATCGCGCAGATAGTGGTTGCGCCGGTGTTGCAGGCGCGTTTTCAACTGGTCGACAGCCTGAGTGAGAGCGCGCGCGGCAGCGGTGGCTTTGGCTCCACGGGGCAGCGCTGATGCTGTCGATTATTGTTCTTGCGGCTCTGATCTGGTGGGGCGGGCGGTTTCTCGGGATGGGGCACACCCTGCGGCTGGGCCTGCTCGGGGTGCTGTATATCGCTATTCTGGCGGTGCATCTGACCTTGCCTGAAACCGCACCGCTGCGGGGGGCCACCGGTGGATCTGCGGCGCCCTGGCTGGTGCTGGCCGGTATGGTGGTTCTGGTGCTGGCGTATCGCCATTTGTTGCGCCGCCTGCGCAGCCGCGCACAGCCGGAGGAGGATGCCGAGGGTGGCGCCAAACCTCGCCCGGACAAATTCTCGGAGAGCGAGCTGGACCGCTACGCCCGTCACATCGTCCTGCGCGAACTGGGCGGGCCGGGGCAGAAGAAACTCCGCAAGGCCCGTGTTCTGGTGATCGGGGCAGGGGGCTTGGGCGCGCCCGCGCTGCAATATCTTGCCGCCGCCGGGGTGGGCACCATTGGGGTGATCGACGATGATCTGGTGGAAAACGCCAATCTGCAGCGGCAGGTGATCCACCGCGATCAGGATATCGGCATCCCCAAGGTGTTCTCGGCGCAGGCCGCGATGGAGGCCCAGAATCCCCATATCACCGTGCGCCCCTATCACCGCCGCCTGAACGCGGATATCGCGACCGATCTTTTTGGCGATTATGATCTGATTCTGGATGGCACCGACAATTTCGAAACGCGCTATCTGGTCAATCGCACCGCCGTGGCACTGGGCAAGCCGCTGATTTCAGGCGCGCTGTCGCAGTGGGAGGGGCAGATTTCGCTGTTTCACCCCACCGCAGGCGGCCCCTGTTATCAGTGCATCTTTCCCGAGGCACCGGCCGCAGGGCTTGCGCCCAGCTGTTCCGAGGCCGGGGTCGTGGGGCCCTTGCCCGGTGTTGTTGGCGCGATGATGGCGCTGGAGGCGATCAAGGCGGTCACCGGCGCGGGTCAGACCCTGCAGGGCGAGATGCTGATTTATGACGGGCTCTATTCCGAAAGCCGCAAGATCACCCTCAGCCAGCGCAGTGATTGCCCGATTTGTGCGGGCGGGGAGGCAGCCGGGGAGGAGACTGGCCGCCACGAGGCGGGCAGCAACGAGACGGGCAAAGAGGCGGGCGCGCCGCACTCCGATGCGGGGTCATCCGAGACAATCTGACGACGCAATTACATCACCAAAGGGGAGGATAAGATGACATTCAATTGGACCCAAACGGCTCTGAAAACGGTGGCCGCAACCGCAGGGGTGGCATTGCTGGCAAGCGCAGCCACGGCTGCGGATCTGCCGGACCTTGAGGGGCGCGAAGTGGTTGTTTCGGTGGAAAACGCCTATCCGCCGTTGCAATTCGTCGAACCGTCCAGCGGCAAGGCGATTGGCTGGGAATATGACGCCATGGCGGAGATCGCCGAGCGGATCAACATCACCGTTGTCTATGAAACCACCAGCTGGGACGCGATGATCCCGGCGGTCAGCGATGGCCAGTATGACATGGGCATGACCGGCATCACCATTCGCGATGATCGCAAGGAAAAGGTTGATTTCTCCGACAAATACCTGACCTCGCAAATGCGCATGATCGTGGCCGGGGATGAGAGCCGGTTTGATGATGCTGCAGGTTTTGCCGCGGATGCGGACCTGTTGGCGGGCGCGCAGCCCGGCACCACGCCGTTTTACGTGACGGTTTACGATATTCTGGATGGTGACGAGGCCAACCCGCGCATCAAGTTGTTTGAAACCTTTGGCGCGGCCATTCAGGCGCTGCGCACGGGCGATGTGGATCTGGCACTGTCGGACAGCACCGCCGCCAACGGGTACGTGCAGGCCTCTGACGGAGCGCTGAAAATCGTGGGTGAGCCGTTGGGGACTGAGGATTTCGGCTTCATTTTCCCCAAGGGCAGCGATCTGGTGGCGCCGATCAATGCGGCCATCGCCGCGATGGAGGCAGACGGCACGCTGGAGGCGCTGAACACCAAATGGTTCCTTGAGTATAAGCTCGGCGGATAACCCTGCACAGACACCGACCAATCCCCGGCCCAGGCGCCGGGGATTTCTACATCAAGGGGCAGACATGAGCGCACAAGAGCCAAAGCCGCGCAGACCGGACGGCAAGAAAGACGATTTTCCCTGGTGGCTGGCGGCGGTGCTTCTGATTGGCGGGACGCTGATCTGGCGGGTGGCCTCGGATGATCTCTATCTCACCATCCTCAGCACGTTGATGCGGGGCGTCCAGCTGACCATCTTTGTCACGCTGATCAGCTTCTTTCTCGCGTCGCTTCTGGGTCTTGGGCTGGCGCTGGCGGCGGGGTCACGCTGGCTGGTGATCCGGCAGGGTGCGCGGTTCTATATCGAGGTGGTGCGCGGCATTCCGATCATCGTGCTGCTGCTTTACGTCGCCTTTGTGCTCGCACCCGCACTGGTGGAACTGCGGAACTGGCTGGGGGATCACATCGGGCTGGACCCGATCCGCACGCGCAATTTTCCGCTGCTGTGGCGGGCCATTATCGCGCTGATGATCGCCTATTCCGCCTTCATCTCGGAGGTGTTTCGCGCCGGTCTGCAATCGGTGGATGAGGGCCAGATTGAGGCGGCAAAGTCGCTGGGCCTCAGCCGCTGGCATCGCTTCCGTTTCATCGTGTTTCCACAGGCGATCCGCACCATCCTGCCGCCGCTGGGCAATGATTTTGTCGCCTTGGTCAAAGACAGTTCGCTGGTGTCAGTGCTGGGCGTTGCGGATGTTACGCAGCTGGGCAAGCTGACGGCGGTAGGCAATTTCCGCTATTTCGAGACCTACAACGTGGTGGCGCTGATCTATCTGACGCTGACGATTGGCTTGTCGCTGCTGCTCAGACGGTTTGAGAAACACCTGCGACGTCGCGAGGAGCGCCGGTAGCGGGAAGGCTCCGGCGGTGATTGGTGAAATTCTCTCGACTGTGCCTCTGGACGGCGGGCGGGGGCAGGCATAGCTTCCTCTCAAAGGAGATTTGCCATGACCAATCCGCTGCTGTCCACTTGGGACACGCCATTTGAAATTGCGCCGTTTGATGAAATCAAGGACAGCGATTTTGCCCCTGCTCTGGATGAGGCGCTGGCTGCGCATAAGGCGCAGATTGATGCGATTGCCACCGCAGATGAGGCACCAACATTTGCCAATGTGATCGAGGCGCTGGAAACCCCTTGCCGCGAGCTGGAGCAGGTTCTGTCGGTGTTCTACAGCGTGGCTGGTGCAGACAGTAACCCCGAGCGCGAGGCGTTGCAGCGGGCGTTCTCCCCGAAACTGGCAGCGCATTTTTCCGCCATCACCGCCAACAAGGCGCTTTATGCGCGCGTCAAATCGGTGTGGGATCAGCGCGATACGCTGGATCTGACCGAGGAACAGCAGCGTGTCCTGATGCTGACCAATCGCGGATTTGTGCGTGGCGGTGCAGCGCTGGAGGGCGCGGATGACACCCGCATGCAGGAGATCAAATCCCGCCTTGCGACGCTTGGGACGGAGTTCACCCAGAACCTGTTGGCGGATGAACGTGATTGGTTCATGGCGCTGAGCGAAGAGGATTTGGCCGGTCTGCCGCAATTTGTGGTCGATGCTGCCCGCGCAGCGGGCAAGGACAAGGGGCTGGATGGCCCTGCGGTCACGCTGTCGCGCTCTCTCATCACGCCGTTTTTGCAGTTTTCTCCCCGTCGCGACCTGCGCAAGACGGCGTTCGAGGCCTGGGCTGCACGTGGGGCCAATGGGGGCGACAGCGACAATCGCGAAATCGCTGCCGAAATTCTGGCCCTGCGCGAAGAGCGCGCCAAATTGCTCGGCTATGAAAACTTCGCAGCCTACAAGCTGGAAACCGAGATGGCCAAAACCCCGGCCGCGGTGCGCGATCTGCTGATGCAGGTGTGGGAGCCGGCCAAGGCGCAGGCGGAGGCGGATGCCTGGGTGCTGACCAAGATGATGCAGGAAGACGGCATCAACGGCGAGCTGGAGCCCTGGGACTGGCGCTACTACGCGGAGAAACGGCGCAAGGCGGAGCATGATCTGGATGAGGCGGAGCTGAAGCCTTATTTCCAGCTGGACCGCATGATCGAGGCGTCGTTTGACTGCGCAACCCGCCTGTTCGGGCTGGAGTTCACGCCGCTGGACGTGCCGCTGTACCACGCGGATTGCCGCGCTTGGGAAGTGACCCGCAATGGTGCGCATGTGGCCGTGTTCATCGGGGACTATTTTGCCCGCTCCTCCAAACGGTCCGGCGCGTGGTGTTCGGCAATGCGCAGCCAGGCGAAATTCCCTGAGGTGCAGACCCCGGTCGTGATCAACGTCTGCAACTTTGCCAAGGGTGAGCCCGCGCTGTTGTCTTATGATGATGCGCGCACGTTGTTCCATGAGTTCGGCCATGCGCTGCACCAGATGCTGTCGGATGTGAGTTATGAGAGCATCTCTGGCACCTCGGTGGCGCGCGATTTTGTCGAACTGCCCTCGCAGCTGTATGAGCACTGGCTGGACGTGCCGGAGGTTCTGGGCAAATTCGCCACCCACGCCGACACCGGCAAGCCGATGCCGGTGGAGATGCGCGACCGGGTGCTGGCGGCTTCGACCTTTGATATGGGGTTCCAGACGGTGGAATATGTGGCCTCCGCACTGGTGGATCTGGCGTTTCATGACGGGCCTGCACCCAGCGATCCGATGGCCAGACAGGCGGAGGTCTTGGCTGAGATCGGCATGCCATCCGCGATCATCATGCGCCATGCCACCCCTCATTTCGCCCATGTGTTCTCCGGGGACGGCTACTCTTCGGGCTACTACAGCTACATGTGGTCGGAGGTGATGGATGCTGATGCCTTTGAGGCCTTTGAAGAGGCAAATGGGGCCTTTGATCCTGAGCGCGCCGAGGCGCTGGAGGCGCATATTCTCTCCACCGGTGGCTCCCGCGATCCGGCGGAGCTGTACACGGCGTTCCGGGGGCGCCTGCCGGGCGTTGATGCGTTGCTGAAGGGGCGCGGGCTGGCGGCGAAATAATCCGCGCGATGGTTTTGTCCGGAATGAGAGAGGGCAGGCGCGATGCGTCTGCCCTCTCTCATTTGCGAACTGTTTGAGCGTTTGCCCGTGATCCTAGAACAGCTGCAGGTCTTTTTGACCGTTCTCGATTTCGCTGAAACTGGGCATATTCTGGATCATGCAAGGCACCGCTTCAGGACATGGCATAGACACCGTTGGCTTCATCGCAGCCCCCATGCCAAAGCCGGGCTGATCCAGCTCGCCGCGAATATCGCGCAGCAGCGTTTTGTGATCCGGCATCGACTTCAGGATGTTCGCCAGATCTACCTTTGCGCCCTTCCACCACTGGAACCAAATTGGCTTCTTCAAGGGGCGCAGGCGATCCCGGATGCCGGGGCCATAGCCCGTATCATAGACTTGTTTGCCCAGAAGCACCGTCTGATAGACCCGGTAATCAAACAGGGTGGCAAATTCGATATCATGGGGCATCGGCAGGCGGTGCTGCCAGAGTTCAAGGTTCTCGGCAAGGCGATCCGGGATCTTCATCTCCGTGCGCGCGTCGATCCAGTATTGGTCATCGGTGCGATTGCCGAGCCGGTAGTGCAGGCAGATAAACTCCAGAACCTCGTCATAGAGCTTGTCCATCTGGCGGTTGTATCTGGTCCGCAGGGACGGGGCGATGTCGCGCGTGGGCATATGTTCGGTGAGCCAGCGCACCGCGTGATCAATCATATGGATTGCGGTGCTTTCCAGCGGCTCGATAAAGCCGCCGGCCAGACCGATGGCCACACAGTTCTTCACCCAGGCATTGCGCACCCGCCCGATCCGCATTGGGATGATGCGCGGTGTCGCCCCTTTGCCGCTGTCGCCCAGCCATTCAAGGTACTCATCCGCCGCCTGATCATCGGTGCGATGGGCGGAGGAAAATACATAGCCGGTGCCGACCCGGTTGTAGAGCGGTACGCGCCATGTCCAACCGGCCCCAAGGGCGGTGGAGCGGGTCAGGCTTTCGATCTTTTCCGGGTCGGGATGGTCGATCTGCAAGGCCATGGCGCGGTCATTGGGAAGGTAGTCGGAGTAATCCATAAACGGCTCACCCAGCGCCTGATTTATGATCAGCCCGCGGAACCCGGTGCAGTCAATGACCATTTCGATATCGTGACGGCCGCGCTGCTCCAGCATCAGATGGCTGACATTGCCCTGCTCATCCAGTTCAACCGATGTCACCTCATCCTGGATATGCTCCACGCCGTGCTTGGTACAAACCTTGGTGAGCATGCCAGCAAATTTTACCGCGTCCAGATGGTAGGCATAACCAAAGCGCTGTTCAAACTCCGGCTGCCCCAAGGGGCGGGCCCCCTTGCACAGGCGGCCCAGATCATCATGGGGGGCGATGGACTGGGTGTAGTCGCGATCCCCATTGCCAAAGCGCAGGAAATATTCAGCTGGCTCCAGCCCATCCAGCAACTGACCGTGGGCAAAGGGGTTCACGTAGTCGATGCGATTTCCCTTGGCATCCTTGTTCCAGTTGCAGAACTTTACCCCCAGTTTGAACGAGGCGTTGGTTTCACGGAAAAAGGCGCGCTCTGAGATGCCGGCCTGACGGAGGGTTTTGGGCATCCGCGGCACGGTTGCCTCGCCCACCCCGACGGTGGCGATATTCGGGCTTTCGATCAGGCAGATCTTTGGCCGGTCCTTGGGCGCTGACGTGCGGGAGAGTTCTGTCTCCAGGATCAGCGCCGTCATCCACCCCGCCGTGCCGCCGCCGACGATGGTGATCTTCCTTAAGCGATTGTTCATGTGTTCCGTCCCTGTTTTATAGTTTTTTCAAGGACCGTAGCGCAGCTATCTGGCGTCTGGCTAGCAACAATTCCGCAAAATGCCGTGTCGAACCTGTTGTCAGACGGTCCGGGGCACGAAGGGCTGTATTCTGAGAGAGGGCAGGCTGGGCACACCAGTCTTCAAGTTTTGAAAACTACCGCTCTGCAACAGGGTTTACTGGGCTGTCGGGCGGATTGGGACGGGATAGCTGGATCTGCAAGACGCGCGGATTTACCGGTGCAGCCTGTGGCTGTCCGGGGTGGCTCTGGGGCTGGATCAACTTATTGACCGTTGATCGGGGCCTTGTTCTGCAACCGGAGGGTTGCGGCATAAAGTGGACGGCGCCGCCACGGGGGCGGAGGGGGCGGGTTGATGGCCCGCGTGCTCAAATTCTCTGCACGACCCCAGAGGTCGGGGCCCGGTTCCTGGTTGGAGCCGGGGTGCCAAACCCGGATCCTGTAATCGCGATTGGGATCAGTCTGACACAGCGGCCTGAAACGATCCTGAGCGGGGCGTGCGCTGTGGTTGCTAATTGTTAAATCTTGTCCACTGCGTATCCGTCTCTAGTATCCGAGGGTGCGATCCACCTGATGCAGGAACGGCGCCTCAGCCTCGCCTCGGCGGATGTTGTCGGCAATGACACGCGCGGCGGTAAGGGGGCGTGTTTCTGCCGCGATATGCGGTGTCACGGTGACCCTTGGATGGGCCCAATAGGGGTGATCCATCGCCAGCGGCTCAATGCGGAAGACGTCGAGCGTTGCATGGCCGATCTGGCCACTGTCGAGGGCGGCCAGAAGGGCGTCATCGTCAATCAGGGGACCGCGACCGGGGTTGATGATGCGCGCCCCTTTGGGCAGCAGGGCGAGGGTGTCGCTGTTGAGCGTATTCTCGGTCGCGGGGGTGTCTGGCAGCAGCAGGATCACGATCTGTGCCGTGGCAAGGGCGTCCCGCAGGCCGTCGTCGCCATGGCGGCAGGTGATGCCGTCGATGGATTTCTTGGATCGCGACCAGCCGGTGACCGGAAAGCCCAGTGTGGCCAGCATGCTGGCACAGGCCTGTCCCAATGCGCCAAGGCCCAGAACCGTCACCGGGCGCTCTTCGGCAAGCGGGGGGACCACCGGCTCCCATCGGTCCTGCGTGCGGATCGTGCGGTCGATACCGAGGTGATAGCGCAGCACATGCCCCGTGACCCATTCGACCATACCCGCGGTCAGGCCGGGGTCCACCATCCGGCAGAGCGGCATTGTCAGGGTCTGGTTGCCGACGATCTTCTCCACTCCGGCCCAGAGGCTGAGCACCGCCTTGCAGCGGGTATAGGGGGTGAAATCCTGCAAATCGGAATTGGGGGCATAGACCACATAGTCCACCTCATCCGGGGCGTGATCAAGACGCAGATCGACCTTCAGCCCGGCCTCCGCAAAGGCAGCGCGCAAAGGGGTCTCATAGGTGGCCCAGCGTTCGGGCAGGGCGGCAAACTGGACGTTGATCATGTGGCAAATACTCCCGCCATATCGGCGAAACCTTTGATTTCAATCGGGTTGCCCGCCGGGTCATGGAAGAACATCGTGCTCTGCTCGCCCGGCTCGCCTGCAAATCGCGTGGTGGGGGCGATGGTGAACGCCAGCCCCGCGTGTTTAAGCCGATCCGCCAGCAGGCGCCATTCGTCCTGCGGCAGGATCACACCCAGATGGGGCATCGGCACCATGTGATCGCCGACCTTGCCGGTCTTGGCGGTGGCAAAAACCGGCCCGAGGTGCAGCGAGATCTGATGGCCGAAGAAGTTGAAATCGACCCAAGTCTCGGTGCTGCGCCCTTCCTGACAGCCCAGCAGGCCACCATAAAAGCCGCGCGCCCTGTCGAGATCATCGACGTGATAGGCGAGGTGAAAGATGCTCATCGGTCTGCTCCCTGTGATCTGTGTACTAGGGATAGAAGGGGGTGATGAAAAAGGGTAGCTTGTTTTTCTGTATTCAAACATAAGAAAAACTATGGATATACGGTTCCTTTCCAGCCTTGTCACAACGATAGAGGAGGGATCCCTGGCGGCGGCGGCGCGCCGTGAGGGGATCACCGCATCGGCGATTTCGCAACGGATCGCTGCACTTGAGGCCGATGTCGGCGTGGTGCTTCTGTGCCGCACCGGGCGCGTCATGCAGCCAACAGCGGAATGTCGTCGCCTGTTGCCAAAGATGCGCGAGATCTTGCGTGCCGAGGCAGAGCTGCGGGGGCAGCTGCGCGGGGCCACCCTCAGCGGCACGCTGCGGCTCGGGGCGGTGTCGAC
This sequence comes from Phaeobacter sp. HS011, assembly GCF_018101215.1. Taxonomy (NCBI): domain Bacteria; kingdom Pseudomonadati; phylum Pseudomonadota; class Alphaproteobacteria; order Rhodobacterales; family Roseobacteraceae; genus Phaeobacter; species Phaeobacter sp. HS011. Next base: position 84,515 of record NZ_JAGEUF010000010.1, on the reverse strand, counting down.
AGCCATGGGGGACTACGCGGGAACGATCCTTCGGCACCTGAGGCAAGCGGCGCCGGAGGTGGCCTTGCAGCTGGTGCCCGGAACATCGGAAGGGCTTTATGCTTTGATGCAACAGGGGCAGGTGGACGCCGCATTGCTGATTGAGCCACCGTTTGCGCTCCCCAAAGCCTATGTTTTCAAAGAGGTCGCCCGCCAGCCCATTGGCTTGTTGCAGGCAGAGACGGACCGTGATGGGCCATCTGACGGACCATCTGATGAGGCGTTGCCGTTCCTGATCTACAGCCGCGACGCCTGGGGTGGGGCGCGCTGCTGGCAGGCACTGACGCAGCGGGTTGATATGCCGGATATTCTGGCGGAACTGGATGCGCTTGAACTGATCGCGCAGATGGTGGCAGAGGGCACCGCGCAGGCCGTTGTGCCGCTCTGGGAGGGGCTGCGCAGGCATGCTGGCCTGCGGTTCACCCCGTTTGACGGTGCGGAGAGGCGGCTGGGTGTCCTGCTGCATCAGCGCGATGCGGACAGCGCGCTGACACGGGTGCTGCTGGGCGCCTTAACGGGCGCTTAGCGTGGGCGGTGGATATTCGCGCTTTGCACAAGGCCAAAGGCGCCCATCAGAACCAGCATCACAGAGCCACCATAGGACACCATCGGCAGCGGCACGCCCACCACCGGGGCGAGGCCCATCACCATCGACATGTTCACTGCAAAGAACAGGAAGAAGCTGATCGCAATCCCCAATGTGACCAGCGACGCAAAGCGGTCCTTGGTGGCGAGCGCGGTGGCAATGCAGAAGGTGATCACCAGCATATAGATGAAGAGAAGGGTAAATCCGCCGATGAAGCCGAATTCCTCGGCCAGGGTGGTGAAGATGAAATCGGTGTGTTTTTCCGGCAGAAAGTTCAGCCGTGACTGGGTGCCCTGCATGAAGCCGCGCCCCGACCAGCCCCCGGAACCGAGCGCGATCTTCGACTGGGTGATATGATATCCCGCCCCAAGCGGATCCTGTGAGGGGTCGAGGAAGGTGTCGATGCGGCGGAACTGGTAGTCCTTCAGCAGTTGCCAGTCGGTGCCCCGGCTTTTGAATACGGTGGCCACAAGCCCGACACCGGCCCCGATGACAGCGGCGAAATAGGCCCAGTGAACACCGGCAAGGAACATCACGCCGCCACCGGCCGCCATCAGCAGGATGGAGGTGCCAAGGTCAGGCTGGCGCAGCACCAGAAAGGTGGGCAGCAGGATCAGGATGACCGGCAGGATCACCCATTGCGGACGCGAGCAGCGTTCCGGGGGCAGCCAGTCGTAATAGGCCGCCAGCAGCATCACCAACGTGATCTTCATCAGCTCGGACGGTTGTAGCCGCATGAAGCCGATGTCGATCCAGCGCTGAGCGCCCATGCCGACGGTGCCGAAAAACTCCACCGCCACCAGCAGCAGGACGGAGACCAAATAGGCCAGAACGGAGATATTGCGCCAGAACCAGATCGGGATCATGGCGACCACCAGCATCACCGACAGTCCCAGAACGAAGCGTTTGACCTGTGGTTCAACCCAGGGAGAGAAACTGCCGCCCGCCACCGAGTAGAGCATCAGGAAGCCAACGCTGGCGACACTGGCCAGTAGCAGGACCAATGGCCAATTCAGATAGAGGATCTTGCGCAGGCCGGTGGGCACCGATTGCGCGTTATTGGCGAGATAGCTCATGCGGGTCCTCTCATACGCGGCGCTCTCAAGCCTGCCCGCTGCCGCTGTCGCGATTGCGCTGAATGCGCTCACGTTCCAGACGTTGCTGCAGGGCTTCGATGTTGGTGCGGTCCTTCTTGGGGTAGGCCTCCAGCGGCGGGCTGCCGTCATAGAGCGCCTGCAAGAGCACATCGCGCGCGATAGGGGCCGCTGCCTTGGAACCGCCGCCGCCATGCTCGACCACCACTGCAACGGCGAATTTCGGAGCGTCAGCCGGTGCATAGGCCACAAACAGTGCATGGTCGCGGCGTTCCCACGGCAGATCCTCGTTGCGGATCACCCCGGCGGCGCGTTCTGCGGCGGTGATATTGCGCACCTGGCTGGTGCCGCTTTTGCCGGCCATACGCATGCCGTCGGCGATGATCCGGGAGCGGTAGCCGGTGCCGCGCCGCTCATTGCTGACCGAGTACATGCCCCGGCGGATGGTGCGCAGGTTGTTTTCATTGACGCCGATCGGTTCTCCGGCGCCGCTGGGCTGCTCCACCCCGTCGATGGATTTCAGCAGGCGCGGCGTGACCGAGCGACCAGTGGCCAGACGCGCTGTCATCACGGCCAGCTGCATCGGCGAGGCCAAAAGATAGCCCTGCCCGATGGAGGAGTTCACGGTATCGCCAACCAGCCAGTCCTGACCGTAGGTTTTCGATTTCCATTCCTTGTTCGGGGCAATCCCCTTGGCCACGGCGGACATCGGCAGATCATGGCGCACGCCAAGGCCGAAGCGTTTCGCCATGGCGGAAATCTTGTCGATGCCAACCTTGATGGCGAGGTCGTAATAATAGACGTCGCAGGAGCTTTTGAGCGAGGTGTTGAGATCCACATGGCCGTGGCCTGCGCGTTTCCAGCAGTGGAAACGGCGGCCCGAGACCTCCAGATGGCCGGGGCACCAGACGGTGTCTTCGGTGCCGATCAAGCCTTCTTCCAGCGCGGCGAGGGCGGTGATCATCTTGAAGGTCGATCCCGGTGGATAGGTGCCCTGCACCGATTTATTGGCCAGCGGGCGATAGGGGTCTTCGGTGAGCATCCGGTAATCGGCAACCGAGATGCCCCGCACAAACAGATTGGGATCAAAACTGGGGGAGGAGGCAATGGCGCGGACATCGCCGCTTTCGCAGTCGATCACCACGGCGCTGGCGCTTTCCTTGCCCAGGCGGGCCTGGGTGTAATACTGCAAATCCGCATCAACGGTCAGCTGCATATCCGCGCCGGCCTCACCCTCGCGGCGGTCCAGCTCGCGCATGACACGTCCGGTGGCGTTGACCTCGACCCGCTTGGCGCCGGCCTTGCCGCGCAGCACGTCTTCGCGCTTGGCCTCGAACCCGACCTTGCCGATCTGAAAGCGCGGGATCATCAGCACCGGTTCGGGGTCCTCCATCTTGCTGAGGTCATAGTCGGAGACCGGACCGACATAGCCCACCACGTGGGCAAAATCCTCCTGCTGGGGGTAAACCCGCGTGAGGCCGACCTCAGGCGTGATGCCGGGCAGGGCGGGGGCGTTCACCGCCACCTTGGAGATATCATCCCAGCTGATCTGATCGGCCAGTGTGATTGGCAGGAACGGCGGTGAGCGGCGCATCTCGGCCATCGCGCGCTCGATGTCTTCGGGGTCGAGCGTCAGCAGGCGCGACAGCTTGCCGATAACGTCACCCACATCGCCCGCGTCCTCCGGCACCACGGTGATCCGGTAGGATTGGGCGTTTTGCGCCAGAATGGTGCCGTTGCGGTCATAGATCTGTCCGCGGGCGGGCGGGATCAGGCGCAGGTTGATGCGGTTTTCCTCGGCCAGCAGGCGGAACTGATCGGCCTGATCGACCTGAAGGTGCCGCATTCGCATCGCAAGACCACCGGCAAAGGCCAGCTGCAACCCGCCCAAAAGCAGCGCGCGGCGGCTGAGTTTGCGGTGTGAGGCTTCGACGTCTTTGACGTTGCGTTTCATCAGCGGCTTCCCAGGGCTTCTGCCTCTGCCGGGGAGAGTTTGCGCACCCCCAGCAGGCTTTGGCTGGCCAGCGCGACCAGCGGATAGATCAGCAATGTTGCCACCATCTGGATCAGAATCAACCCCAGCGACGGTTGCACCACCCCCAGAACCGCGAGGATCAGCCGGTTAAGCAGGGTCACGGCGGTGATGGTTATGGCCACGGTGACCCATTCGCCGATAAAGGCGGTTTCGCGATGCGGCTGGACCTGTGATTTCAGAAAGCTGCAGGCGAGCACGACCAGAAGCGCCATCAGCCCCGGTGGCCGCTGAAACAACAGATCCGCGAGCAGGAACGTCAGCGCAATCAGCACGGTCGGCACATAGTCGGGGCGGCGCATCGACCAGGCCATGACCAGCGCCAGCAGCAGATCCGGCGGCGCCCAGCGAGAGGGTAGCGTATCCAGTGGCAGCAGGTGAAAGAACATGATCACAAGCGCCAGGGCCGGAAAGGCCGCCCGCATGACCCAGATCCGCGCCGGGGCGTTATTCGCCATCTGTGGCCCCCGCTGCGGCCTCATTGCCCAGACCTTCGGGGCGGGGTTGCGGGATGTTGATGCCCGGTGCAGGCACCACCAGCCCACCGGGGTCCTTGATCACCTCGGAGCCGTGGTGGCGCAGCACCCGCAGGAATTCGAGCCGCTCATAATCCGCCGAGAGGCGCACCCGCAGGCGGCCAAAGCGGTCCTGCGTGACCTGCCCGATCAGCAGGCCCGCCGGAAACACATTGCCATCCCCCGAGGTCACCACCCGGTCGCCTGGGCGCACCAGATCGGGGTTTTCGAGAAAGTCGATCACCGGTGCCGGGCTGTTGTCGCCGGCCACCAGTGTGCTCTGCCCCGAAGGTTGGATCAGGGCGGGCACAGCGCTGGCTGCATCGGTCAGCAGGATCACCCGCGCGGTGTCCTGCCCGGTGCCGGAAATCCGCCCGACCAGACCGATACCATCCATCGCCGCCCAGCCGTCGCGCACCCCGTCGCGGGCGCCTACGTTGAGGATCACCGATTGACGAAACGGCGACCCGCTGTCGGCCATGACCACGCCCGTCACATAGGTGAGACGCGGGTCGAGCCGCACGTTGTTGAGATCCAGCAGGCGGGCGTTTTCCTGCTCCAGCTGCAACGCGGCCTCTTTCCAGGCGCGCATCTGACGCAGCTCGCTGCGCAATTCCCGGTTCTGCTCGGCAAGGCGCTGATAGCTCTGGAAATCACGGAAGAGATTGATTGCGCCCTCAACCGGGATCATGGCCCAGTCCATGCTGGGCACCACCGCATCAACGACCTGTGCGCGGAACCGTTCAACCCGTGGACTGTCGATCCGCCAGATCAGGAAAATCGCCAGCAGACACAGGCAGACAACCCCGGTCAGCAGGCGGCGCAGCGGGGCGGTGTAGTCATCGCGCTGGGACCGATCTTTGGCCAAGGTGTTCCTTCCCGGCGCCGGGCGTCGACCATCCTAGTGATGGTCCGTCCGCTCAGCTGTCGTAATCGATGGCGTGTGCCAGCTGTTTTTCGTATTCCAGCGCCTTGCCGGTGCCAAGCGCCACGCAGTTCAGGCTCTCGTCCGCGATGGAGACGGCCAGGCCGGTCTGCTCACGCAGGGCCAGATCCAGATCACCCAGCAGCGCGCCACCGCCGGTCAGCATCACGCCCCGGTCCACGATATCCGCCGCCAGATCCGGCGGGGTGGTTTCCAGCGCGGTCATCACCGCTTCGCAGATCTGCTGCACCGGTTCGGCCAGCGCCTCGGCCACCTGGGCCTGGCTGACTTCAATCTCTTTTGGCACGCCGTTCAGCAGGTCACGACCACGGATCTGCATTGACTGGCCACGGCCATCATCGGGCATCCGGGCGGTACCGATGGAGGTCTTCACGCGTTCAGCGGTGGATTCCCCGATCAACAGGTTCTGCTGGCGGCGCAGGTAGTTGATGATCGCCTCATCCATCCGGTCGCCACCGACGCGCACGGAGCGGGCATAGACTATGTCGCCCAGCGACAGGACCGCAACCTCGGTCGTGCCGCCGCCGATGTCCACGACCATGTTGCCGGTTGGATCGGTGATCGGCATCCCGGCACCAATGGCGGCGGCAATCGGCTCGGCGATCAGCCCGGCGCGGCGGGCACCTGCGGAGAGCACCGACTGGCGGATCGCGCGTTTTTCAACCGGGGTGGCGCCATGCGGGACGCAGACGATGATCTTCGGTTTGGAGAAGGTGGAGCGTTTGTGTACCTTGCGGATGAAATGCTTGATCATCTCTTCGGCGGTGTCGAAGTCCGCAATCACGCCTTCGCGCATCGGGCGGATCGCCTCGATGGAGCCGGGGGTGCGGCCCAGCATCAGCTTGGCGTCTTCGCCAACGGCCAGTACTTTCTTGACGCCATCTTTCACGTGATAGGCCACAACCGACGGCTCTGACAGGATGACACCGCGACCTTTTACATAGACAAGCGTGTTCGCCGTACCGAGGTCAATTGCCATATCAGACGTGAACAACCCGCCAAGACTTCCGAAGATCGACATATATTAAGACCCTGTAAAACTGCCACCTGTCCCGCGACTCTGCTGAGAGCGGGCTTTATGTCTTATAAGCAGCGCTGAGAGGTGGCGAAAGGGCGGATTCGGACCAAAAGGCGCCTTTTCGCCACCACCGCGGGGTGCCCCATGGGAAAGGCAGACAACCGATCCGATTGGCAGTGCGGGCAGGTGTGGCGCGGATCTGATAAGCGCGCCCCTCAAAAACCGCATGCCTCCGGCAACTATCGGAGGCGGTACAGGGCCGCGCGATGTTGCTTCTCTTGTTTGCACAGCGTTGTTAAGCTTGATCCTTACGGATGTTTGGTCGGCGAAGGGAACGGCGATGAAGCGGCGAAATTTCTTACTGGCTGGCGGGGCCTTCGGCATGGCAAATCTGATCACAGGACAAACTGCCGTTGCCGGGTCCGGATTTTTTGTCCCACCGGAGGAAGCGCCGCATCAGCGCAGCTTCATGCAATGGCCGGTCAGCAGGAAGGTGCATCCCGATCCTGTGTTCCGCGACATGGCGCAGTAGACGATTGCAGATATCGCCAATGCGATTGCGGCGTTTGAACCTGTCACAGTGCTCGCGGCGGCAGCGGATCACAGCGGCGCGCGCGCCAAGCTGTCTGCGGATGTCGAGCTGTGGGATATCCCGACCGAGGATCTGTGGTGCCGCGATTCAGGGCCAATCTTTGTGATTGATGGCGCAGGCGGCATGGCGATCAGCCATATCCAGTTCAACGGCTGGGGCAAAAAGCAGGTCAACCGGCGGGACAGCCAGATCGCAGAACGGGTGGCTGAGCGTTTGGGGCTGCCGCTGTTGCCAACCGGTTTGCATGGCGAGGCCGGCGGCGTGGAGCAGGACGGGCACGGGCTGCTGATGGCACATGAGAGCAGCTGGGTGAACAAGAACCGGAACCCCGGCCTGTCGCGCGCTCAGATAGAACAACGGCTGCTGGAGGCCTATGGGGCGGATCGCATGATCTGGGCGGAGGGCGTCCGGGGGGAGGATATCACTGATTATCATATCGATAGCCTCGCACGTTTCACCGGGCCGGGGCGTGTTCTTGTGAACCTGCCCGATACCCCCGATAGCGCCGATCCGTTCCATATGGCCGCGTTGGACACGCATGACCGGCTGATTGCGGCGGGGCTGGCGGTGGAGGTTATCCCGGAACCTCATATCCGTCGGATCAAAAGCTTCGATTTTGTCGCCTCTTACGCCAATTATTATGTCTGCAATGGCGCGGTGATCGCGGCGGAATTCGGGGATCGCGAAACCGATGAGATCGCGCGGAACGCGCTGGCGCGTCACTATCCGGGACGGGAGATTGTCACGCTGAACGTGGACCCGCTGGGCGAATTGGGCGGTGGCATTCACTGTGCAACGCAGCAGATGCCAGCGGTCTGAGCCATCGGATCCAACGCCCTCCGCTGCGGCAAGGGGCTTTTGTCCGGGGCGGTTTGGCGGTAGAGGGCTGGGATGCTGTCATATCAACATATCTACCATGCCGGAAATCTGGCCGATGTTCAGAAACACGCGCTGCTGGCGCGGATGCTGGATTATCTCACGCGGAAGGACAAGCCGCTCAGCTATATCGAGACCCACGCCGGGCGCGGGCTCTATCAGCTGGATGCGGCAGAGGCAGTGAAGACGGGAGAGGCCGCGGCTGGGATCAACCGCCTGCTGGACGGATCCATGCTGGACGCGGAGCATCCGCTGGCAGAGGCCATTACCCGAACCCGCAGCGCAGATGGCGAGAAGGCCTATCCCGGCTCCCCCCTGATCGCGGCGCATCTCCTGCGCGAGGCCGACAGTCTCAATTTTGCCGAGCTGCACCCACAGGAGAGCGCCGCCCTGCGGCAGGCGCTTTGGCCGCATGGGCTGGGGCGGCGCGTTCATGTGCATCAGCAGGATGGGTTTGAGCTGGCGCAATCGCTGGCGCCGCCGACCCCGCGCCGTGGGCTGATGCTGATTGATCCAAGTTACGAAGTGAAGCGCGACTATGCGCAGATCCCCGGCCATATCGCCAAGCTGCACCGCAAGTGGAACGTGGGGGTGATTGCGCTGTGGTACCCGATCCTGACCGATGGCACGCATAAGCCGATGCTGACCGCGCTGGAGGCACAGAACCTGCCGGGCGCGCTGCGCCATGAGGTGCGGTTTCCGCCCGCCCGCGAGGGACACCGCATGGTTGGCTCCGGCATGTTCATCGTCAACGCGCCTTTCGGCACCGAGGATGAGGCACGGCGGCTGACCAAGCTGTTTGCACAGCTGGGTTAGATCCCCGCCCGGATAGCGACGTCAAAAAGGCCACCCGCTTTGGGTGGCCTTTTGTTGTTTTAGTTTCGCGCGTGGCTCAGGTGATGTCCTTGTAGGAAATCTCACGCGTGTCGGCGCCTTCGCCCATTTTGTCGCGGCGGATAATCAGCCGGTTCAGCGCGCCGATATAGGCCGCGGCAGAGGCGACAACCGTATCGGTGTTGGCGCTTTCGCCGGTGGCGATCACGCCATTTTCTTCCAGCCGGACCGAAACCGTGGCCTGCGCGTCAGTGCCTTCGGTCACCGCATGGACCTGATAGAGCTGCAGATGCGCCGAGTTCGGGTGGATTTTGCGGATCGCCCTGAAGGCTGCATCAACCGGGCCGTCGCCTTCTGCGGTCTCAGACACATCCTTGCCCTCAACTTCCATCTCAAGGGTGGCCTCAGCCGGGCCGCCGGTGCCGCAGACCACTTTCATGGAGACCAGCTTGAGGTGATCATCCTCATCGCCGCTGGTGCGCATCAGGGCGATGATATCGTCGTCGAACACCTCTTTCTTGCGGTCGGCGAGTTCCTTGAACCGGACAAAGAGATCCTTCAGCTGGTTGTCGCCCACCTCAAAGCCGAGCTGGCTCAGCTTGTCGCGCAAGGCTGCACGGCCGGAGTGTTTGCCAAGCGGCAGCGAGGTGCCGGCAATGCCCACATCCTCGGGCCGCATGATCTCAAAAGTTTCCTTGTTTTTCAGCATGCCATCCTGGTGGATGCCGCTTTCATGGGCAAAGGCGTTTTTGCCGACAATCGCCTTATTAGGCTGCACGACAAAGCCCGACACCGTCGAGACCCGGCGGGAGATATGCATGATCTTCTGGGTGTCGATGCCAGTGGTGAAGGGCATAATATCATTGCGCACCTTCAGGGCCATGACGACCTCTTCCAGTGCGGTGTTGCCGGCGCGTTCGCCAAGCCCGTTTATGGTGCATTCGATCTGTCGCGCGCCACCTGCAACCGCGGCCAGAGAATTCGCCGTCGCCATGCCAAGGTCATTGTGACAATGGGTGGCAAAAATCACATCATCGGCGCCGGGCACGGTTTCGATCAGGCGCTTGATCAGATCGGCGCTTTCGACCGGGGCGGTATAGCCCACGGTATCGGGGATATTGATGGTGGTCGCCCCCGCCTTGATCGCAATCTCGATTACCCGGCAGAGGTAATCCCATTCGGTGCGTGTTGCATCCATCGGCGACCACTGCACATTGTCCACCAGGTTGCGGGCGTGTGTGACCGTGTCGTGGATTTTCTCGGCCATCTCATCCTTGGTGAGGTTGGGGATGGCGCGGTGCAATTCTGAGGTGCCGATAAACGTGTGGATACGTGGTTGGGCGGCGTTCTTCACCGCTTCGGCGCAGCGGTCGATATCTTTGAAATTGGCCCGAGCGAGGCCACAGATGACCGAGTTGCGGGACCGTTCGGCGATTTCGCTGACCGCTTTGAAATCGCCTTCGGAGGCAATCGGAAACCCGGCTTCGATGATGTCCACGCCCATATCGTCAAGCAACTCGGCAATTTCGAGCTTTTCGTCATGGGTCATGGTTGCGCCGGGGCTCTGCTCGCCATCGCGCAAAGTGGTGTCGAAGATCAAAACGCGATCTTTGTCAGCTGCAGTCGTCATGTCGGTATCTTTCTTGTCTGTCCTAAAATCCAATTCTTGGCGCGCATGCCTTCCCCTCTGAGCGGGCGCGCCGGATGGCACGCTCAGAGGCGGATTAGGATCAGTAGGGCGCGCAGATCTGCACCGCGAAACGCGGTGGCGGAGCGAAGGATATCTGCACGCATGGTCATGACGCAGAGTTATACAGAGCCGAAGGCGAATGGGAAGACAGAAATTATCGGCGCGGGGGCAAAGCTTGCGACTGTCGCCGATCCGCCGCCTTGGCCGGGTGACGCGGATCAGTTGCTGGCGTCGTCATCGGCTGCGGCGGGAACCGTGTCGCTGGCCTGATCTTCGGTGGCCTGATCTGCATCGGCGTCATCGTTGCCCTGCGTGGCGCCGCCGGTGGTTTTCAGGGCGCCGTTTTCCCAGGTGCCTTCGGCCTCCTGACCGCTGGCATAGCGCATCACGCCGGGGCCTTGTCGTTTGGAGTTGAGGAAGCTGCCCTCATAAACGTCGCCATTGGCATAGGTCGCGACCCCCTTGCCGCTGATCTTGCCTTCGGTCCAGTCGCCTTCATAGCTGAAGCCATCTGTCATCACGATCTTGCCAGTGCCGTGACGCTGGCTGTTGGCAAAGCTGCCGGTATAGACCGAGCCGTCAGGGTAGGTCACAACCGCATCACCATCACGCTGACCGTCTTTCCAGCCACCTTCGTAGCGGTAGCCGTCGGGATAGGTCATGACCCCCTGACCGTGGTTCTTGGCGTTCTTGAATTCGCCGGTATAGACCAGCCCGTTGGGATAGGTGGTGGTGCCGGTCCCCTCGATCACGCCGGCGACCCAGTCGCCTTCGTAGGTGGAGCCATCGGGATAGGTGATTTTGCCCACCCCATCGGCGAGATCATCGCGGAACTGGCCTTCGTAGACCGAACCGTCGGGATAGGTAACGCGGCCCATGCCTTCGATCTGGCCAGCCAGCCATTCGCCGCTGTAGACATAGCCATCGGTCTTGGTGAAGGTGCCTTCGCCGTGGCGCAGATCATCCTCGAAATTGCCGATATAGACATCGCCATTGGCATGGATCTGCTTGCCCTCACCCTGACGGCGCCCGGCCGCCAAAGGGCCCTCGTAGATGTCGCCATTGGGCTGCGTCAGCACCCCGGTGCCATCCATCTGGTTCGCGGCCCAGTCGCCCTCGTAGATCAGCCCGTCGGGCATGATCAGCTTGCCGGTGCCTTCCAGCTGCCCGTTGCGGATATCGCCCTCGTAAGTGGCGCCGTCGGGGTAGGTGATTTTGCCGGTGCCGTCCTTCAGGCCATCGACCCAGTCGCCCTCATACTGATAGCCGCCCGGGTTGCGCATGAGGCCCTTGCCGTGGTGCTTGGCATCACGAAAGCCGCCCTCGTAGCGGGCGCCGTTGGCGTAGACCGCGATGCCCTGACCGTTGATCACCCCGTCGGACCACTCCCCCTCGTAGGTGCCGCCATCGGCAAAGGTGATTTTGCCCGCGCCCTCCGGTTTGCCCTTGGCAAACTCGCCCTCGTAGACGGAGCCGTTGGGGAACCGCGCCACGCCGCGTCCGCGCACCTCACCATCGACCCAGTCGCCGGTATATTCATAGCCGTTGGGCAGGGTGTAGGTGCCGGTGCCATGCTGCAACCCACCGCGAAAGGTGCCCTCATAGATGCCGCCGATTTCATCCTGTGTGGTCAGTACCTTGCCATCGTCCTGTGCCAGGGCCGGACGGATCCCCCCGGCAGCGCCAAGCGCCAGGGCAGAGGTCAAAAGAGCGGCGGTGGTGAAACGGGTCATGGAATATCTGCTTGCCATAAGGAGAGCCGCGGTGCGGGCCTGTTGATCTGTTTGACAGGAAACTATGCCACAGCCGCCGCCGTCGCAATGTCTTTTGCCGCTGTGGTCTTTCCCTCGGGGCGCGATCTGTTTAATGGCAGAAGGCAGGATTATCGAAGGACGCAAGCAGGATGGCTGATCGTTTTCGCGTGACACTGGCCCAGTTGAACCCCACCGTCGGGGATCTGGCGGGCAATGCAAACAAGGCCCGCGAGGCCTGGGCCGCAGGGCGTGACGCCGGGGCGGATCTGGTCGCTTTGCCGGAAATGTTCATCACCGGCTACAACACGCAGGATCTGGTGCAAAAGCCGGTTTTTCACCAGGCCGCGATTGCCGAAGTTGAGCGGTTGGCCGCCGATTGCGCCGATGGGCCAGCTCTGGCGGTCGGCAGCCCCTGGGTAGCAGATGGCAAATTGTTCAACGCCTATCTGATCCTGAAGGGCGGCAAGATCACCACGCAGGTGCTGAAACACCATTTGCCCAATGCCACTGTGTTTGACGAGGTGCGGATCTTTGATGCCGGTCCCTTGGGTGGGCCTTACGCGGTTGGCAATACCCGGATCGGCAGCCCCATCTGCGAGGACGGCTGGTACGAGGATGTGGCCGAGACACTGGCGGAAACCGGTGCTGAGTTCCTGCTGATCCCCAATGGATCGCCCTATTTCCGGAACAAGATGGATGTGCGGTTCAACCACATGGTGGCCCGCGCGGTCGAAACCGATCTGCCAGTGATCTACCTCAATATGGTGGGCGGTCAGGATGATCAGGTCTTTGATGGCGGTTCCTTTGTGCTGAACCCGGGCGGTGCGCTGGCGCTGCAGATGCCGGTCTTTGACGAGGCGATACAGCATCTCGATCTGGAACGCACCGCCGAGGGGTGGCGCGCCGTCGAAGGCCCCAAGGCCTCGCTACCGGATGAATGGGAGCAGGATTATCACGTCATGACGCTGTCGCTGCGCGACTACATGCGCAAGACCGGCTTCAAGAAGGTGCTGCTGGGTCTGTCCGGTGGGGTCGATTCCGCCATTGTGGCTACCATTGCGGTTGATGCGCTGGGGGCGGAGAATGTCCGCTGCGTGATGCTGCCGTCCGAATATACCTCGCAAGAGTCGCTGGACGATGCCGAAGCCGTGGCCAAGGCGCTGGGCGTGCACTACGACTACGTCCCGATTGCCGAGGGGCGTGCTGCCATCACCAACACGTTGGCGCCGCTGTTTGCAGGTCTGGACGAGGGGCTGACGGAGGAAAACATCCAGTCCCGCCTGCGGGGGCTCCTGCTGATGGCGATGTCGAACAAATTTGGCGAGATGCTGCTGACCACCGGCAATAAATCCGAGGTCGCCGTGGGCTATGCGACGATCTATGGCGATATGGCGGGGGGCTATAACCCGATCAAGGATCTCTACAAGACCCGCGTATTTGAGACTTGCCGCTGGCGCAATGACAATCACCGGGACTGGATGATGGGGCCAGAGGGCGAGGTGATCCGCCCCAATGTGATTGACAAGCCGCCCAGTGCCGAACTGCGCGATGATCAGAAAGACAGCGACAGCCTGCCGGATTACCCGGAACTGGATGCGTTGCTGGAGATCTTGGTGGACCGGGATGGGTCGATTGCCGATTGCGTCGCGGCAGGGTTCTCGCGGGAGAATGCCAAACGTGTGGAGCACCTGATTTATATCAGCGAATACAAGCGTTTTCAGTCGGCGCCCGGTGCGCGTCTGACGCCGCGTGCGTTCTGGCTGGACCGGCGCTACCCGATCGTGAACCGCTGGCGCGATCCAAGCTGAGGCGGGGCAGCGGTTTGGGTGCCGCAAAGGCATTCGTCGACGTCACTTGCGGTCGGCAACTAAACCTGTGGCGACGGGCGCTGTCAGTCTTGGGCTCCTGAGAACGGGCCCTTGGCCGGGTCGGCCTTCTGGCAATCCACCACGCAGTTGCGGCCTGCGTCCTTGGCAGCGTAGAGCGCGCGATCCGCGGCATGCATCAGATCCTGCGGCAGCAGCCCGTCCTCGGGATAGCTGGCAACCCCGATGGAGATGGTGACCCGTGGCAACGTGCCGGAGCCGTAGCGCAGGGTGATATCTTCGATTGCAGCGCGCAGAGCCTCGCCCACCTCAATGGTCTGTTCCTTGTCGGTGTCGGGCAGGAACACTGCAAATTCCTCGCCTCCCATCCGGCAGCAGACCTCTCCGTTGTGAAACAGCTCCTTCAGCGTGTCGCCAATGGCGCGCAGCACCATGTCGCCCGCATCGTGGCCATGGGTGTCATTGAAGGTCTTGAACCGGTCGGCATCAAAGCTGAGCAGCCCCACTTGGCTGGCGCGCCGGTCGGCGAGGGCCACCGCATTGCGCAGCTCTCCCAGGAAATAACGTCGGTTATAGACGCCGGTCAGCGGATCGCGGGTGGATTGATCGTGTAGTTCATCGCGCAGCCGCACATTGGCCACCGCCAGTGAGATATGCTCACCGCAGCGCAGCGCCAGACGATGCAGCGCCACCTTGCGTTTGGCATCGGTTTCGGGCGCGAATTTCACATGCAACAGACCCACGGTATTGCCATGGGCGACCACCGGAAAACAGACGTACTCCTTATGATCGCTGGTGCTGGGCTGCTCTTCCACATGGGCGCAGGCAAAGGCGATTTTATCCGCCGAATAGAGATATTGCCGACCTCGCCGCAGGGCCCAGCAGGCATCGGGGAAGATGTGGTCATGCGCCTCGCCGCCGCCCCAGTGGCATTTTCCGTCCAGAACATCGCGTGAGTTGGAATAGATATACAACTCTCCCCGGGATTGCGGAAACAACTGCGCCATGAAGGCACTGACAATGCGAAACAGCTCCTCCTGGGATTTGCAGGAGTGCAGCCATTCATCAAGCTGGGACAACAGCTTGGCTTCCTCGCGCCAGGATTGTTCCGCCGCAAGCGTCTTCAGGGCGGTCAGCTCTGCCTCTTCGGCAGCCTGCCGCGCCTGGGTCAGGTCCCGTGCGCTGCGTTCAATCTGGGTGACATCAGTGTAGCAGGTTACAAATCCCCCGGTGGACAGCCTGCGGGTGTCGATCTGCAGCCGCCGTCCCGACGGCATCCTGCGGGTCGCCGAAAACCGCTCCTTGTCAGAGCTGAAATCCTGCTCCGCCTGCTTGGCGCTGTCTTCGGTCACATGGCCCAGCCTGACGGCGGTGGCAAAAAACGCCGCGCGCGAATAGCCGGGATAGATATCCCCGTTCTGCAGCTCCAGAAGGGTGAGCAGGCGCTCGTTGAAGACCTGGCAATGCCCGTCCTCGGTCCAGACCATCACGCCCTGATCCAGCTTGTTCAATACATCCATGAGCCGGGCATGGGATGGCTCGGGCAGACTCTCCGCTTGCAACATCTCATTCGGGATCACTTTGTTCACGGGAGACCCCATTGTTTCGTACCAGTCGTATCGTTGTGCTGCGACAGGCTGACACAGGAAGTCTGAATGAAACCTAAGCCATCCCCCGGGAAAACGCCGAAACTTTGAAACGACTTTTTAGGCAAGTTCAGCACCCGCGCCACAACTGGACAAAACGGTGTCCATGTGACATGGGGCAGGGCAACAGGAGACTTGTGATGACAACCACCCGATTTGCCCCGTCGCCGACCGGCTATATCCATGTTGGCAATCTGCGCACCGCGCTGATGAATTATCTGATCGCCCGTAAGGCCGGCGGCAGCTTCATCCTGCGTATCGACGACACCGATCCGGAGCGGTCGAAGGAAGAATATGTCGACGCGATCAAACAGGATCTCGAATGGTTGGGTCTCGGTTGGGACCGGGTTGAGCGCCAGTCCGAGCGGCTGGAACGCTATGTTGCTGCAGCTGACAAACTGCGCGAGATCGGTCGTTTCTACGAGGCGTTTGAGACGCCGGTTGAGTTGGACCTCAAGCGCAAGAAACAGCTGAACATGGGCAAGCCGCCAGTCTATGACCGCGCGGCGCTGGCCCTGTACGACGACGAAAAGGCCGCCCTGCGCGCCGAACGTGGCGATGGTGTGTGGCGGTTCAAGCTGGACCAGCAGCGGATCGAATGGGCTGACGGCATTCTGGGCGACATCTCCATTGACGCCGCTTCGGTCTCTGATCCGGTGCTGATCCGCGGCGACGGCCAGTTCCTCTATACGCTGGCCTCCGTGGTGGACGACACCGAGATGGGCGTGACCCATGTGGTGCGCGGCTCTGACCATGTGACCAACACTGCGACACAGATTCAGATCATTGAGGCGCTGGGCGGTACTGTCCCCTCCTTTGCCCATCACTCGCTGCTGACCGGCCCGCAGGGGGAGGCGCTGTCCAAACGCCTCGGCACGCTGGCGCTGCGTGATCTGCGTGAAGCGGGCGTTCAGCCGATGGCGTTGCTGAGCATGATGGCGCGTCTGGGCTCCTCCGACCCGGTTGAGATACGCTCGGAAATGGCGGAGCTGATCGACGGTTTTGACATCAACCGCTTTGGCGCAGCGCCGACCAAATTCGATGTGGAAGATCTCTACCCGCTGACCGCCCGCTACCTGCAGTCGCTGTCGCTGGCTGATGTCCAGACACATGTGGACGCGCTGGGGGTCCCGGCTGAGAAACAGGCCGCGTTCTGGGATGTGGCCAAGGAGAATATCTCCACGCTGAAGGATCTGGGCGGCTGGTGGGAGCTGTGCCGTGATGGTGCGGAGCCGTTGATTGCAGAAGAGGACACGGCGTTCATTGCGGAGGCGATGGCGCTCCTGCCCGAGGGGCCTTACGATAGCGAAAGCTGGGGAAAATGGACCGCCGCAGTGAAGGAAAAGACCGGCCGCAAGGGCAAAGGCCTGTTCATGCCGCTGCGCAAAGCCGTAACCGGAATGGAACGCGGGCCCGATATGTCGGCCCTGCTGGCGCTGATGGAGACGGTGCGCGCCCGCGGCTGATCTCTGCCAGTACACGTCTGAAAAGGCGGCTCCGGGTGGGCCGCCTTTTGTATTGGGGCGTGCTCCCGCCCGCCTCATCGGCATCAAAGATGCCGCTGTTGTGGTTGGGCCGGGCGCCGCGCCGGAGCGCGGCGCTGCAGACCGCCCGGTGGGCGGTCTGCCATGCCCAACTGTGTGCGGATCAGGTTTCCTGGTCCAGCGCGCGGACGGGAGCGCCCGCTCTTACATGTGTCAGACCTCAGCGGTCAGAGCTTTGGTCCCGCATCTCTGTGGCCGCTTTCGCCATGGCCGGGTTGGGATGATGCCCCAGTGCCGCGAGGGCCTTGTCCATCCAGTCGATCACTGCAGGATCATCCCCTCCGGCGCGGGCGATGGGCGGGAAGGCGCAGGACAGAAGATGCCGGGCGGATATGGCGGGCATGAACATTCGGTCAAAGGACACGTCGCGCGTGCCTTGCTGATCCTCATCCGGGGTATTCTCCCACAACAAGCGTTCCAGCCGCCCCATGACCTCCAGCGCGGTGCCGGGATCATTGATCCCGGGAGACAGCGCCCGCTGTGCGGTTTCCGCAAGCAGGGTCAGTCCAAACGAGGGATCCTGATCAAAACTGCGCACATCGCCGATTTCGATGCAGCGGCTGGCGGCCTCGCACAGGTCCTCATCCCCGGATTTCGCATAGGCCACGGGCCGCCCGCGCAACACAAATTCACCCGGGGTGCGATGGATCGCGATCTGGGTGTCAGCCTCTTCCGCCAATGTCTGCAACTGCGCCACATCCACAAACCGCACGAACCCCGAAGCCTGCGCCGGGATCGCCGTGCCGTTTGCCTTGAACCGGGTGTCATCCTCGGCGCGTTGCGCGCCCAGACAGGGCGCATCGGCGCGCTGGCGCAGGCTGGTGCGGCTGCGGTCCTCGATCAGGCGCAGGGTGTGATCCATGCTGCCAAGGCCCGACAGGTGATCAATCCAGCGCAAAATCGCCCCGACAATCAGCGCGACAACGCCAACGGTGAGCGCAAAGATCACAATGGCCGCATCCTCGCTGTAGAACCCGGCCCGGAACAGGATTACCGCACTCAAGCTGAAGACAAATCCACCGACGAAGGTGGCCAGAACGCTCTGGGTGATCGTATCCTCAAGCAGCAGGCGGTAAACCCGCGGGGTCGCGGTGGCGGCGGCGGTGCGATAGGCGGAGACCATGACGTTCAGCGAAAATGTGGTCACGGCCAGCATGCCGGAGGCGAGGATATTGAGTACCGGCAGCGCCGCTTCGCGTCCGAACCGTTCGCCCAGATCCTCGGGGATAAACGGGGTGAGCCAGGGCGCGATGGCCAGCGCCAGGAGAGAGCAGGCTGAAATCAGCACCACCCGGAACCACAATTGCCGGGTGATCCGCTGAATGTAGAGAAGCGTGCGCGAGATCACTGATCGAGCCCAATCAGGGTTGCCCCGACCGCGCCCAGATGCTGGTCCACCAGATCACGTTCCTCCGTGGTCAGCGCCTGCGCCCGGGGATAGCGGGGGGCGGCGCGGTCGTTCAGGATTGGCGCGTCCCAGCCATCGGTCGTGCGCATGAAATCGGCAACGCCTTCTGTGCCAAAGACATCGAGATACCCCTGGATCACCACATCAAGATAGCTCAGCAGGATCGGATGGCGCATGCTGGCCGCACGCTGGCTGCTGGCGGGGATTGCGTAGACGGCGATCTCGGTCTCCGGCGCCAGATCGTGCTGCACCGCGTCCCGGGCCGCCAGACGATCATAGCCGAACTCGCGGTCGTCCAAAGCCGCCCAATCCGCGCCAGGGACTTCGGCGACCAGCCCGTCGATGCGACTGTCGGCACAGGGCACCGCAGAGAGGTAGGCCACCGGGCGCAGATCGGTCTGCACCCAGGCCCGCCGCCAGCCGCTGAGCCGTGCCGGGCGGGCCTGTCCATAGGCATGGGTGCGCGTGTTCACCAGGCTGCCGTAGCCAAAGAAATAGGGGGCTGGGGGAACGGGGGCAGTCATTCGGATCTCCTGTCAGCAATGTCTCAATCGGCAATATCTGCGCGGCGTGCCGGATCGGGGCAAGGCAGTTGGGCTCTGCCGTGACGGCGGCGGCGGTGATGGCGACCCTGCGGTGCAGAGATCAGCACAGAGCTATTGCAGCTTTGATGCATGTCAAAGTGGCCTTTGCGCAGCCATGTCATGATCCGACGATCAAGGCACCTCGGAGGGGCGATCATGCGGATCACGAAACGGACGAATATTGCAGTGCGGCTGTTGATGTACTGTGCGGCCCATGCGGACCGCCTGGTCACCAAATCGGAAATTGCGGCGCGCTGCAATATCTCCGAGAACCATTTGGCGCAGGTAATCAACCAATTGGCGCAATTGGGATATCTTCATACCCAACGTGGTCGCAATGGCGGCATGTCGCTGGGCAAGCCTGCGGCGGAAATCGGCATTGGCGACGTGTTCCGCGATGTCGAGGGCACGGTGCCGATGGTTGAGTGTTTTGCCGATGCCGACAATACCTGCCCGCTGGTGTCGGCCTGCCGGTTGCGCCTCGCCCTGTCGGAGGCCGCGCAGGCCTTCTATCAATCGCTGGACGGCATCACGCTGGAGGCGCTGATCTGTGACAATGACGCGCTGTTTGCCCTGTTTCAGCCGCCCGGCGCCGCCAGCTGTGCGCGCTATGTGAATTAGGTCGGTACAGCCGCGCGGCGACAGGCACCAGCCTGCCGCAGCTGGTGTCTGATGTGGGTCCCTCCTTGCGCCACAACGGCGCGCGCAGGTTCAGTCGCGCGCCCGCAGGATCCGTGCGGGGCGCACCTGAAGCGGCCGCCAGGCAAAGGCAAGCCCGGCCAGAAGCGTAGTCAGGATGCCACCGCTGATGATCGCCAGCGCGTTGCCCCAGATCACCTGATAGTCGCTCTCAAACACATAGGTGTTGATCGCCCAGGCACCACTCATCCCCGCAATCAGCGCAACCAGTCCGGCCCCCGCGCCCAGAAACACCGATCTGAGAGCGAAGCTGATCAGAATGCGGCGTCGCGACGCGCCGAGCGTTTTCAGCACGGCGGCCTCATAGCGGCGGGCCGGTTCCCCGGCAGCGGCGGTGCCGATCAGAACCATGAAACCGGTAAGCAGGGTGGCCGCCGCACCATAAGCGGTGGCGGAGGCCAGTTGCCGCAGGATCTCAGACACGCGGTCCAGCGCATCCCGCACCCGCACGGCAGTGATATTCGGCATCGCGCGGGCGAGATCGCGCAGGATCTGCGCCTCTGCCTCCTGTTCGGCATAGACGGTTGCGATATAGCTGTGTGGCGCCCCAGCCAGGGCGTTTTCGTTCAGCACCATCACAAACCCCATGCCAGCGGTGGAGAAATCCACCTCACGCAGGCTGGTGATTGTCGCAGTGATGTCGCGGCCCAGGACGTTGATCGTCAGCGTATCCCCCAGATCCAAACCCAGTTCCTCGGCCTCTTCGCGGGCGAAGCTGACCTGCGGTGGACCGCTGTAATCCTCCGCCCACCATGTGCCGGCCACGATCTGCGTGGTTTCGGGCTGTTTTGCCGCATAAGTGATGCCGCGATCTCCGCGCACCACCCAGTGATCTCCGGCAACCTCAGTCGCGGGTTGACCGTTGATGGTGGTGAGCACCCCGCGCAGCATCGGGGCGCTTTGGACGCGGTCGACCGCCGGGTCCTGTTCCACGCGGGTGAGGAAGTCCGGCATTTGATCGCGCTGGATATCAACAAAGAAGTAGGAGGGGGCCACATCGGGCAGGTTGCCCTCAATCGCGCGGCGCATATTGCCATCGACCTGACCGATGGCCGCCAGCACCGTCAGGCCCAGCCCCAGCGCCAGCACTGTCGGGACGGCGCCATCGCGCGAGGTCCCGATGGCGGAGAGTGCCCATCGCAGCGCCGGGTTGCCACGGGCCAAGGGCGCTGAGCGGCGCGCGATCCAGCCCAGCACCAGCGCGGCCAGCAGCAGCACCGCCAGCGCGCCAATCAGACCGCCCGCAGTCCAGAGCGTCAGCTCAACCGCGCCGCTGAACAGGGCCGCCGCGCCGATCAGTACAGCGACGGCAACGACGGTGGCCAGAATATAGCGCGGCGCAGGCCAGCGGCTGCGGCTGTCCAGCGCGTCGCGAAACAGCGCCGCCGCCCGGATCCGCTCCGCCCGGGCCAGCGGCCAGAGGGCAAAGACAAAGGCGGTCAGCAACCCGTAAAGGGCCGCCTCGCTCAGTGCCGGAACTGAGATGCCAAAAACCGCCGGAAACGGCAGCTGCGCCGCGATCAGCGGTCCCAGCAGCACCGGGGCCAAGCCGCCGATCACCAGGCCAATCGCGATGCCCAGCAGTGCCAGCGCGCCGATTTGCAGAAAATACGTCAGGAAGATCGTCCGGCGGTCGGCACCAAGGGTGCGCAGGGTCGCGATGGTTGCCGTTTTGCCCGCCAGATAGGCACGCACCGCTGCGGAAACGCCAATACCGCCCACCGCCAGCCCGGAGAGGCCAACCAGTACCAGAAACCCGGCCAGCCGCTCGACAAATGTGGCAATGCCCGGCGCTCCGTTGCGGGCATCGGTCCAGCGCATGCCGCTGTTGTCATACTCTGCCTCGGCGCGGGTTTTCAGCTGTTCCAGATCGGTATCCGGGGGCAGGGTCAGCCGGTATTTGCTGGAAAACAGCGTGCCCGGTTGCAAGAGGCCGGATTGCGCCAAGTCCTCTGTGCGTACAAGGGTCCGCGGCCCAAGGGTGAACCCTGCGCTGGCGGCATCGGGTTCATTCTCCAGCAACGCCGTCAGCACAAACCGCTGGCTGCCAAGGGTGAACTCATCGCCAACGGACAGGCCAAGCCGATCTGCCAGAACCCGCTGCATTACGCCGCCGGGGAAATCCCCTGTTCCCGCCAGTGCGGCTTCCAGTGGCAAGTCGGGGGAGAGGATCACCGTGCCCACCAGCGGATAGGCATCATCCACGGCCTTTACCTGGGTCAGCGCGCGCTCGTCGCCCACCGTCGCCATGGACCGGAAATCAATGATCTCAGAACGGGCGAGGGCGCGAGCCTCCATCCAGGCCTGCTCCTCGGCTGTGGCGCGCCGATAGGTAAAGCCCAGCTCGGCGTCGCCGCCCAGCAGCACTGCGCCTTCCTCGCTCAGCCCGGTCTGGATCGCTGAGCGCAGGGAGCCGATTCCGGCAATCACCGCAACCCCCAGCGCCAGACAGATCAGGAAAACACGAAACCCGGAGAGGCCACCGCGCAGCTCGCGCTTGGCAAACCGTGTGGCCAGCGACAGGGCAGAGGGGCTCATTCAGCGGCCTCACGCGCGGCGTCGTGATCCAGTCGGCCATCGCGCAGCCGGATCACCCGGTCACAGCGCGCGGCCAGTTCCGGCGCATGGGTGACCATGATCAGCGTCGCCCCGTAGCGGTCGCGCAGGTCAAACAGCAGGTCCATGATTGCATCGCCGTTGGTGGCGTCCAGATTGCCGGTCGGCTCATCCGCCAGCAGGATCCGCGGGCGCGTGACCAGGGCGCGGGCCAGCGCCACGCGCTGCTGTTCGCCGCCGGACATCTGCGCCGGGAAATGGCCCGCACGATGGCCCAGTCCGACGGCCTCCAGCTCAGCCTGTGCCCTCTCAAAGGCATCTTTGTGGCCGGCAAGCTCCAGCGGTGTGGCCACATTTTCCAGCGCGGTCATGGTCGGAATCAGGTGAAAGCTCTGGAAGACGACGCCCATATTGTCACGGCGAAAGCGCGCCAGCGCATCCTCATCCATCGCGGTCAGATCTTGCCCCAGCGCCGAGACGGTGCCGCCGGTGGCTTGCTCAAGACCGCCCATCACCATCAGGAGGGAGGATTTGCCGGAGCCAGAGGGGCCGATCAGGCCGAGGGTTTCGCCGCTATCCACCGCCAAGGAGATATCATGTAGAATTTCGACAGGTCCGGTATTGCCAACCAGTGACAAAGACGCATGTTGGAGGTTCAGAATAGGATCGGATGAGGGGATCGTGCTGGACTGCATGTGATATCGCGCCTGTTTTGGGACCACTCTCGATATGGAGCCTTTGTAGCAATGCGCAAGATGATAGCAGGACTGATTTTTATATTAACTGCGGCGATTGCGCAGGCAGAGCCGGTGCGTATTGCTGCGCTTGGTGACAGTCTGGTGCAGGGCTATGGCCTGCCGCAGGGACAGGGCTGGGTGCCGCAGCTGCAACGCTGGCTGGGCGAAAAGGGGGCTGAGGTGCGGCTGATCAATGCCGGTGTCTCCGGTGACACGACCGTAGGGGGCGCCGCCCGGATCGACTGGACGCTGGCCGACGGACCGGATGCGCTGATCGTGGCCCTTGGTGGCAATGACCTGCTGCGCGGCCTTGCGCCGTCCGAAAGCCGCGCCAATCTCACCCGCATTCTGGAGGTCGCACAGGCCAATGCGGTTCCGGTGCTGCTGGTCGGCATTCAGGCGCCGGGCAACTACGGCGCGGATTTCAAAGCGGAGTTCGATGCGATTTTCCCCGATCTCGCGCGGGACTATGACACGCTGCTTCACGCGGACAGCCTCGCCGGTATTCGGGCCGCTACCGGTGATGATATTCAGGCTGCGGGGAAATATCTGCAGGAGGACGGGATCCACCCCAATGCTGAAGGCGTGGCGTTGAATGTGGCCGCCATCGGTCCGAAGGTGCTGGAACTGATCGAGTTGGCTAAGCAATAGGCTTATCGCCAAGCGGGGCCGACCCGGCGGTTGCGACCCTGAACGCCGTGCAGGCGGAACAGATACCCCACAACAAAAGACGGCCCCGATGAAGGGGCCGACAGCTGATCTTATTGTCTCTCTGACCGATCAGGCCAGTTCGATATTCACCGCAGACTCGCGGCCATCACGGCCTGGTTGCAGTTCGTAAGTTACTTTCTGATTGTCGGCGAGGCCGGTCAGCCCGGACCGCTCTACTGCAGAAATATGTACAAATACATCGCTACCACCCGCATCGGGTGCGATGAAACCGTAGCCTTTGGTGGTGTTGAACCATTTGACGGTGCCTGTGGCCATCGTCTTCTTCTCCCAGTCTTTACTCAAATCCCTGTCCGCGACATGCGACAGCCCGGCAATGTCATTGCGTATTCATGACCGAGCCTCCTAGGACAGCGATGAGTTCTGCGTAACCTTGCGGGGACAATCTTGTCGCCAATGTCCTTTCGGTGCAAGTGTTATAGCGGGGGGTGCCTGTTAGTTGGGCAGTGCCTGGGCAGCGGTGGCCCGCTGATCGGCAAAGCTCAGCACGCAGACAGGCAGACTGGCGCCGAAGCGGCGCCAGATCACGCGTTACCACTTTGGTCTGGTCCTGATCAGAGCACCGTCACCACGGTTCCCAAAGGCACCCGTTCGTAGAGATCGACAATATGCTCGTTGGTCATGCGGATGCAGCCGTTGGAGACGGAATGTCCGATGGTCTGCGGCTGGTTGGTGCCGTGAATGCGGAAATAGGTGTCGATGCCGTTCTGAAACAGGTAGAGCGCGCGCGCGCCCAGCGGGTTATCAGTGCCACCGGGCTGGATGTATTTGTTATCGACAAAGCGGGCGTAGCTGCGCGGATCGCGTTCGATCATCTCATCGGTCGGGCGCCAGGTCGGCCATTCTTTCTTGGCCTGAATGACGGCGGTGCCGGTAAATTCGAGGCCTGCGCGACCAACCCCAACCCCGTAACGACGCGCCCGTCGCGGCTCGGTCACATAATAAAGGTAGTAGGATCGCGGCAGCACCAGAATTTGCCCGGGGGCGAATTCCTTCTTGATGCGAACTTCTTGCGGGATCGGATCAAAGACCGTTTCGGCTGACCCGATCTGGGGCCAGATCGAGGCTGCGGCTGAGCTGGCCAGAAAGGCGCGGCGTGACAACATGCGGGGCTCTTTCAGTTTTGGAACAGATGCAGCCAGTCTGCGGTGGAGTGCCGATCCGGTCAATAGTGGGCCCGGTGCGGATCCGTCGCAAGGCCACCTGCGCGACGTCGGCGCAACAGCCGCCCGCAGCCAGGCTGCAGTATCCTTGGCAGATCAGGCTTCGTCAGATCACGAACCTGTGATACCCTGTGATCGGATCGCGTTTCTGATCCACCGCCAGTTTCGGCGGATTTCAGCGATTGGCGACGGTATTTCCGGCACAGCTGCGGGGGCAGTTCCACCGGCAAGGTCGCACGGGGGTACGCGTTATTTTCTAGCGGTTTGGTGTTGGGCCTGTCTGGCCTGCAACCGGATTGACCCTGTCTGAGATCGGCCGGGTGTTGTGCGCAGCACGGCTGGTGGTCTGTCGGGGGTCATATACTGGAGTAACGATTGTGACTGTTTCATTTCGGGGGCGCGCGGTGTTGGCCGCGCTGACGATGGCTGTGGGCATGACCGCAGCCCACACGGGCGAGGCACAGGAGAGCGTCGGTTTTCTCGCCACCTCACTGCGCTATTCGGAACGCATGCTGGACCGGCAGGAGGATGTGACCAACAAGGTCGCCATCGCCCTGCGGGCGCGGCAGTCCGGGCAGCTGGGTATCAATAGGATCACCTTTGGCGGGCGCTTCTTAGGCACCGTGATCTATGAGAACACCAATACGCCCGGCAAGTTCCCGATCCTGTCGCGATTGCCGCCAACCCACACCAGCGGCACCTCTGATACCTATGGGGTCATCAATGATATCTCGCTCATCGCCACGGCCACGACACCTTTGCTGACAGCGGTGGTGCAGGGCGAATATACCGAGGTCGAATATCCCGGCCAGAACGATATCCAGCTGCGCAAGGCCTGGCTGGCAATCGGCGACCTGGACCGCTCTCCCTTCTATGTGGCGGTGGGGCGCAAGACCGTGAACTTCGGCAACTTTGCCAGCTACGCGCCCTTCACACACACCCATAGCAGCCACTATTTTTGGGCCCAGACCAAGGATCCGCTGATTGAGATCGGCTATATTACGGATCGCACCGAACTGGCGTTGTCGATCATCCGCAACCATCGCGGCAATCGGGTGATCAGCAGCCCGAAGAACGATGACCACTACACCAATTATGCGCTGAACGCGGCCCATCGTATCCCGCTGGCCAATGGGATGGGGCTGAAACTGGGGGCCGGTTTTCTACGCGGGACGATCTATGACAGCGCCATCGCCCATCATCCGCCCGGCAGCGGCATTGATCGCGGCTGGAACGGGGCCTGGGATGTCCACGCCACCCTCAGCGGAGAGCGGTTCGACGTCATGGCCGAATTCACCCAAACCACCGACCGCTGGCCTGCCACCGACCATAAGGTCAGCGCGCTGACGCTTCAGGGGCGCTACCGGAGTGAGTTTCTGGGACGCCCGGCGGTCTATTCGCTCTCGGCCAGCCACGGGCGGCAGGGGGCATCTGGCACCGAATGGGAATCCATGTCTCAGGTCATTCTGGGGATGGAGGTTGCGGTGGCCCCGAATGTCACGCTGGGGGCGGAGTATCTGTTCAATGATGGGTTTGTGCCGCTGATCCTGCCCCGGCGTACGGGCGATGCCGGCGTGCAGTCCCATAGCGTCATTCTGGGCGCGAAGCTCACCTTTTAGGGCCGTGTGCTCTGGGCGCAGGTCTCTCACGGCGGCTGCATGGCTCTTGTCCCGCGCGCAGTGTCCCGTATATCGGGGGCAGGTCGCAACGGCGATCTTCTGCAAGGAGAGACCACGATATGGGCGCAAAGACCCTGACCTGCCTCAGCTGTGCGCAGCTGAACCGCGTGCCGGAGGACCGTCTGGCTGCGGGTCCCAAATGTGGCACCTGCGGCGCGGCGCTGATCCCGGCCGGGCCGGTTGATGTTGATCCCGCCACCCTGCAAAAGGCTGCGGCACAGGATGATCTGCCGCTGGTGGTGGATTTCTGGGCGCCCTGGTGTGGCCCCTGCAAGATGATGGCCCCGGATTTTGCCAAGGCGGCGAAGTCGCTGAAGGGGCAGGTGCGGCTGGTCAAGCTGAACACCCAGACCCATCAGTCCACCGGCGCGCGTTACCGCATCAAGGGGATCCCGACGCTGGTGCGCTTTGCCCGTGGCAAGGAGCAGAAGCGACAAGCCGGTGCCATGCGCGCAGGGCAGATCGTCAGCTGGGCCAAGGGATAAAGATAGTGTGGGTCGTCCCGGTCAGTGCGAAACCGGCTGAGGGCGCCGCCTCAGGCGGTGCGGCGAAGCTCATCCCGGTGCGGCTGTGCCATTGGGCGTAATCCGGGCGGCAGGTGGATCATAACCAAAATCGTCAAAATCGCACTTGTTGTCCCGACTGTGGGATAGAGCATCAGACTGTACCAGAGGGGCAGGGCATAGAGGGCATAGGCCGCCACAGCAGAGAAGACCCCTGCAAAAGTGCCCACAATGATCCCGATCCACGCCATAGTCCTACCCTTTGGGTTGAGTTGCATTTAATCTACAATTTTTTAAGCGGATCGCAACGCTTTGATATCCACAAGAATAGTTCAAATTTTCTATAGATTTGGTTAACGCGCGGGCAGATCACCGCCTTGTCCGCCACAGTCGTTCCGTTAGGGCGTTGTTTTGAAATGAAAATTGGATGATAGTTTTAGTCGGGTATGATCGCGTGGTCATCCTGAAATTGACTAATCCTGCGAATTTGGTGCCGTCATCTTGCGCGAAAACCCGCCGCTTTTGATCATCAGGCACAGTGTCAGCCCCAGCCCAAGCAGGCCGCCAAGGCCGGAGTAGAGCAGGAACAGACCCCAGATCGGAAGGTCATAGGCCACATGGCCCAGCACGGTGATCAGCATTGTCACCCCAGCACTCGTCAACATCGCCAACCAAGCCATCGCACCCTCACATCAATTGAGGTAAATTTGACCTAAAGTAGGCCGTGCAATCAATACGCCTTACGGTCAGGCGGCGAGTATATTGGTATGTGTTGCAGCTTATTCGCGAACTATGGCAGGAACAGCACAGACTTGCGCGTATAGCGCTCAAAAGAACTATGCCTGCGTATTTATTGCAAAGAGATCAGGCGCGTGCGGGTTTGCCAGCGAATTCCGGGTGGGCGGCCTGTCCCAGATCGTCCAGCACCTCCCGGCCAAGCGTCTCGCGCGCAGTTTTCTGCATCCAGAGCAGTAGGATCGCCAGCATGGCGGAGGGCACCCCAAACAGCGGATAAAGCAACAAGCTCATCCCGAAGGAGAGACCGATCAGCGTATAGCCCAGAATGGCCGCATTCAGTCCGCCAATGACGCCTACCAAAATACCAATCCCTGCCATGCTCCGCCCTTTCTCTGGCCCAGTCCCCAAGCGGTTCTCGCAGGGGGCATCGTTAGAGTATGGTTAAAGACTAGCGATGATTTTGTTCAAATTATGCCGATGCCATGTCGGTGCTGGGAAAGGGTTTGGCAGGACGGCATCTGGGTCGTGGCGCGCAGTACCACGACCCACGCCTGACCTCCTCGTCATGCCAGAGGTAAGATTTTAGTATGACCAAGGCGCATTCGCGCCTCCCCAAGGTCAGGCGCGGGTCTTAGGGTTAAACTTCTTTGGCGAGCTTAGAAATGCTGGAAACGTCACTCTTTAGTATGAGGCTAGTGTTGTTGTTTATCTGCTTCTCGGAATAGGTGCGGTCTTTATTACTGTCGTAGTAGTGAAATTGCATGTTTGCGAGAGAGGTGCCTCTGTATGCTTCTCTCATTATGAGACAGGCAACAGCTGCGTACTTTCGAGATAGCTCTGGTTGTAGAGGAAGCCAAACCGCGTAAGCTTTTAACACTCCAGATCGTTCCACTCGAAACAGTGGGTCAACAAAGATTTCGATTCCATACCCGTCAAACGTGATAGACCGTTTTACATCTAGTCCTTCGATGGTTCGAGCGCTCCCGAATTTTTTGTCGACCTGAGAAAAAGCTTCTAGGTTTCTCTTGCGTTCAGTCTCATTGGCTAAGTTTAGAATTATCTCTTGTGCCTGTTCTGTCTGCTTGCCGGAAAGCCTTGCTCGCGTGGCGCGATGAAAGGAATTGTAGAAGTCGTACCCGCCGGAGCCTTCAAGCTTCTTTTGGATTTCCGAAATACGTCCACCAGTGTCGCGGAGGCAAATTTTTACGAAAGTGTTCAGTGAAAATGAGAGCATTGTATCAACCTAAAGCTTCGTTTTTATGAGGTTGATCGCTTAAGTCACGATTGTAAAGCATTGACGGCGGGGTGGATGCTAGCACCAACCCCGCCCCAATAATTCACCGCACAAACTTCTTGTGCTTCAATCGCTTGGGCTCCAGCGCGTCGGGGCCCAGACGGCGTTTCTTGTCTTCTTCATAGTCCTCGAAGTTGCCCTCGAACCATTCCACATGGGCGTCACCCTCAAACGCCAGAATATGCGTACAGATCCGGTCGAGGAAGAAACGGTCGTGTGAGATCACCACGGCGCAGCCGGCGAAATCCACGAGGGCATCTTCCAACGCCCGCAGGGTTTCCACGTCCAGATCGTTGGTCGGTTCATCCAGCAGCAGCACATTGCCGCCCTCTTTCAGCAAGCGCGCCATATGGACCCGGTTGCGTTCACCGCCGGACAACAGCGACAGTTTCTTCTGCTGGTCGCCGCCCTTGAAGTTGAAGGAGGAGCAATAGGCGCGGGAATTGACCTGCGCGTCGCCCAACTCGATGATTTCGGCGCCGCCGGAGATGGCCTCCCAGACGGTTTCATTGTCATCCAGATCGTCGCGCGACTGGTCGACATAGGACAGCTTCACGGTGTCGCCATAGCTGACATTGCCCTCATCGGGCTGCTCCTGACCGGTCAGCATGCGGAACAGGGTGGACTTACCGGCGCCGTTGGGGCCGATCACGCCAACAATGCCGCCGGGGGGCAGGTCAAAGGACAGCCCCTCAACCAGCTGTTTGTCGCCGTAGTGTTTGGAAATGCCTTCAACCTCGATCACCTTGGACCCCAGACGCGGACCGTTGGGGATGACGATCTGGGCGCGGGTCAGTTTCTCGCGCTCGGATTGGCTGGCCAGATCATTATAGGCGTTGATCCGGGCCTTGGATTTGGCCTGCCGCGCCTTGGCACCTTGACGCATCCATTCCAACTCGCGTTCCAGCGTCTTCTGCTTGGATTTGTCTTCGCGCGCTTCCTGCTCAAGGCGCTTGGCCTTTTGCTCCAGCCAGGCAGAGTAGTTGCCTTCGTATGGGATGCCCTTGCCGCGGTCCAGTTCAAGGATCCAGCTGGTGATATCGTCCAGGAAATAGCGGTCGTGAGTGACGCAGAGGATGGTGCCCTTGTAGTCAATCAGGTGCTGCTGCAGCCAGGCGATGGTTTCGGCATCAAGGTGGTTGGTCGGTTCGTCAAGCAGCAGCATTTCCGGCGCTTCCAGCAACAGCTTGCACAGGGCTACTCGGCGGCGTTCACCGCCCGACAGGTTGGCGATTTCAGCATCATCCGGCGGGCAGCGCAGCGCCTCCATCGAGATGTCGATCTGGCTGTCCAGATCCCAGAGGTTTTCCGCATCGATGCTGTCTTGCAGCGCGGTCATCTCTTCCATCAGCTCATCGGTGTAGTTCTCGGCCATCTCGACCGCGATCTGGTTGAAACGGTCGACCTTGTCTTTCTTGGCTTTGACACCCAGCATGACGTTTTCACGCACAGTCAGGCTTTCGTCCAGCTTCGGCTCCTGCGGCAGATAGCCAACTTTGGCCCCCTCAGCCGCCCAGGCCTCACCGGTGAAATCTGTATCCAGCCCGGCCATGATTTTCATCAGGGTGGATTTACCGGCGCCGTTGACGCCGACGACACCGATTTTCACACCGGGGAGAAAGGACAGGTGGATGTTTTCAAAGCATTTCTTGCCACCGGGATAGGTCTTGGAGACCCCCTGCATGTGGTAGACGTATTGATAGGCAGCCATGAGACAGCTCCGTTAAGGGGGGAATTTGCTGGCTGGTGTGATAGCGGATGGGGAAGGCGGGGGCAATGCGGGATGCGGGGCGGGTGCTCTTGAGGGTCTGCCCATCGCGGCCTGACGCGCGTGACCTCCCTGAGGGAGGGCCTGTCAGACCTTTTATCGCCGGGGCTTTGCCCCGGACCCCAGAGTATTTTGGGAAAGATGACAGGCGGTGCAACCAGTCACCTTTCTTCAAATACTCCGGGGTGAGGCCATATGGCCGAGGGGCAGCGCCCCTAGCTGCCTGGGCGGCAGCGCCACTCCGTCAGACCGAAAAGGAAGCTGTGTCGACCCATGCGCGTATGTCCCCGATGCGCGCACCGCAGGTCCCCAGGTTGGAATGCCGCGAGATGCCGATGCATGCAGGGCGGGCAGGCGGGATGACTTCAAACTGTTCTTCGGTTGGTCCACAACACCTGATTGATCTCTCTTGAAACTATGTGCATCAAGGCAGTTATGATGCATCGCTTGCCCCATATCCCGCCCGGAACCATTGTTGGTCTGCTGGGGGGGTCCTTTGATCCGCCGCATGAGGGGCACCGGGCGATTTCGCTTGCGGCGTTGAAGCGGTTCGGGCTGGATCAGCTGGTCTGGCTGGTTTCGCCGGGCAATCCGCTGAAGGCGCATTCGCCAGCCCCCTTAGAGCGGCGGATCGCGGCAGCGCAGGAGCTGATGGATCACCCCCGTGTGCAGATCAGCGGGATCGAGGCTCAGCTTGGCACGCGCTACACTGCCGAAACCCTGCGCAGCCTGCGCAAACGCCATCCCGGGGTGCGGTTTGTTTGGCTGATGGGGGCGGACAATCTGGCGGATTTCCATCGCTGGAAGGATTGGCAGCAGATCTTGGAAACGGTGCCTGTGGGGGTGCTGGCGCGACCCGGTGATCGGATTTCAGCACGGCTGTCGCCTGCGGCGCGGCTCTATGCGCCCTACCGGCTGAAGGGCGGGCAGAGCCGGCTGTTGGCAGAGGTCTGCGCACCGGCATGGTGTTTCGTCAATGTGCCGATGGTCAACGCCAGCTCAACCGAGATCCGGGCCCGTGGCGATTGGTCAGCGACGCAGCCCCGCTGAGAGAAGCCCGGCGCCGATCACCACCGCAAGACCAGCCCAGGTCAGCGCGTCGGGCCATTGATCAAGGACCCACCATCCCAGTGAGACAGCTGCTATCAGCTGGAAATAGATCAGCGGTGCCAGGCGCGATGCGGGCGCTTGCGCATAGGCAAACAGCAGCAGCAGATTGCCCAGCATTGAGAACCCGGCGCTGCCAAAGGTCAGGGCGGCGGCGCTCAGGCTGGGGGCGGGCAGGGTAGCAAGCCCCAACGGCAGGGTCAGCAGCGCGCTGATTGACAGCTGCGTTAGGCTCAGCTGCAACGGTGTGCCCAGATGCGAAAGCCAGCGTGAGCTGGTAAGGAAGCCACCATAGCAGACGCCTGCTGCTGCGGCCCAGATCAGATTGGCGGATCCGCCCAGCCCGGGGCGCACAACCAGCAACACGCCACAGAACCCCAGCGCCATCAACAGGCTGCGCGTTGGTGTCACCGCTTCGCGCAGCAGCAGCACCGACAGCACATAGCTGACAATCGGCCCGATAAAGAAGGCGGCAAAAACATCGGCCAGTGGTTCTGTCTTGAGAGCGATCTGAATGGATAGGATGCCACCGCTGAGCAGAGCCGCCCGCAGCCATAGCCGCCAGTCGCCAAACAGCGGCCACGCCCCGCGCCAGGCAAAGGGCAGCACCAAGACTGTGCCGATTGCAAACCGCGACCATGCCACAAATCCCGGTGTCGCCAGACCGCCCGATGTGAGCAGTTTCCCGCAAAGGTCCCCGGCAGGGATCATTGACATGGCGACAAACATGATCATCACTGCCCGTACCATCGCGCCAGCGGTAACAGGCATCCACATCCGGGGAAAGCGGCCAAATCCCCGCGGCCCCGCGACATAAAAACCTGTGGCACGTTTGCAGAATTGTAGGGGTTTTGAGTAGACTATTGCTAATATGATTTCGCGACGTTTTTTTCTGACCACCTGCCTCGCCTCTGCGGCGACGAACACCGCCCTGGCCAATGCGCCTGCGGTCTCTCTGCGTCCGGTGGCGCGCGATCCGGCCAGCCTGATCCGTGCTGGTGGCGGGCTGAAGGGGCTGTTGTCCCGCGCAGGCCTCTCGGGTGAGGTTGCCTGCGCGGTGGCCGATGTGAAAACCGGTTTGCGGCTGGAGGCCGAAGGGGCAGGTGCCGGTTTACCGCCAGCCAGTGTCGCCAAGGCGCTGACCGCGCTTTACGCGCTGGATGCGCTGGGGGCTGACCATCGCTTTACCACGCAGATTGTTGCGACCGGCGGCATCAGCGGCGGTGTGGTTGCGGGTGATCTGGTGCTTGTGGGTGGCGGCGATCCGATGCTGAACACAGACAATCTGGCGCAGCTGGCTCAGGCGCTCAAGACTGCGGGCATCCGCGAAGTCCGCGGCGCCTTCCGCGTCTGGGAGGGCACGCTGCCGCAGATCAGGACAATTGATCCCGGCCAACCCGATCATGTCGGCTATAGCCCGGCGATTTCAGGACTGGCGCTCAATTACAACCGGGTCCATTTTGAGTGGAAGCGCGCCGGTCAGGGCTGGGCCGTCACCATGGATGCCCGGACCAAGAAATATCGCCCCGAGGTCTCTGTTGCGACGATGAAAATCGCACAGCGCAGCCTGCCAGTTTATAGCTATTCCGAGGGCAAGGACACCGACCGTTGGACTGTCGCCAGCAAGGCGCTGGGCAAAGGGGGCGCGCGCTGGCTGCCCGTGCGCCATCCGGGGGCCTATGCGGCGGATGTTTTCCGCACCATGGCGCGGGCCAATGGCGTCAAGCTGGGCAACCCAAAGATGGCCAAGTCCCGCCCCTCGGGGCAGGTGGTGGCCCATCACAACAGCCCGCCGCTGGATCTGATGCTGAAGGCAACGCTGAAATATTCCAACAATCTGATGGCCGAAATGATTGGTCTGGCTGCGACGCAGGCACGCGGCGGGCGGCCCCGCAGTCTGCGCGACTCTGCCGCGGAGATGAACCGCTGGGCGGCGGCAACCTATGGCATGGCCAACACCCGGCTGGTGGATCACTCCGGCCTTGGCGAGGATTCGCGGGTGACGCCAGATGATATGGTCAGCGCGCTGGTTGCCGCCTATCGCGATGGGCGGTTGAAACCTCTGCTGAAATCCTTTCCCATGCGCGACAGCAAGGGCCGTATCCTGAAAGGCCACCCGATCAAGGTCGCGGCCAAGACCGGGACGCTCAACTTCGTGTCCGGTCTGGGCGGTTTCATGACGGCCACCGATGGCACCGTGCTGGCCTTTGCCATTTTCAGTGCCGATCAGAAGGCGCGGTCCCGCATCTCGCGGGCGGAGCGCGAACGCCCGCAGGGGGCAAGATCCTGGAACCGCCGCGCCAAACAGGTGCAACAAAAGCTGATTGAGCGATGGGGGCGGGTTTACGGCAGTTGACCCTTTGCGCGAGACGAGAAACGCGGCTTTACCTGCCTGCCTGCCTCCGGGTCTGTCCTGCGGCTCAGCCGTGGATCTGGCTGGCAGGTCTAACCGCCCGCCATGGCGTGGACCCAGATCTCTGCCTGCGGCTCATGCGGGGCGCGGGTGCCGTCTGTGACAGCCCCCAGCCGCCTTGCCACCGCCTGCGACCGTATGTTGTCATGATCAATATAGCTGTAGAGGTGGTCCAGCCCCAGATCCTCAGAAGCCCATGTCCTGACGGCTATGGCTGCTTCGGTGGCAAAACCCTGTCCCTCGGCCCCTTCAAACAGATGCCAGGCCAGCTCAATCTCCGGCCAGTTGGAATGTTTGATCAGGCCAACGCGACCGACCGGCTGCCCACTCTCCCGCAATGTGACCATAAAGAAGCCAAAGCCATGCCAATGCCAGTGGCCAACCCCAGACAGAAACCCGAACCAAGCCTGATCTGCGGTAATCGTCTCACCCTGTGCAATCATCGACGGGGCGCTGGTCATGAAGCGGGTAAAGGCGGGCAGGTCGTCGCGCTCGGGTCCTCGCAGGACCAACCGCGACGTTGTCAGCCGGGGCGCGGTCGTGAGCGTTGTCATATCCGCCTGTCCCTGTCTGCCCGTACCTATGTCACATCAGACCATATGCCGGGCGCGGGCACCGCGTTCGATAGCAGCAGCATGCAGCCGGTCGATGTTCAGCTCATAACGGATCTCTTCCAGCAGGCGCAGTTCGGACTCCGCCAGGCTGCCATCCGCTGCGGCCACATCGCAGGCCAGCGCATAGGCGGTCTCAAACAGCCGCTCCGGCAGATCCTCACGGATCAGCCCAAACAGCGCATCCAGCCCGTCTTCCTGCTCAAAGAGGTCAAACACCGTCTGCGAGGTGCGATTGACCCGATCAATGTCGTAATCAGCAAACACGGGCAGCATATTGACCGCCGACTGGATCTTCACCAGTTCAGCGGTGCGGATATTCTCATCCGAGGCCGACACCGCCACCATCAGCGCAACAAGGCAATCCTGCGGGGTAAAGGGATGGGCGGTTTGGGTGTTCATTATGAAATTCCAGTAAATTGGCGCATGTTCTGCATAGGAGAATAGGCATCGTGTCGACCCCGATCAACGGGACAATACGTCATCGCGCATATTCTGCCGCAGGCACCGGCGCGGAAGGTCCGTCAGGGCTGCTGTTTCTTGACTCATTTCGCCCGCCGCCATAGGTGAAGCCGACCGGGTGCATGGGGTGCCCGGCAGTGGTTTGTCGCCCGCAATTCCGGTGCCCGTAGCGGCACCACTCGCGGCGGCAGGCAACCCGACCGGAGCAGTGCCCGGTTGCCGATGGAGAAAACAATGTCTGATCTGCGCGAAGAAGCTCTCAAGAGCAAAGCCTGGCCGTTTGAAGAAGCCCGCCGGGTTCTCAAACGTTACGCCAAGGGCGCGCCGGAAAAGGGCTATGTTCTGTTCGAGACCGGCTATGGCCCCTCCGGCCTGCCGCATATCGGTACCTTCGGCGAGGTCGCCCGCACCACCATGATCAAAACCGCCTTTGAGGTGATCTCCGACATCCCGACGAAGCTGATCTGCTTCTCGGATGATCTGGACGGCATGCGCAAGGTGCCGGGCAATGTCCCCAACGCCGAAAGCCTGCAGGACCATCTGCAAAAGCCGCTGACCAGCGTTCCCGATCCCTTCGGCACCCACGAGAGTTTCGGCCACCATAACAATGCCATGCTGCGCCGCTTCCTTGATACTTTCGGGTTCGAGTATGAGTTTTATTCGGCGCAGGAATTCTACAAATCTGGCCAGTTCGACGACGTGCTGAAACGCGCCGTCGACAAATACGACGACGTCATGGCGATCATGCTGAAGTCCTTGCGCGAGGAGCGCCGCCAGACCTATTCGATCTTCCTGCCGATCCACCCAGAGACTGGCCGCGTTCTCTATGTGCCGATGAAGAAGGTCTGCGCCGAGACCTACACCGTCACCTTTGACGATGAAGACGGCCGCGAATGGACTCTGCCGGTGACCGGCGGCAATGTGAAGCTGCAGTGGAAACCGGATTTCGGCGCCCGCTGGGCGGCGCTGGGTGTCGATTTTGAGATGTACGGCAAGGACCATTCCACCAATACGCCGATCTATGATGGCATCTGCCGGGTGCTGGGCCACCGCCCGCCGGAGCATTTCACCTATGAGCTGTTTCTGGACGCCAACGGTCAGAAGATCTCGAAAACCTCCGGCAACGGCATTTCGATCGACGAATGGCTGACCTATGCCTCGACCGAGAGTCTGGCCTATTTCATGTACCAAAAGCCGAAGACCGCCAAGCGGATGCATTTCGACGTGATCCCCAAGGCGGTGGACGAATACCACCAGCAGCTGCGCGCCTATCACGCCCAAGACCTGAAAGGGCAGCTGAACAACCCGGTCTGGCACATCCACGGCGGTGACGTGCCGCAGTCGGATATGGTGGTGCCGTTCGCGATGCTGTTGAACATTGCCAGCGTATCCAACGCAGAGGACAAGGAAACGCTCTGGGGCTTCATCAACAAATACGCCCCTGATGCGACGCCTGAAAGCAATCCGACAATGGATCAGGCGGCCGGCTTTGCGGTGGCCTATTTCAATGACTTCGTGAAACCGGAGAAAACCTATCGCCTGCCCACCGATCAGGAGCGCGGGGCGCTTCAGGATCTGGCGGATGCGCTGAAATCTTCGGATGCGGCCCTCGCGGCCATTGCCAAGAAGAACGAAATCGCAGGCAACACCGACCCGCTGCCCGAGGCGGATTTCGCTGATGAGGAATTCCTGCAGTCCGTCGTCTTTGCCATCGGCAAGATCCACGGGTTTGAACCGCTGCGGGCGTGGTTCTCGGCGATCTACGAGGTGCTACTGGGTGCCTCACAAGGGCCGCGGTTTGGCGGGTTCATCGCCCTGTACGGGGTTGAGGACACCATCAAACTGATTGATCAGGCGCTGGCAGGTGAGCTGGTCTGACCAGCCGCTGCACGACAGGAAAACATGTGAAAAGGGCACCCCAACGGGTGCCCTTTTTCCGTCTTGGGGAAGGTTCCGTTTGCGCCACGTGAATTGACGGGTGCAGGCGGCGGCCTAGCTGAATTCCCATCAAGGGAGATCTTCTATGCGCAAGTTTATGTTGATGAGTGCCTGTGTTGCCATGATGGCGCTGCCTGTTTCCACCGCTGCCGAGGGGCGGGATACGGCAATTACCGGGGTGATCAGTGATCAGATCGCCGCCTTCCTGCGCGGCGATGCTGAGGCCGCCTTTTCTCATGCGTCACCGATGATCCAAGGGCTCTTTGGCAGCTCTGAGCGGTTTGCGACCATGGTGCAGTCCGGCTACCCCATGGTCTGGCAACCGGATGAAGTGCGCTATCTGGACCTGCGCACTGTTGCGGGTGGACTGTGGCAGCGGGTGATGATCACCGACCCAGAGGGACGCGTACATCTCCTTGATTATCAGATGGTTGAGACTGGGTCGGGCTGGAAAATCAATGCCGTCCAGCTGCTGACCGCAGATGCCCCCACCGCCTGACCTGACCACTTGTCCCAACTATCCGGCCGACCGCTCTGAGAGGCCGGGTGGTGCACACCCTGCGAACGCCCCTCTGACAGCGCGTTAAATCCCGCCCGGTATAACCCTTTCCCTGATTGAACCGGGCTGCGGCCTGATCAGCCGGAAACGGCGGTTTTGGAAAGGGTGACTGATGAACATAGCGATCACTGACGGCGTAGAGCTGATGCCCCCGGCCTTTGCTGAGGGGCTGAACAACTGGTCTAGCGGCAATGGTACACCGGGGTCGGACACCTATCAGGGGGCAGCCAATGCGGCCTTTGTCGCGGCGGACGCCGATTTCGGCGGCTGTCTTGAGCTGCAAAAAACCACCTCGGTGCAGAAGCTGCGCAATATGACGCGCACCATGCTGACGCCCGGATGCTATCTGCAGATCACCGCAAAGGTGAAGGCGATCAGCGGCGCCCTGCCCACCGTGCGCATCGCAGCCTGGGCCGGGCAGTCCGGCGGTGGCCATCTGGGCGGCGTTGTGGAAACCGGGCCGGGAACCAGCCTCTCCACCTATGGGGAGGTGGTTGAGGTCTCGGCCATTGTCGGCACGGGCAGTCGCAATGGCGTAGATATGCCCTGGGGCCGTGCCGCGCGCTTTGCCCATGTGGGGCTGGATCTGATCGGGCCAAATGGCGGTGTTGTGCGGATTGAGGATATCGCGGTGCGCGATGTCACAGGCGTGTTCCTGCGGGACATGATCAGCCTTGTGGATGTGACGGATTACGGCGCAATCGGGGATGGCAGCACCGATAATACCGCCGCCTTTGAGGCGGCCGATGCTGCTGCCGCTGGCCGCCGTGTGCTGGTCCCTGCGGGGGAATTCTACCTCGGCAGCACGGTGTCGATGAACCATGAGATGCAGTTCGAAGGCACCGTTCGCATGCCCACCAGCCGGATGCTGCTGCTGACCCGCAATTTCGATTTCCCCAGCTATGCTGCGGCTTTCGGGGATGAGGAACTGGGCTTCAAGAAGGCGTTTCAGGCGCTTCTGAACAATGCCGACCATGAATCGCTGGACCTCTGCGGGCGCAAGGTGACGCTGCGCGGACCGGTTGATATGCAGGCGGCGGTGCCCAACAAGACCAGCTATGCCACCCGCCGGGTGATCCGCAACGGCCAGCTGGAGGCTGCCGCCAATGCCGCCTGGGACACCGATACGGTGACCGCGCAGGTGACCTACAGCACCAGCGATGCGCGCAAGCTGACCAATGTCGCCAATATCGCCAACATCCCCGTCGGCGCGCTGGTCGAAGGCAGCGGCGTCGGGCGCGAAATCTATGTCCGGGATAAGAACGTGGGCGCGCGGGAACTGACCCTGACCGCGCCGCTCTATGATGCGGTGGGCACCCAGCAGTTCACTTTCCGCGATTTCAAATACATGTTGGATTTCAGCGGCTTCAGCGCGCTCAGCAAGTTCGGCATGACCGAGGTCGAGATCCAATGCGCGGGCCGCTGTAGCGGTATTCGTCTGGCCCCAGCCGGCACCGTGTTCAGCCTGGACCATTGCTTTATCTCGCGGCCAAGAAACCGTGGCATCACCTCCATCGGATCCGGCTGTCAGGGTATCCTGATCGACAATTGCCAGTTCCTGTCCGATGAGGAACCACTGAATGTCAGCGCCCGGCAATCCATCGCGCTCAATATCAATGCCAATGACGCCAAGCTGCGCAACAACCGCGCCACCAAGTTTCGCCATTTCGCATTGCTGGGTGGGCAGAACCAGACAGTGACCGGCAACCACTTCTTTCAGGGCGATACCGTCGCTGATGGCAGCCGCACCGCTGGTCTGATCCTGACCAGCACCAATTGCGCCTCCACCGTGTCGGACAATTACATCGACAATTGTTTTGTCGAATGGACCAATGAACGCGATGCGCGGCCCGATTTCAGCAGCGGCTTTTCCTTCAGCGCGCTGTCGATCACCGACAATGTGTTCCTCTCTGGCGATGTGGCGCGCTGGTTCAGCTATATCGTGGTCAAACCCTATGGCACCGGCCATTTCCTGAATGGGATGACGGTGTCGGGGAACAAATTCCGCTCCATCAACGGGTCCATCGACCGGGCCGAGCGGGTCGACACCAGTTTTGCCGATCTCGATTTCAGCCGCTCCAAGAGCATCTTTTACGAGGGAAACACCTATCACAATGTCTCAGCCGCCGTTGCCAATCCGCTGCGGATTGAACATGTGCAGGGCAGTACCGCCAAGACCTGGACCGTGGACACCGATGATGCGCTGCCGTTCCGTGGGCAGGCGCGGGGGGTTGATAGCGTCATCGCAATTGGCCCGGTGGAGGTCAGCGGCGGCGCTGATCGCCACGCCATGCCTCACACCAAACTGCGGGTTGGCAGTCGCCGGGATCAGGTGCAGCTGATCTGGCCGGAGGCGGTGCGCGGCACCGTGCAGGTGACGGTCCGGGTGGACAAATAACCCGACCTGGACACAGGCAGGCGGGGATCAGAACCGGTGCCAGATCGCCAGTTTGACGCCCAGCGACCGGGTCTCGGCCCGCTTGTGTTGCAAACCAA
This sequence comes from Phaeobacter sp. HS011, assembly GCF_018101215.1. NCBI lineage: Bacteria > Pseudomonadati > Pseudomonadota > Alphaproteobacteria > Rhodobacterales > Roseobacteraceae > Phaeobacter > Phaeobacter sp. HS011. The sequence goes on along the minus strand of NZ_JAGEUF010000010.1, from coordinate 44,079 downwards.
TCACCAGCTCTGGCGCGTCCTTTCCGAAGCGGCGCGCCAGCGGCACCCTCAGACTGGGGGTGACCGCAACGGAAACTGCAGCCCCGGCCGTCTTGCTGGTTTCCACCTGCAGCAGTGGCGCCAGTTTGCCGGGGCGGTTCAGCCCTATTGTCGCATCCAGTTTCCAGGTCTGCTCCCGCCCCTTGCTGCGCCACTCATGCCCCAGATCCAGTGCAATCCACCCCGAAAGCGCTCTGTCGCGCCACCGGGTGTCAAACCCACGGCCATACGACAGTGTCACCCGCTGCATTGGTGCCCAGACCTCGCTGCTCTGGTTCAGCCCCAGTGCCAGCTCCACCGCCGTATTGGCCCGTCCCAGTTGGGGCAGGGGACGGCGGGCAAACAACAACGCATGGGCGCTCCTGCCTCGGGTGACGTTCAGGTCCACCCCCACCGTCCAGCGCGCATGCAGCCCGTATTCCCCGTAATAGCCGAACTCCGCTGGGATGCGTTGCTCCGGGCTAAGGCCCCTCACGGCGGCCAGATCCCGCCGCAGCGTCAGGCTGGTCGCGCTGAACCCCTGACCCTCCTGCTGCAACCACGCCCCGGCAAAGGCCGGGGCCAAAGGCATCAGACAGGCAAAAATCAGAGCCATGAGACGAGCAAACCGGTGACACATATAAACATCTTAAAGTTGTTTATATTTTTCACCACTCTTTTTATGGGGCAACTTATCCGGGGCCGGTTTGCGCAAAAACTTCTGCCGGATCTGCCCAAACCGGCGTAGGCTAGGGGCGGACAACGGAGGAAGCCATGCCGACGATCGCGACCAATACCGAAACCCAAACCGTCATCACCACATTTGAGATGACGCCGGGCACCTGCCAGGATCTGCTGGATGCCCTGACAGAGGCCTATGCCGAATTTATTTCACATCAGCCGGGGTTCATTTCCGCCGGGCTGCATGTGAACGACGCACAGACGCGGATTGCCAATTATTCCCAGTGGCGTCGACGTGAGGATTTCATGGCCATGTTGCGCAGTGCCGAGATGCGCAACCGTAACCGCAAGATCAACGAGCTTTGTCGCAGTTTTGAACCGGTGATGTATGAGGTTGCCGCAACCTTTTGATCTCTGGCGCGTTTCCCATCTGTGGGCGGCTGATCTCGATCAAGGCAGGCGCTTGAGGCCTGTCCCATGATACGGTTGCAGACAGAGGAGAGCGCAGATGTATAGCCATATTCTTGTCCCGATTTCATTTGATCCGGATCGCGATGTCAGCGGCCCGCTGAAGCTTGCGGGTCTGCTGGCTACGCCAGAGGCGCAGATTACGCTTTTGCACGTGGTCGAACAGGTGCCGGCCTACGCAATTTCTTACATGCCGGTTGATTATCTTGAGGCTGCCCGCAAGGCATTGCAGGCAGAGTTGGACGGTCTGGCCAAGACGCTGCCGAATGCCAGCGGCCTGCTGATCGACGGCCACTCCGGCCGCGCCATCCTGGATTGGGCCGAGAATAATTCTCCCGATCTCATCATCATCGCGTCACATCGCCCCGGAATGCAGGATCTGCTGCTGGGATCCACCGCCACGCAGGTGGTGCGCCATGCGGCCTGTGCGGTGCATGTCGTGCGCTGAGGCTTGCGATCTTTTGACACCGGGACCGCAATATTGCGCCGTAAGACTTGTCGCCGGGGCAGAGCGACCCCACTTGCAATGCAATCATGTTTTGTGAGGAGAAAACGATGCAATGTCCAATTGATGGCACACAGCTGGTAATGACCGATCGGGCCGGAGTGGAAATCGATTACTGTCCGCAATGCCGGGGTGTCTGGCTGGACCGTGGTGAATTGGACAAAATCATTGAGCGATCCGCGCCGCAGCAATCCGCGCCGCCGCGTGACAGCCATCGCCCTGAAAAACGCGATTCAGACCGGAATTATTCCGAGAAACGCTATAAGAAAAAACGCGGTGGGTTTCTTGAGGATCTGTTTGATTTTTGAGGCAGACCCGGACCGACGTCGGATCTTGGGTGCGTGAAGACTGCGCATCAGAGTCTGCGTCTGGGCCTTCGTCTTCTGTGACCGTGCTCGCGCAGCTATAAAAAACGCCCCGGCACCATGTCTTGGTGCCGGGATGTTTTCGTAACATACTGTTAGATATGCGCTTTGCTGCCGCGCGGACCTGCGATCAGCCATGCAATCAGGCCAATGACAGGCAGGATCAGAATGACGAGGGTCCAGATCACCTTGGCCGCTGTCGAGGCGCCGGATGTCAGAACTTGATAAATCGCGTATAGATCTGCGATTAGAATAATTAGACCAAGAAGACTGTAACCCATTTTTCTCTCCACTATTTGTGTTCTGCTAGATCAACCCCTCGGTTCGTAAAAAGGTTCCGATAATTTTTCGGGAACCATTTGCGCAATGAGGTCGTTTGCTTTTCGACGCATCGACGTGATGCACCGTCTTTGGAAAGGAACGATGATATGAAAACCGCAACAGGAATCATTCTGGGTGTTATTGCTGTAGTTGCCATCGCAATTGGCATTTACATGGTAGATGTGGACCAGACCGAAGAAGCCAGCCTGCCTGACGTTGATGTCAGCGTAGAGGGCGGCAACCTGCCGAAATTCGATGCTGAGGTTGGCTCCGTTTCCATCACCGAAGAAACCGCAACGGTGAAGGTTCCGGACGTCGATGTAACCATGGAAGAGGCTGAAATCTCGGTTCCCGGCCTGAAGGTGACCCCGCCGGAAGACGCCGCTGACGAAGTCGCCGCCGAATCCAACTGATAGACGTAGCTGCCTGATCCGGCACAGTTTGCCCCCCGCCATCGCGGGGGGCTTTTTCGTGTCCTGTTCTTGGGGCGCTGGCCCCAACTCTTCCGCTGTCTTCTCGTGGGTCTAACCTGATCCGCAGCCCGCGCTCAGCCTACGAGAATTTCTTCTGCGATTTGCCCCGATAGGCCCGTGTCCCGGCCTTGCCTGCGGTGGACCGCCCCCGTGATTTGACCGCCGCATCGGATGCGGCCTCGATCGCGGATTGCCGCGCCAGCGGGTCGTCGGAAATCGCCAGATCCACCGCTTCCAGCCGCTTGACCTCGTCGCGCAGACGCGCGGCTTCCTCGAACTCCAGGTTCTCGGCGGCCTTGCGCATCTGCTCGCGCAGCCCGGCCAGATGGGCTTCCAGATTGGCGCCATGCATCGGTTTGTCGATGGTGGCGGTCACGCGGTTCATATCCACATCGCCCGCGTAAAGACCGGCCAGAACATCCTCGACGTTTTTCTTGACGGTTGCGGGGGTGATGCCGTGTTCCTCGTTATAGGCGATCTGCTTGTCACGGCGGCGGTTGGTTTCCCCCAGTGCGCGCTCCATCGAACCAGTGATCCGGTCGGCATACATGATGACCCGGCCTTCGGCATTCCGGGCGGCACGGCCAATGGTCTGAATGAGAGACGTCTCCGAGCGCAGGAACCCCTCCTTGTCGGCATCCAGAATGGCGACCAACCCGCATTCGGGGATATCCAGACCTTCGCGCAACAGGTTGATGCCGATCAGCACGTCAAAGGCCCCAAGACGCAGATCGCGCAGGATCTCGATCCGCTCCAGCGTATCAATGTCGCTGTGCATGTAGCGGACCTTGATCCCCTGTTCGTGCATATATTCGGTCAGATCCTCGGCCATACGTTTGGTGAGGGTTGTCACCAGCGTGCGGAACCCATCGGCGGTGACACGGCGCACCTCGTCCAGCAGATCGTCCACTTGCATGTCGACGGGGCGGATTTCGACCTGCGGGTCCAAGAGGCCGGTGGGGCGGATCACCTGTTCGGCAAAGACGCCGCTGGATTGTTCCAGCTCCCATTTGGACGGCGTGGCGGAGACAAACACCGACTGCGGGCGCATGGCATCCCATTCCTCAAACTTCAGCGGGCGGTTGTCCATGCAGGAGGGCAGGCGGAAGCCATGCTCCGCAAGCGTGAATTTGCGCCGGTGGTCGCCCTTGTACATGCCGCCGATCTGCGGCACGGAGACATGGGATTCATCTGCAAAAACAATGGCATTGTCAGGGATGAACTCAAACAGGGTGGGGGGCGGCTCTCCGGGGGCGCGGCCGGTCAGATAGCGCGAGTAGTTCTCGATCCCGTTGCAATGACCGGTGGCCTCCAGCATTTCGATGTCAAAGTTGGTACGCTGTTCCAGCCGCTGCGCTTCCAGCAGCTTGCCCTCACCAACCAACTGGTCAAGCCGCATCTTCAGCTCTTCCTTGATCGAGATGACCGCCTGTTTCAGCGTCGGTTTCGGCGTCACATAGTGGGAATTTGCATAGACCCGGATCTGATCGAATGTGCCGGTTTTCTCGCCGGTGAGGGGGTCGAACTCGGTGATGCCCTCCAGCTCCTCACCAAAGAAGGACAGCCGCCAGGCGCGATCCTCAAGGTGGGCGGGGAAAATCTCCAGCGAATCGCCGCGCACCCGGAAACTGCCGCGCTGAAACGCCTGATCGTTGCGTTTGTACTGCTGGGCAACCAGATCGGCCATCACCTGCCGCTGGTCATAGTCGTCGCCGACCTTCAGGTCCTGCGTCATCGCTGAATAGGTCTCGACCGAGCCGATACCATAGATACAGGAGACCGACGCGATGATGATCACATCATCCCGTTCCAGCAGCGACCGGGTGGCGGAGTGGCGCATCCGGTCGATCTGTTCGTTGATCTGGCTTTCCTTCTCGATATAGGTGTCGGAGCGCGCGACATAGGCCTCCGGCTGGTAATAATCGTAGAATGAGACGAAGTATTCTACCGAGTTCTCAGGGAAGAAGCCTTTGAATTCTCCGTATAATTGCGCCGCCAGCGTCTTGTTCGGCGCAAGTATGATGGCCGGGCGCTGGGTTTCCTCGATCACCTTGGCCATGGTGAATGTCTTGCCTGTTCCGGTGGCACCCAGCAGCACCTGATTGCGCTCGCCCTCCAGCACCCCTTCGGAGAGTTCCTTGATGGCGGTGGGCTGGTCGCCTGCAGGATCGAATTCCGTATGCATCACAAATTCGCGTCCGCCTTCCAGCTTGGGGCGGTGCTGCGGCGCGCGGTCAGCCATCATCGGCATGGATTTGTCGGAATGGGCGTATGGCATTGTGGCTCTCTCCTGCTAGGGGCAGAGATTGGTCTGTTTTTGTTCTTATTCAAGGGGGATTTTGCCTGCGCGCCTGGATGAAGGCCCCGCTTTGCCCTCAAACGCGCGCCAAAGGTCAGGAAAACCCCGGTTTTCCACCCAAACCTGCGCAATCTGCGGCATTTGCCACCTTGCCCGCCCGCAGGGTTCAGCGCATATAGGGGACAGAGATCTGAGAGGAGATATCCCATGCGAGCGCGGATTTATCGGCCAGCCAAAAACGCCATGACCTCCGGTATGGCCAAGACCCGCAAGTGGGTTCTGGATTTCGTGCCGTCCAGCGCACGGGAAGTTGACCCTTTGATGGGCTGGACCTCCTCTCATGACACCCAGAGCCAGGTGCGCCTGCGTTTCGACACCAAGGAAGCGGCGCTTGAATATGCGGAGGCCAATGGCATCGACGCTGTGGTGACCGAGCCAAAGAGCCGCAAGGCCAATGTCCGCGCCGGTGGCTACGGCGAAAACTTCGCCACCAACCGCCGCGCCCCCTGGACGCATTAAGGCTGTGGGCATTTAGCCTGCTACTCATATTTGGGCGACTTGCCTCCCCCTTTAACTGCGCGTTATTTCGGGCGAGAGGGGCAGGGCAATCGCCAGACAGGGCGCCCATCGGGCGCCTTTTTCTGTATCTGGCTTTCACCAAATCTGGCTTCCCCCCTGATGGCAGAGGATGCCTGCGGCCCGGCACCCGGACAGTTGGCCCTTCATGGCACGGCGGGGCTAGCTTCGGGGCCACCCGGCATGCCTTAACCTTGCTACCTATGATTGATTCGACCGACACGGCGGCGACTATCTGTCAATTCGCGGTTCTGCGCGGTTCTACGGCCTTTGCATCTGCCCGCACAACTCCGCTCATGCCCCGACGTCAATGGGCCAGCTTTTGCCAAAACGAAGGACTGTCGAAAAACTCACCAAAAATAGTGAGTTGAACGATCATTCAATTCGGAAACGATCAGGGCACGAAACCAATATATCTATAATCTCCGAGGTCAGCCGATGGCTGCCCGGGCGCTCCGCCATGCCTGCGGAGGGCTGCGGGTGAATTTTGCCCATCACGTCTGACCACTCGGGGTTGAATGACAGGGAGGCAAAAATGCCCGCAACAACCGACAGCAACACCGATTGGTGGACCAATGATCAGGCGCCGGAGAACCCGTTCGGCAAGAGCGAGGATTACGAAGGGTTTCTTGACTACTTGGGCGCGCTTGGCCGCAGTCTGACCCCGGAAATCGCCGCCGAACCCTTGGTGATCAACCTGACCGGGCTGAATGATCACCCCGCCTATAAGGACGCCGCAATCGGCGCGCTTGAAATGTGGTCCTCGGTCACGCCTTTGCAGTTCGAGATCGTCGATGATGCGCCCTATGACGCGGATCTGCACTGGATGGAGGTTGTCAGCCCCGAAATCGGCGAACAAAGTGACGGCAGCGCCTTCTCCAGCGACCGCTATGTCAGCGTTGGCCAGCGCTTCCACGATACCGAGCCGGATATCACCGACCTTGGTGGTTATGTCTTTGATACCTTCGTGCATGAGTTTGGCCATGAATTCGGCCTGAACCACCCCGGCCTTTATAATTACAGCGGCCCCGGCGGTGTGCAGATCAACTATCTGAACAATGCAACCTGGACCTATGACCGCCAGCAATACAGCGTCATGTCCTATTTCGATGGTATCGACGTGGGCGAGGATACGCGCTGGTCGGCGGTCACACCGCTTATGGGCGATATCGAGGCGATCATTCGCCGCTATTTCTCCACCGTCGATGATGAGGGGGTGCGGACCTATCAGACCATCAACCTCAATACCGATGACAATACCTATGGCTTCAACAGCACCGAATATGGCTACCTGCTGACCGAGGACGGGCCTCAGCACGATATCGGCTTTGTGATCCATGACACCGGCGGCGATGATACCATCGATTTCTCCGGCTCTACCGCCAGCACCATTCTGGACCTGCGCGCGGGTGAGTTCTCCAGCGTCAACGGGCACAACAACAACGTGTCGATCTTTGCCGGGCACAACGCGGATCAGACGGAATATTACGTCGAAACCGGCATTGGCAGCAGCTACGACGATATCCTGATCGGCAATGACGGCGACAATGTTCTGGACGGGCGCGCAGGCAATGACCGTATGGCGGGCAATGGTGGCGATGACGTCTATTTTGTTGATTCCATTGATGACATCGTTCGCGAGGACGAAAACGGCGGCAATGACACCGTGATCGTGGTGGCCGATGGGCTGGATCTGGGCGACATCGCCAATGTGGAGACCATCATCTACGCAGGCGGCACGCCGGGAACACCGGGCAGCGACGCGCCGGATGCGCCGAATGAAGGGCCAACTGATGCAACCGACAGCCTGATCATTGGCGATGCCAGCAGTGAAACACTGGATGGTGGTGCCGGTGGCAACACCATCTTTGGCCTTGGGGGCGATGATCTGATCATTGGCGGGCGCGATACGCTGGCCAGCCGCGATATCAACAACACCATTGATATTGCCGATCTTGAGGATCAGACCGAAACCGACGATGGCAATGACGCGCTTTATGGTGGCGATGGCAATGATACCATCAACGGCGGTGCCGGTGATGATCTGCTGGACGGCGGCGACGGCGATGACCTGTTGCGCGGTCAGGCGGGTGTGGATGTGTTCCGCGGTGGTGCCGGGATCGACACCGTGGATTTCAGCCAGGAAAGCCCGTTCCAACTGCTGGTCAATCTGGAGACCAATGTGGCCAGCGGGGGCACCGCTTCGGGCGATACCTTCTACAGCATTGAAAACCTGATCGGCTCGGATGACCGCATCGACCGCTTTATCGGCACCTCCGACAACAACCATTTCTGGGGTCAGGGCGGCGGCGACGTCTTCAATGGCGGCGGCGGTGACGACACGCTGGATGGCGGCAACGACGGTGACATGCTCTATGGTGAGGACGGCGACGACGTTCTGATCGGCGGCAGCGGTCAGGACTATCTCGACGGCGGCGCAGGCGTGGACACGGTCGTCTATACCGCCAGCTCGGTCGGGGTGACTGTCGATCTGGAAAACGGCACGGCCCGTGGCGGTGACGCGGACGGCCCGGTGCAGATCGTCGGACGCGGCACCACCATCCGCCATGATATCATCGTTGACGTGGAAAACGCGGTTGGCTCGCTCCATGACGATCACCTGATCGGCACGGACGGCGAAAATGCCCTGAGCGGTGGTGCGGGCGACGATGTTCTGAGTGGCGGCGGCGGGGCGGACCTGCTGGACGGCGGAGCGGGCAGCGATACCGCCGACTACGCCAATGCGACCCGTGGCGTGAAGCTGAACATGACCAATGGCAAGACCGAGGGCGACACCTATGTTTCCATCGAAAATCTGTCTGGTTCTGGTTTCAACGACCGGATGAAGGGCGACGCTGCGGACAATGTGCTGACCGGGCAGGGCGGTAATGACACCCTGCGCGGTGCTGCCGGGGATGACATCCTGCTGGGTGATTTCGCCGATGCAGCGGATGCGATACCACAGCCCGGTCTGGGCACCGGCTATGCCACACTGGGTCCGGATGCGACCAACAATTCGATTGAGACGGCCTTTGATATCTCGGATAATTTCTCGCTGACCGAGGACCCGGATATCTTTGACTCCACCAGCGTGCTGCATACAACGGTGAATGCCACCGGCAACGGGCAGGGGGGCTACTACAGCATCGATCTGGCGGCGGGCACCGTGTTGACCATCGACATCGACGGTATCGCCGATCCCAATGTCCACGACAGCTGGGTCCGTCTGCTGGACGGCGAGGGCAATATCGTCACCCAGAACGATGATGGCGGCGGCGATCCCGGCTCCACCAGCAACCGTGATTCCAGCACGGTGTTTGTGGTCGAGGAAACCGGCACCTATTTCATCGTCGAGGGCAGCTGGTCGCCGGATGCCCCTGAAGGCTGGTCCGAAAGCGTGCCAGAAGGCTCCACTTATGAGCTGAATGTCTCGGTCGAATTCCCACCGGCACCGGCGCAACCGGGTGAGGCTGGCGCGGATGTCCTCAGGGGCGGACGTGGCAATGACCTGCTGGATGGCGGGCTGATGGCTGATACGCTGATCGGTGGCAAAGGCGACGATTTCTTCCGTTTCTCCACCGAACTCGGTGCGGACAATATCGACGAGATCCGGGATTTCGATGCCGCCAGCGATACGATCCTGCTGGACAGCGCCATCTTCAGCGACGCGGGAGAGATCGGTGTGCTGGACTTCGGCGCCTTCCACAGCAGCGCCTCTGGCACCGCGTTGGATGGCGGGGATCGCATTGTCTACAACACCGACAGCGGTGCGCTTTCCTATGATGCGGATCGGCTGGGGGGCGTTGATGCGATCCAGTTTGCGCAGCTGCAGTCCGGTCTGCAACTGGGCGCAGATGATTTTGTGATCATCTGATCCGGTCCAGAAATAGCCGATAAACTTGGCGCAGGGGGTCTCATCACTCCCTGTGCCTGCCTCAGGCCGACAAAGGACACACCATGCCCCACCATTCTCATCGCCGCACGTTGTTGCTGGGGGCTGCCGGTTTCGCACTGACGGCTCTGACGTATCGCGCCAAGGCCCAGTCGGAGGTCGTGCAGGGCAGATTAATCTTTGCAGAAAACGCCAAGATCCCAAAAGGGCGGATCACCATTTCCCTGTCAGATCCGGGTCAGCCTGGCACCTCGGATCCGGCGCTGGAGTTCGACCTTATCAGCACAGGGCGGGCCAAGCGGATTGATTTCACCCTCTCGTCGGCGGCGCTGTCAGCCCTATCCCCGACTCTGCAGGTGGTGGCGCGACTTGAACGTGCAGATGGCTGGCTGATCGCCCGCGGCAGCACCAAAATGCCGACAGGCTCCCCGATCCATATCACCCTCAATACAGTGATGTACTGACAGGACCGTTCCCGCAGGCAGATAGGGAGTGCCAATCGACGTGCCCCCGGCCTCTTGCTCCAAGCGGAGCATCGGCCTAACATGACATCGCTATCGGGTTAGCCACCAGGTCCGCGGAAAGCCGTCATCGGCACCCCAAACCACATCAGACGACAGCCTTCTTCGGTATGTCTCATGCTCGCACCTAGCGGACCGTCGGGCGTTGAATGAGGACACCGATGACCAAATCTCTGGACCAACTGCGCCGCGACGCAAAGGCGCTGCGCAAAGCCCATCACTCCCACGACACAATCGCCCTGCAGCGGATTGCGAGCCTGCGACCACGCAAGCCCGGCACCCCACTGAGGCATGCCGACTATCTGCATGTGATCGCGCGGGAAAACGGATTTCCCTCCTGGCCTGCGCTTAAGTTCGCGGCGGAGCTGCTGGGGATGGATCTGGCCACCAAACGCCAGCGTCTGTGCCGGGCGCTCTACGCCGGTCATTTTGCGATTGCAGATCAGTTGCTCGCCGATAGCCCAGCACTCGCGGATGGCGATTTCGGCCTCTGCCTCAGCCTGCTGCGCAAGGCGGATGTGCTAACGGCGCTGGACCAGTCCACGCAGCATGCAACGGCGCTGATTGGCGATGTTGCACCACCGCTGACCATTCTGGCGCGCTCCAGATGGATCCACCACGCCCCGGAGCGGGAGGCGGATATGCTGGCAATCGCCGAGGCGCTTCTTGCGGCGGGCGCGGATATCAACCTTGGCGCGCCGGTGCATGACGACAGCGACCACCGCCTGTCGCCGCTTTATTTTGCGATTGGCCACGCCGACAATATGGCGCTGGGGCAATGGCTGCTGGAGCAGGGGGCCAATCCTGATGATGGCGAAAGCCTTTATCACGCGACCGAGCTGGGGCACCACGACGGCTTGCGGATGCTGCTGGCGCACGGCGCGGAGCCGGAAGGCACCAACGCGCTACTGCGGGCCATGGATTTTCACGACGTACCGGCGGTGCAGCTGTTGCTGGATCACGGTGCCAGGGTGGACGCCTTTGACGGGCGCTCTGTCGGCGGTGAGGCGCCTTGGGTGGTGCCCGCGCTGCATCAGGCTGCCCGCCGCATGGCCGACCGGGAGATGATCACGCTGCTGCTGGACAATGGCGCGGCGCTGAACCGCCGGTTTCAGGGCGCGACCCCCTATGCTTATGCGCGGATCTTCGGCAACCGCGATCTGGCGCAGCTCTTGGCAGAGCGGGGCGCGGACACAACCCTGACCCCGGTGGAGGAGACCCTGGCAGCAGCCGCAGAGGGGACGTTGCCGGGGACAGTGCTGACGCCTGAGGCGATCCCTGAGGCCTACCGCGACATCATTCGCCAGATCCTGCATCTGCCCGACAAGCTGGATCATATCCGGCGGCTTGTCGCTCTCGGCCTTGACCATGATCGCCCTGACAGCGAGGGGCTTACCCCGGTTCAGGTCGCGGGCTGGGAAGGGGTGGCGGAGGTTCTGCGCTACCTGCTGAGCCTGAAGCCCGATCTCACCCATGTGAACGGCTATGGCGGCACGCTGCTGTCGACCATCCTGCATGGGGCGGAACACTGCCCTCAGGCCGCCGCGCGCGATCACATTGCCTGTCTGGAGCTGGCGCTGGGCGAGGGCATTGCCCTGCCGCGCCGCGCGATGGAGCTGACAGGCGTGGCAGAGGTGGCGGAGTTCCTGATGGACTGGGCCGAGAAATACCCCGGGCAGGTTGTCGACGGCGGCGTCGTCTGACTCCTGGGGCCGTTCTGTCAGGCGCCCGATAGCTGTAGGGAGTTGCATAGCTGACTGTTTAACTTTATACAGTCAGCTATGCAAATTGAACTCTTGGAGCCTTTGTATATGATCTCTCTCACTGTTCTTCACCTTTCAGGTGCATCATGAGCGCCGACGCTGCACAGGCAGAGGGCGGTACTGTCACCTTGATCAACGTCTTTGAAGTTCCGGAAGGCGCTTTGCAGGCCTCGATCGACTATTGGAAATTGTCACGCGATTTTCTGCAAACCCAACCCGGATATGTCTCGACCGCTCTGCATCAGTCGATCGCGCCAAATGCCAAATTCATGCTGGTCAATATTGCGGTTTGGGAAAGCGCAGAGGCGTTCAAGGCGGCCTCGGCGAAGATGATGCAAACCGCAGGGATCGCGCCTGTAGACGGGCTTAAATTCACCCCCGGTCTCTACACGGTGATCGAAACCGACTGAACGCAGCTGGCCACTGGACCCGCTGATCACGGCGCCATTTTCGCACCGCGCCTCTGTGATGGCCCCGGTCATCAGCGTCGATGCGGGCGATACGTGCCTATATGTCCATGGAAGATGCTGAAAGGCATCGGTTTTCTGGGCAGCTATTAAATATGTTCACGCGCGGGATGTTCTGTCAGACTGGCAGCATACCGTTTCGCGCGGAGACAAAGCTGATGGACAAGACACCGCTCAAGGGCTGGAACCATGTTCCGCCTGTTCCGATCAAGGTATCCCCGTTTTTCACATGGCCGCCACGGCCTCTGGAGATGGTTGGGTGGATCTGGAACTCCTGGTTTCTGATCACAGAAAAGCTGATCCTCGTCGCTGTCGCATTCATGTCCTTTTACTGGTTTCAGCCCCCTCTGGCAGAGAGCAGGGAGTTTGCATTTGACTGGATCGCGCAGATGTATCTGCGCAATCTTATCCTGATGACAGCTGTCGCCGGAGGGCTGCATCTCTATTTCTATACCTTCACCAAACAGGGCCAGAGGCTGCGATATGACCCGCGCCCCCTGATGAAGGCCGGACGCCAGTTCACGTTAGGCGGGCAGATCCGGGACAATATGTTCTGGACCTTGGCAAGCGGCGTGACGGTCTGGACCGCCTATGAGGTCCTGATGTTCTGGGCGCTGGCCAATGGCTATGCGCCGATGCTGACCTTCGCGGCGCATCCGATCTGGTTTGTGGCGTTGTTCCTGCTGATCCCGATCTGGGAGAGTTTCTATTTCTACTGGATTCATCGCCTGCTGCATGTGTCATTTCTCTACAAACACGTGCATGCGCTGCATCACCGAAACATCAATGTTGGTCCCTGGTCGGGGCTGTCCATGCACCCGGTTGAACATCTTATTTTTCTCGGCTCGGTGTTGATCCATTGGGGTGTTGCGGCGCACCCGATCCATATCCTGTTTCATCTGCAATATTATGCGCTGACGGCCGCAACGACCCACACAGGTTTTGAAGGGTTGCTGGTGAAGGACAAGAACCGGCTGGCCCTCGGGACGTTTCACCACCAGATGCACCATCGCTATTTTGAGTGTAACTATGGCTCGCTTGAGATCCCCTGGGACAAGTTCTTCGGATCTTTTCATGACGGGACGATCGGGGCTGATGCGCGCATCCGGGAGCGTCGCAAGCGTTTGATGAAAAGCTGAGACCAGACGCGTCCTTTGTGGCTGAATATGTTTGGTAAGCCGGTTGTTATTCGTCGCGAACCTGTGTCTCGTATAAGTGAAATAAGCTGCGATACTGCGCAGATCCGATGCGAAGACAAGGAAGACAGAAATGTTCGATGCAGATCGTGTGCAGGAGGTCGCCCAGTCGCAGCTTGTGAATACGCTTGACCTGTCAATGTTCTCCGAAAAGGACATTCTCAATACGGTGTTGCAGCGTTCTGAGGTTCTCTTTGATCTTGATCGCCGGGGCCTGCCGATCCGCCAATGGTCCAAGGGAAAGCCTGAGGCGCTTCAGGCGGAGGTGGCCCGACGGGGCGATCTGCTGCTCCGGCGTGCGATTTCGGTTCTCTATCTCGAATATCTCGCGCTGAAACCCACCTTGGACTCCCTCGCGCCGAAACATGTCGCGGACATCGGATGTGGCTATGGGTTCATTGACCTGTTCATCGCCCGGGATTTCCAGCCTGCGCTGACGCTGATTGATCTGGAAAGCAATGACGCAACGCATTTCGGGTTTCACGCTGAGGCGGCGGCTTACAGCAGTCTTGCCACGGCGCGGGCGTTCCTGCTGGCCAATGGTGTGGCGGCAGAGGCCGTGACGACGCTCAACCCCGGACACGAGGATGCAACCCGGATCACAGAGGTCGATCTGGCGCTGTCATTGCTCAGCTGCGGTTTTCATTACCCGGCGAACACCTATGCGCGGTTCTGGGAGACAAGTGTTAGGCAAGACGGGTCCATCATCCTTGATCTGCGGGAGGCAGGAGCTGCCCGCCAGCGCGAGGAACTGAGCCAGATCGGAGCGCTGCGCGACTTGTGGCGCGGCGAGAAATGGGCCCGTGTTCTGGTCAGCAAATCCGGTGCATAAGAAGACGGCCATCGGATGTTGTTCCGGATGAATTCTGATCCAGCAGATCACGCAGCATGCCTGACAGGGCGCGGTTGTCTTCGGGCCGGGTCTTGAGGTATCGCGGGGGGAAACCGGGCGATGTGCTGACGGGGGCAGCGGTGTGACTTGGCGCCCCTTTCAGCACCGCCCCTGAACCCGATGGGTGTCGTTGTAGCGCCTGTATTATGTCCTGCCGCTGTGGAGCGTTTTTTATGACCATCACCCATCTTGTGACCCATTCCGGCGGGTTTCATGCCGATGAACTTCTGTCCTCGGTGATCCTGACCCGCCTGTTCCCCGATGCGGAGCTGATACGCTCGCGGGATGCTGCGTGGATCACGCCGGCGGCGGGGCGGATCATCTATGATGTGGGGCAGGCCTATGATGGGGAGGCGCAGATCTTCGACCATCACCAGCGCCCCAATCCCCTGCGCGAGGATGGCCAGCCCTACAGCTCCTTTGGTCTGATCTGGCACCATTTCGGGCGCGATTACCTCCGTGGTCTTGATGTGCCGGAGGCTGATGTCGACGCCATTCATCACGGTTTTGATCAGAGCTTCGTGCTTCCGGTGGATCTGCTGGACAATGGCGCGATTGACCCCGGTGTTGCCGGGCCTCTGGCGGGGATGACGCTGCCGGTGTTGCTGGAAACCCTGAAGCCGGTGTTTGATGACCGTCGCGATGGCGCGGATGATCAGGCGTTCCTTGCGGCGCTGCCGGTGGCGCGGGCCTTTGTAGAGGCCTCGATCCGGGGCAAGGCTGCGAAACGGCGGGCCGAGACCATGGTGCTTCAGGCGATTGAGGGGGCAGGTGCGGGCAAGGTGCTGGAACTGCCGATGGGCATGCCCTTCCGCTCAGCGGTGGAGAAAGCGGGCGCCGATCACCTGCTGTTCGTGGTGCATCCGCGCGGCAGCGACTGGACGCTGACCACCATCCGCAAGAGCGGCGACAGTTTCGAGAGCCGCGCCGATCTGCCTGCGGCCTGGGCGGGTCTCACCGATGAGGCGCTTGAGGCTGCCTCTGGTGTTGCGGGGGCAAAATTCTGCCACAACGCTCGGTTCATCGCGGTGGCGCGCAGCCGAGAGGCGATTATGGACCTGGCAAATCGCGCTGTTCAGGCTGTGTCGCAGACCAGCGAATAGCCTGTCTTTGCCAAGGCGCTTGACCCTGCCACTTCGCGTCATGCAGGAGGGGCAGGGCCGAGAGCCGGAATAGGGGACGACACGCGCCCTATTCCGCAGAGTTCCACTCAGTCGCGGATCACATTGTACAGCGCCGGGCCGGGCACCACGCCTTCGATACGGGGCAGATTTGCGGTTTCGCGCATCAGGGCGGTGGCAGCCTGATAGGCCCCAGGGGTTTCCCACTGGGCGACGTTGATCAGCTGGTACTGCGCATCCGCCGAAAGAGACTGGTGCAGTTTGGTCGAGATATAGCCAGGCTGTGTGTGCAGGAACTCGCGGGCGGCGTCCCACATGGCAATGGCCTCGTCCAGCTTGTCGGCGGGAACGGTGAAGGTATTGATCAGCACCACATTCTGGGTGCTTTCATCCGCCTGTGCAGGGGACAGGCCGAGGCTCAGCGACAGGGCGGTGATCAGGGCGAGCAGATGTTTCATGATGGGTCCTTTCTTAGGGAGGTTTTTTAAATAGTGAGCTATGTGATTTCTGGTGTGAGGCGACAGAACGTGGCCTCACAGCTTGAGGGCGATACAGCCGAGAAGGGCGCCGATCATGGCCAGACCGATGCGCAGGTTATGCAGCATGAGCCATTGATCCAGCTTGGCGGCTGTGGCCGCGACCTCAATGGATTTGCTGGCGAAGGCGGCATTCGTCGGAACGAAATAGGCAAACGTCAGCCCCAGAACCACCAGCATGCACAGCCCGCTGGCCACCCAGAGCGCAAAGCCGGGGGCGCCCCAACCGGCCCAGAGGGAGCCGCCAAGGCCGATCAGCGTCGGCCCCACGATCAGCGGGATGGTGTTCGAGACAAAGTGATTGTTGGCGGCAAACCAAGTGAGGAACTCTTCGGGTGGCAGGCTGCGCCAGTAGCCACCCAATGTGACCCCGATGCACAGCATCACGCCGGAAAACCCGGCTGCGCCGCAAATCGCGAGGATGTTGAACGTCTGTTGTATCATTTTGCATCTCCGTCCGCGCGTGAGCCGTACCACATCCGCCAGATGAGCCCGTCACGCTTGATGAAATGGTGATAAAGTGCAGCGCCGACATGCAGCACCAGCAGGCCGACGATGGCCCGCGCCCCGATCCCATGGGGTATCCGGGGGGCGTAGTCGTGGAAATTCGGCAGATCCCCGGCGGCGGCGCCAAGGATGATTGCACCGGCTCCGGACAGCGCGAGCATGCCAATGCCGCTGGCCGCCATCCCGAGGATCACTACATAGAACAGCAGATGCACGGCTTTGGCGCTCAAGCTCTGCCAGATCGGATCCCCCTTCGGGCTGGCGGGTTTGCTGTCTGCAAAGACCCACCATGCAATCCGAACCAGTGTGAGAGCCAGAATGGTGATCCCCATGGGCACATGCGCGCTGAGAATCCCGATCTTGGCGTCGCCATCCGTCAGGCCCGCAGCACGGAACCCGGAGGCAAGCAGGGCACAGATCAACAGCGCGCTTAGCCAGTGAATGGTGATCGCGACGGTGCCATAGCGATTGGATCGGCTTTTCATGTTGGTCCCTCCTTGTCAGATCTGTGGCGGCTCACTGCTCAGAGAGCGCGGCGCGGTAGGTCTTGATGACGGTGTAGCCTCGCAGGAATTCTTCACGGCTCAGGAAAGCATCATCATTGGTATCCGCCCGGCGATAGTCCCAGGCCATCGCGCGGTGGTATTCGCGGAGGTCAATCGTACCATCACTGTTGCGGTCCCAATTTGCGAACAGGATATTGCGTGCGGCCTGAAACGCCTGCTGTCGGCCCTTTTCATCGGCGATGAACTCAAAGCCGAAATCCCATTCGAGAAATTCGCCGTGCGCTATGGCCCCATCTTCATTGCTGTCAATGGAGGTGAAGATCGAGCGGCCGAAGTCCACGAATTGCCCCATGTCGATCTCAGCCGTCGCGCCGTCGCCGATTGATCCAAAGATCAGGTCCGACAGCTCCTGACCGGGGGTGGTTTCAGTGGACTGGGCTGCAAGAGGGGCTGCGACTGGCGCAATCAGGGTCAACAGCAGGGCGAGGGTGGATTTTGAGTTCATCATTCTAGCGCTCCTTCGGGTCTGATTTTATAGCGAGCTATTTATTTTGTTACATGCATTCCGAATCATCGTTGCTGTGGTGTATTATATAGTGAGCTATTTATAAATGAATAGCCTGCAATGCAATTTAACTGAGGATGTTATGAAACAGCCAAGAGAGACGTCTGCCGGATATCTGTTCAACCATCTGGCGCGGCTGTTTGCACAGGCGCTGCAAGAGCGGATACAGCCGTTGGGGCTGTCGATTGGTGTGTTTCCGATCATGCTGCACCTGTGGGAGGAGGAGGGGCTGACGCAGAAACAGCTGGTCCAACGGGTTGGGATTGAACAGGGCACCATGGCCAATACGCTCAAACGGATGGAGCGCGATGGTCTGGTCGTCAGCCAGAGGGATCTGAGTGACGGGCGGCGGCGGGAAATACGCCTGACAGAGCACGGACGGTCTCTGCGCAGTCCGGCATTGCGGATCGCGGCGGAGCAGAACACCTATATGCTGTCTGGTCTCACAAAAGAGGAGCAGGCGGAGATCCTGACTCTGGTCACCAAGATCATCCGAAGTGTCGAACGCTCCGCGATCAGCGAAAAAGAAGCCCGTGCTGACAGGGTCAGTTCTCACAGGGTTGATGGAGAGACGAGGTGACCCGCGTTTCGCGGCGTTATTGCATTCTATGCTATGGAATAATATAGGTAACGCATGACCTTTGATCAAAATACCTCAGCCGGATATCTGATAAATCAACTGGCGCGGCTTGCCTTTGAGGGGCTGCGCAAGGAAATCGAGCCGCTGGGCATTGTGCCCGGGCAGTTTCCGGCGCTGCTGGCGCTCTGGCAGCGCGACGGGCAGACCCAGCGTGAACTGGTGGCCAAAACGGATGTCGAACAGGCAACCATGGCTAATACGCTGAACCGGATGGAGCGAGACGGGTTGATTGTCCGACAGGCGCATCCTGAGGATGGGCGGGCCCGGGTGATCTATCTGACGGAGAAGGCCAAGACGATCCGTGATCAGGCCTACCGGGCGGCTGGAGATGTGAACGGCGCGATGCTGGCTGATCTGTCCGAGGCGGAACGCCAAACATTTATCGACCTGCTTCAGCGGGTGGTCAAAACATTCCGTGGGGCGGACCTGGCCTGAGGCAACCCGCCCCCTTTCTCCGGCAAAGGCCTGGGGAGGGGGGCGGGCGCACCGGTTCCGGGGGGCGGACCGGTTTCACGTTTGTCAAAAGACCCTAGTAGCCGGTGAAAGATTCCACCCGGATGTCCTGCTCTGCCACGCCGGCGGCGCTGAGCATTTTTTGCGTGGCGGTCACCATGCCCGCAGGGCCGACGCAATAGTAGATCGGCGCATCAAGCTCTCTGAGGTGGCGGCGGAGCATATCCTGATCAATCTTGCTGGTCTCGCCGACCCAGCCGTCATGTGCATCCAGATCCGTCATGGTGGCGATCAGCTGGATGTTGGAGTTGGCCTTTTGCAGCTCCTCCAGTTCGCTCAGGAAAGGGGCTGCCGCCGGTGCGCGATTGGAATAGAACAGCGCGATCTTATGCGGGGTCTTGGTTGCGGTGACGTCCCGAAGCATTGACATGAACGGGGTAATCCCGATGCCACCGGCAATGAAAACCGCAGGTCGGCTGGCATCCTCGTGCAGGGTGAAGGTGCCGGAGGGGCCGGCGACCGTCAGCTCGGCCCCGTCGGGCAGCGTGCTGAGGCTGCGTTTGAAAGCGCTGTCGCTCAGCCGGGTCGCGATCGTGATCTGCGGCTCATCCGGTGCGCTGACGATGGAGAGGATACGGGACCTGGCTTTGCCATCATCTGCGGCGGTGCCCGCGATGGTCAGCCGGATCCATTGGCCCGCCTGATGCTTAAACCCTGCAGGTTTGGTCAAGTGAAACGCCATCGTCCCGGTTGCGATTGTCTCGCTGCTGGTCAGTGTGACCTGGGTGGTCGGCGCGGCCTTTCCTGACAGGCGAATACCATCGCGCATGTTCAGCCCCATCAGGACCAAATTGGTTGCCCCCGCCAGCAGTTCGACGACCTGCAAGCTGTAGAAGGTGGCATCGAACTGTCCGGCCGCGGCCCGGGATTCAAGGAAGAAGGCCATCGGCACCAGCACCAGCAGACCATTGGCGCCAATAATGGGCATCCGCTTCTTCTTGGCCGAAACCAAGGCCTCATTACGCCCGCTGGCCAGCGAAAAACCGGAGCCGCCGACAATCGCCATCGACGGGATCAGGACGAACATGCCCATCAGGATCGCGGATTTCACCGCCGCCACTGTCGCATGGGAGCCAAACAGTTCAGACAGGACGGTGGACGTCCAGAAAAGCAGAATGGTCAGAAAGCCAATTGTGCCTGCGATGGCATGGATACGTGTCTTCATGGCGGGTCTCCGGACTGGGTAAATTACAATGCCTGCTATCTATATAAATAGCACACTATGTAATTGCAATGACGTTTTGCTACCTCCATGCGAGAGAGGGCATTGGCCGACCGCCGCCTTGACGGATACCGCATGTGCCGTGGCAGGTCAGCCTTTCTGTCCAATTGTTTCGCGTGCGAAACATTCGGGCAGCGATGTTGATACTTTTTCTGGGCGTTGCGCAGGCTGCGGGCGCGGATATCTGGTGGCGCTGCAACAGAAGTTTCGGCGGGGTTAACAGGATCCGACCGTAGGCATGCGCACCGTGCATCCGCCGACCATAGGTTGTTCTGCCCCGCCGTTGATGAGGCCAAAGCGGGTATGGGATGCGGTTTTTGCGCCGCCGCAAGTGCTTTTGTAACCGGGGTGGGCATCAGGTCTTGCCACGGAGGCAGGGCGCCGTTAACCCCCAAATACCCAGCGAAACGTCAGGCAGAACATCAACCGCAAAAGCGGAGACGGGACATGATTCTGCGACGAACTGCTGTGTCGACCTTTGCCCTGCTGGCCTCTGTGCCGGCAATGGCTGAAGTTGTCGAACTGGAACCAATTATTGTAACTCAGGAAACCGGTGATGCCTTCTTTGGCAAGAGCGTTTCCCTTGATACCGGCACTGTGGCCAAAACCGGTGATGCCATCGCCGAGACGCCTCGCTCGGTCACTGTGGTGACCGCGCAGGAGCTGGCGGAGCGCGGTGCTCAGAATGTCGAACAGGCGCTGCAATATTCTGCCGGGGTCGTGGGCGGCCAATGGGGGCTGGACAGCCGCGCCAACTGGTATCTGGTGCGTGGCTTTGACGCCAGCACCCTGCACGACGGGCTGCCTGCGCGGTACGGGTTTTACAATGACACCAAGCCCGAACCTTTCCTGCTGAACAGCGTCGAGGTGCTGAAAGGTCCGTCTTCTGGGATCTATGGCAGCGGCGCGGTTGGCGGGGTGGTGAACACCACGTCGAAGACCGCCGCACAGGAGGCGGAAAATCTGTTTCAGGTGCAGGTCGGATCTCATGACCGCAAACAGGCGGCGGTGGATGTCAGCGGTGATCTGAACGCCAGCGGCACCCTGCGCTATCGTTTTGTTGGCTTACTGCGCGATGCGGAAACACAGGTTGATCATTCGCAGGATGACACTGTTGTGCTGGCGCCGTCGATCACCTGGCGGCCCAGCGACGACACGGAGCTGACCATTCTGGCCAACTATCAGAAAAGCGATGGCAGCCCGCTGATCCAGTTTGCCTCCATGGCGGGCACGCTGTTGCCTGCGACCGGGCTTGGCAATGGCGATTACCTGCCCAACAGCCTGTTTGTGGGGGAGCCGGGGTTTGACAGGTTCAACACAGAACAGCGTGCCATCACGGCGATGTTCAAACACCGTTTCAACGCGGTTTGGAGCCTCAACGCCAATGCGCGCTATCTGGAGAGTGACGGCGAGTATCAGCATGCCTGGTGGGCCTTTGATAACTTTGGCTCTGGGCGCTACAATCCGGATGGCACCATCAATCGGACCTTCTACCGCGCTGAAAACACGCTGAAGACCTGGGGATTTGATGCCTATGGCACGGCGGAATATCGGTTTGGTGGTTTCGATATGCGGACCATTGTCGGGGCAAGCTATACACGCGGTCATTATGACAGCGACACAGGTTACGGCGCACAGGTTGGCCCGATTGATCCGTTCAACCCGGTTTATGTCGGTTACCCGACGATTGCGGTGACGGACACACCCGGGACCTCCATCACCGAAACCGGCGCTTATGTGCAGCAGCGCGCGACCTATGATGACCGGCTGTTTGTTGATTTTGGTCTGCGCTATGGCAAGATCGAAAGCGGGCCGAGCAATGGCAGCTTTGGCGCGTCCAGTATTGCGGCCAGCGATAGCGAATGGACCGGAAATGCGGCGGTGATGTACCGCTTTGGCAATGGTGTGGCGCCTTATGTCAGTTACGCCGAAAGTTTCCGTCAGGATGCGATTGGCAGCGATGTGAACGGCAAGGCGTTTGAACCGACCCGTGGCGAGCAATACGAACTGGGTATCAAATACCAGCCAGTTGGCAGTAACACGCTGTTGACGGCGGCGGTGTTCGATCTGACGAAATCCAATATGACAGTCGCAGATCCGAATAACCCGGGTTTCCAGGTGCAGACCGGTGCTGCCTCGGCAAAGGGGTTGGAGCTGGAGCTGTTCCACCGCTTTGGTGATCTGACAGTGGATGCGGCCTATACCTATCTCGATAGCGAAGATGCCGAAGGCGATTATATCGCGCAGGTGCCCAAAAATGCGGCCTCGCTCTGGCTGAATTACGCACCTGAAGCGGGCGCGTTGCAGGGGTGGAGCTTTGGCGGCGGCGTGCGTTACAACGGCGAAGCCTGGGGCGGGACGGGGACTTATCTGACGCCGTCTTATACGCTGTATGATGCGGCGGTGTCCTACAGTCAGGACAATTGGTTGGTGTCGCTCAATGTGCAGAACCTCACGGATGAGCGGTATGTCACCACCTGTCAGGGCGGCGCTTGCTACTTTGGAGACGGGCGCAATATTGCGCTGACACTGACATCGAAGTTCTGAGCCTGAACCCGTGTGAAGGGTGAACGACAACTGCGTCCGCAAGATCTGCGGGCGCAGTTTTTTGTGTCGTGCGGACCGGTTTTGTAGGCCGAATATGCAAACGGCCCGCATGAGATCTGCGGGCTGTTTGGGATGTGTCATCGATCTGACGGGTTATTTTGAGAAGGTCATTGGCAGGGTGAAGGTCATTTGATTGAGCGTCAGCTGCTTGGGGGCGGCGGGAAACTTGCGCGCGCGCGCCACGGCCTTCAGCGCGGCCTGATCCAGCGCTGCATTGCCGGAGGATTTGGCGATACGGTGGCTGATCAGCTGACCATTGCGCGCCACGGTGATGCGCAGCAGCACCCGTCCGGTGGCGCGGGTGCCAGAGGTCCTGCGTTTGTTGCGTTCGACACGGGCGCGGATTTTTGCGCCCCAGATGGATTTGAGTTTCGCCTGTTGCCCGGCCTGCGCCGTCGCAGCGGCAGCGCGTCCGGCCTGACCGGCCTGTGCGCCACCACCCGAACCGGCGGCACGTTGTTCGCTGCGGCCTGCAGAGGTCTGCGCGGCCTTCGGCGCGTCCTGCGGGGTCGGTTCCTGTTTGGGGCGCGGTTTTGCACGGGGTTTTGCGCGGGGGCGCAATGTCGGGTCCGGTTCCGGCCGCGGTTTGGCGACCGGCGGTGGTGGGGGCGGCGGTGTCGTGTCCAGTTGCAGCCTATCGTCGGGCGTGGGCTTGGCAAGGGCGATCTGCCGCGCGGCGCTGGGCGCCTGGGCCAGTTCGAACTGGGGCACCACAGGGGCGGTCGGGGCGGTCTGCGGCGGTGTCAGGGTGGTGTCGATCTGCGGCTGGGTCTGCGGCGGGCGCTCCCAGGTTTCGACCATCTCGGCCACCGTGGCGCTGGCGGCCTGCACCGA
The DNA here is from genome assembly GCF_018101215.1 of Phaeobacter sp. HS011. NCBI lineage: Bacteria > Pseudomonadati > Pseudomonadota > Alphaproteobacteria > Rhodobacterales > Roseobacteraceae > Phaeobacter > Phaeobacter sp. HS011. Next base: position 20,591 of record NZ_JAGEUF010000010.1, on the reverse strand, counting down.
GACCATGGCATCGCCGCCCCCGCCGCTGGCCTCAGCGCCGGATTTCGGTGCGCTGACAAAGAGCGCCACGTGAATCATCGTGGCGATCCCGGCAAAGACGGTGAGTTCGGCGGCACGTTTCATTGCGGGCGCACCACCAGTTCGGCGTGGGCCAGCCCGGCCTCGGCCAGTTGTCGCAGGATCCGCGCCAGATCTGTTGCCTGCAGTTGCGCATCGGCGCGCAGCTGCATGGTTTTGCCGGGGGCGCTGGCAAGCCGGCTGAGCGCAGCGCGGCCTTCGCTACCATCAAAATGCAGCCGTCCCGTGGCATCGATATAAAGCACATCATCGGATTTGGCCTCGCCTTCCAGCCCGGCTTCGGGCGGGGTGACCTCAAACGGGTCAGGCTGGGCGAGGCGCGAGGTCATGAGGAAGAAGATCAACAGCAGGAACACCACGTTGATCATTGGCACGATGGATTCACCGCGCGCGCGGCGGGGGGGATCGGTCATGTCCATGGGGCCTCCTCACTCCACCAGAACAAAATTGGTGAACCCCGCCTGCCGCAGCAGGCTGGTCACATCGGTGATGCGTTGCAGATCGGCCTGATCCCGCCCGCGCAGCACCAGCATATCGCCGGGGCTGTCCATCAGCGGGGCCAGGGCCTCGGCCAGGTTGCTGTCGGCCACCGGCAGCCCGTTCAGATCCAGATTGCCCGCACCGATGCCGATCAGCCGGGGCGGGCCGGTGTAGCTGCCCCCCTGACCTGCAAGCGGCAGGTCCAGCACCGCATCGGTGCCAAAGCGGGACGCCAGCATGAAGAACACCAGCAGCAGAAACACCACATCGATCATGGGCGTCAGGCTGGGTTTGCGCCGGGGTTTCGGGGCTTGGGTGAACTGCATCGGTTTACTCAGCGGCGAGTTTCAGCGACTGCGGCTGATGGGCGACAAAGATGCGGGTGGCGCTGTCCTCAACGTCGCGGCGAATGCGGGTGATCACGGCCTCAAACCAGGTGAGCGCGGCGGAGGCAGGAATGGCCACGGCCATGCCGGCAGCGGTGGTCAACAGCGCCTCCCAGATACCGCCGGCCAGCAGCGCGGGATCAGCTTTGGACCCGGCGGCCTGCAGCGCCTGAAAGGCCGCGATCATGCCCAGAACCGTGCCCAGAAGGCCCAGCAGCGGGGCGATGGTGGCAATCAGTTCCAACGCGCCAAGGCCAGTGCCGGCGGAGGCCAGATGCAGCTTGGCGACGCGGGCAGTTTCCTCGCGGGCGCGATCCTCAGGCAGGGTACAGACCGAGGCCAGCGCGGAGGCGACAACTTTGGAGCGGATGCCACGGCGGCCCCGGACGATGTCGCGGGCGGTGTCCTGTTCGCCCCGCTCAAAGGCGGCGACGGCGCGGCCAGCCTTGCCCCGGGACCAGGCGCCGATCAGCGCCAGCCGCCAGATTTTCCACAGGATCAGCGCCAGCGTGATCACGGAAAGCGCCGCAATCGCCCAGATGGAGGGGCCGCCATCGCGCAGGAATTTGGCGGCCTGCGTGGCCGCGTCGCTGGCGGTTTCAGCCAGCATCTCCTGCCGGGAGAGCGGTGCCTCGGGGTCGGGTGCAGGCGTTGCTGCGGAGCTGTCATGGAGCGGGGTGCTGTTCGCGGCTGCGGGTGTCGTCTCGGCAGTTAGATCGTCAGCGGCGGTCGCGGAGGTGCTGGTGCCGGAGCGGTCCGGTGTTGACGGTGCAACCGATGCAACCGGAGCCGCAGGCGTGGATGTGCCTGCCGGTGCGGCAGGTGCCGTGGTCGCCGGGGATTGCGTGATGATCTGTGGCGCTGATGTGGTCGGGGCAACGGGGGCCTCCTGCGCCATACCAAGCGAGGGGATCAACAACAGCGCGGCAAGGGCCGCTGGTCTGCGAAGGGTCATGACTGGCTCCAATAGGCAGCGATATAGCTTTGTCCGGGGGCGGGTTTATCCTGCTTCACGGCGGCGCGCAGGCGCTGCACATCGGATTTCTCACAGGCAAACCACAGGAAATGATCGGGGCGTTCGGCACGGGCGGTCAGAGCCAGATCGCACAGGCTTTGCTGGTCAGCGTGGCGCAGCCAGGTGACGCTGATGCCCTCCGGCGCGGCGATGGGATAACCGCAATCGGCCCCGTCTGCGGCAAGGAGGACCGCCGCTCCGCGACTGTCGCGCGGCAGGGTTTCCAGAATGCGCGCGGCGGCGGGCAGGGCGGTTTCATCGGCATAGATCAGGATCTGCGAGGTCTGCGGAATGCCGCCACCGCCGGGACCTGCAATCCTGAGCGTATCACCGGGTTTGGCGCCGAGAACCCAATTGGTGGCGCGGCCACCATCGTGCAGGAAGATGTCAAAGGTCATCTCTCCGGCGGCATGGTCGATATGGCGGGTGGTGTAGACCGGGCGGTGCAGGGATTTGTCACCCAGAGGCCAGACGGTGGCGCCGTTTTCAGCAACACGGGGCCACTCGGGATCGGCGCAATCCGCAGCGGGCAACAGCAGCCGAAAATGAATGGCGTCCTCCTGAAAGCTGCTCAGATCCGCCGCCTTTACCCGGACCCGCAGGAAGGCGCGGCCCACCGGGGTGATCGACTGCACGGTGGTGACATGCACGTTTGGGGGAAGCGCGCCGACGGTGGCGGTGTCCGACCACCGCAGGGTCTGGGACAGGCCGGGCTGGAGCCCCTCCAGATGCTCGGCAAACCCATCCTTCAGCATATGCAGACGGTCGGGCAGGGCGGCAGAGACGCGGATCTCGAGACCGTCACCCTGTGCTGTGAAATGGTAATGGCCAAAGCCGGGCACCTCGACCGTGACGGCGCTGTCGGTGTCTTCGATCACCGGCAGCTCATGCTCCTGCGCCATGGCGACAAGGGGCGCGCGCAGGGTGCCAAAGGGCAGCGTGGACAGGGTGGCGGTGGTCTGTAGCGGGAAGGTCGGGTTGATGGTCATGGTGGTCTCACTCACTCCGGGATGACATGCGGGCTGCCGTGGACGGGATCGGCAATGATCCGGCAGGGCAGGGCGAAGACGGATTGCATGACGCCTTCGGTGATCACCTCATCCGGAGGACCTTCGCAGAAGACCTGCCCATCCTTCAGCGCGATCATATGGCTGGCAAAGCGTGCGGCCAGATTGATGTCATGCAGCACCATGACCACGGTACGCCCGGTGTCCCGGTTGAGCTGCTGCACCAGTTTCAGCAGTTCGATCTGATGCGGCAGATCGAGGTAGGTCGTGGGTTCATCAAGCAGCAGGATGTCTGTGTCCTGGGCCAGCGCCATGGCGATCCAGGCACGTTGGCGCTGCCCGCCGGAGAGTGCCTCAAGCGGGCGATCGGCATGGGGTGTCATATGGGTCAGATCAAGCGCGCGGGTGACTGCCTCGGCATCCTGTCTGGACCATTGCCGCAGCGGGGATTGATGCGGGGTGCGACCACGGGTGGCGAGGTCGCGTACGGTCAGCCCCTCCGGGGCGGTTGGGGTCTGCGGCAGGATCGCAAGCCGCTGCGCCACGGCGCGGCTGCCTTGTCGGTGGATTGCCTTGCCATCCAACAGCACCTGACCCTTGCCCGCAGGCTGGAGCCGCGCCAGCGCCCGCAGCAGGGTGGATTTGCCACAGGCGTTGGGGCCGACGATCACGGTGAGCGCACCATCGGGGAGATCTGTCGACAGGCTGTTGAGCACGGGTGTGCGGCTGTAGGACACCGAGAGATCCTCGGCGCGCAGGCGGGCGGTGGCAGCCATCACAGGGCTCCTTTTCTGAATTGGGCCAAGAGCAGCCAGATCAGTACCGGGGCGCCGATCAGTGCGGTGAAGACACCGGCGGGGAGCTGGATCATCGGCACCGCGCGGGCGGCTGTATCGGCCAGCAGAGTGATCAGCGCGCCGGACGCCGCAGCGGCTAGCAGGACCGGTCGGCCATTGGGGATCAGGCGGCGGGCGATGGGACCGGCGGCGAAGGCCACGAATGGCAACGGACCTCCCGTGCTGACAGCCAACGCGGCGAGCAGGATGCCGGTGCCGGTGACGGCAAGTCTGAGCGGTGACAACGCCATTCCCAGCCCGGTTGTAAGATCATCGGCCATGCCCATCCGGGTAAGCGGGAATTGCAGCCAGATCACAGCCGGGGCCAGCACAAGCAGGCCACCCCAGACGAGGGTAACGTCACTCCAGCTGCGGGCGTTCAGCGTGCCGATCAGCCATTGCGCCATATCAGCGGCGGTCTGGGCATCCATGCGGCTGATCAGAAGGTCTCCGATTGCGGTCAGCACGAGGCTGGCCCCAACGCCGGTCAGGATCAGCCGATAGGGCGGCAGGCCACGCGACCAGGCCAAGAGTGTCACCACGGCGGCGGTGATGAGCGCGCCGGCAATGGCACCGGGCAGTACCATGCCGCCGGTGAGCATCATCGCGACCAGCGCGCCGCAGCTGGCCCCGGCGTTGAAGCCGATCACATCAGGGGAGGCCAGCGGGTTGCGCATCATGGTCTGAAACATCGCGCCAGAGAGGCCAAAAGCAGCGCCTGCGCCAAGTGCGGTCAGGATGCGCGGCATACGATGGTCCAGCAGGATCATCTGCTGGATCGCGGTGCCGCCACCGGCCAGGATCTCCTGCATATCCGCTAGGCGCAGCGGGTAGCTGCCAAGGGTCAGGGCCAGCAGGGCCGTCATCAGCAGGACGCTGAGCAACAGGGTCGCGGTGAGGACCGCGCGGCGGGATATCTGCACTGACAGGCTGGAGAAGCGGAGGGTCCAGATCATAGCTTGCGCACCCCGTTGCGACGGACCAGCCAGATCAGCACCGGCCCGCCAATCAGCGCAGTCATCACCCCGGCCTGCATGTTGCCACCAAAGAGGGCCAGCCGACCAAGGAGATCCGCCGCGATCAGCAGCAGCGCGCCGAACACGGCAGAGAAGGCCAGTAACCAGCCAATCGCAGGTCCCGCGGCCCAGCGGGCCATATGCGGTACGATCAGCCCGGCAAAGGCAATCGGCCCGGCCATGGCAACGGTTGCGCCACAAAGGAGCACAATCGCGGCCCCGGCAGTGAGCCGCGTGAGCCCGGTGCGCACGCCCAGCCCCTTGGCGGTGTCCTCGCCCAGCATCAGCGCGTTGAGACCGAAGCCTGCGATGATGGCCAGCAGAGCGCCCAGAATGAGAAACGGCAGCAGCGACTGGAGCGTGGCGGGCAGAATGCCGTCGAACCCGCCCAGTACCCAGAAACGATAGACATCCAGCGTCTGCCGACTGACCAGCAGCAGGGCGCGGGTGAGCGCGAGAAACAACGCGCTGACAGCGGCCCCGGCCAGGATCAGGCGCAGCGGATTGGCCTGACTTCCACCACCAAGGAGGAACACCAGAACGGATGCGGCAAGACCGCCACCGAGGGCCACCCAGATGAACTCTGCCGGATCGGTCACCCCCAGGACAAGAATGCACAGCACAACCCCGAGGGCTGCCCCACCGTTGATCCCCAGCAGGCCGGGATCGGCCAGCGGATTGCGGGTCATCGCCTGAATCAGCGCGCCAGACATACCAAGGGCGGCGCCCGCCAGCCCGGCCCCGATCAACCGCGGCAGGCGCATATTGCGAACCACAATATGATCAGCATTGTTCGGGTCATAGGCTGTCAGCCCCCCCCAGATCTCCGCCCAGCTGGTGGCGCGTGCGCCAAGGCTGAGGGCGGCAGCCGACAGCAGACAGAGCGTGAGTAGCGCGGCCGCGAGCCACAGCAACCGCAGATCACCCGTGGGGGCTCGCCCCGGCAGTGTGAGTGTTGAAACAGCCATGTCAGGAGCCTCCGTCCGCCAGCAGCCCGGCACCTGCGGTGCTGGTCACCACGGTTGCGGGGTCGCCATCCACCGCCGCCTCCAGCAAGGGCACCAGCTGGTCGAGCGCATAATCGAGGCTGAGCGGGCTGGAATGGGACAACGCGGCGGACAGCAATTTGTCCGCATAGATTTCGCGCCCCTCGCGGTAGGCCCGCGTGGTATGGCGCAGCGGCATCCGGGCGAGTTTTTCGACGTTGCGCCCGGTATCCAGCCAGATCAGCGCATCCACATCCATTGCCGACGGGTCTTCGGCGGGGAATTCGATGTAGAATTGGTTGAGCGCGTTCTGCCCATCCGGCGCGTCCTGCACCAAAAATCCCAGAGCGCTGAGGAACTGGCCGCGAATATCGGCGCGGGTATAGGCGCGGGTGTGGCCTGCCCAGGCCATCATGGCGCTGGCGTCCTGCCATTCTGGGTGGGCTTCACGCAGATCCGCAAAACGCCCCTCGATCCGGGTCACGATGGCCTCTGCGGCGGCGTGTTTGCCTGTGGCGGTTCCCAGTCGCAGCAGCATCTGCTGCCAGGGGGCGCCGTAGTCGCCATCTTCGGTACGGGGCGGCAGGGTCGGGGCGATCTGAGACAGCAGCGCATATTGCTGCGCGGTGATGCCGGACCATTGGGCGGCAATCAGGTCAGGCTCCATGGCCGCGATCCGTTCGATATCGATCTCGCCCTGCATCACCACCGGCTGGGCGTCCCCCAATGCGTCATGTCCCCATGGCCAGACGCCATAGGGATCGCTGCCATACCATTTGCGCAGCGCGTAAGGGCGCTCTCCCAGAGCCAGCAGAAAATCATGCCCGATGAAGCTGAGCGAGACGATGCGCGTGGGTTTGGCGGGCACTGTTGTGGTGCCGTAGCGATGGTCAATCACCACCGGGAAAGGATCTGCGCTGCTGTGCAGCGGCAGGAGGCCCAGCAGCAGCGCGGCCAGTGGCGCCGCACAGGACGCCAGTGGTTTGCGCCAGCTGGATCCACGTCGGGAAACCCGCATATGTCGGAGGTTTTTCCCCGTCTTCTGAGGTGGATAGGCCTGTCTCACGTGTCTCTCCAGCCAGCGACAGGAGGCTGCCGCATTGTTGATCACTGTCTGATCTCGGGGATGGCTGGATTTCGGCGCCGCGAGAGGCGCAGAATCTTGCTGAGAGCGCCCTTTTGGGCGCATTCCGTCACCTATTTAACCTTAGTTCTTTTGTCAAGTTAAGGGCAATTGAGGTGTCGGTCACAGAGGGCAGGCGGAATTTTCCAGAGCCGTCACAGCTGACAGGTCTGTTGCATATTGCCGAATGGCAAAGGAGTACTGGCGATCCCTGAAGGACTCGAACCCTCAACCTGCTGATTAGAAGTCAGCTGCTCTATCCAGTTGAGCTAAGGGACCGCTGGCGCCAGTTATGACAGGACGCGGGGAAGGGTCAAGCCGCGGCGGGCAGGTCGAGGCGCATAAAGAGTGACCATGGGTCTTCGGCGTAGCCTTCGAACGGCGGGCATTCGACAAAACCGTAGCTTTCGTAAAGCCGTCTTGCGGCGAGGAAATCGGATGTGGAGCCGGTTTCCAGATAGATGGTTGTTGCCTGTTCCGCGCGGGCCTGATGCAGAAGAAACTCGAGCATCTGACGTCCGGCGCCGCTGCCGCGGGCCTCGGCAAGGGTGTGCATTGATTTCAATTCGCGCCCACCGCCTGACAAGGTTTTGAGCGCGCCCATCGCAATCGCCGTGCCCTCGCGCCGCAGCAGGAAGAAGGCCACATCCGGGGCGTCAAGCCCGCTGCCGTCGAGCGCATGGCAGCTCTCTTCGGGGGATTGTGCGGCCATCTGGTCCAGGTGACGGCGGATCAGAGACCGGGCCTCAGGCTCTGCCGGGCTGGCGCGGGTGATGGCAATCGTGGCGGGCATTGGGGGCTATCCTCTGATCGGGCCGTGCCCCGTTTGGGGCTTGTATCTTTGTCCGCAGGGTCCCCAAAAGCCCTCGTCAGCGCAAGCGGTTCTGCGGCACTGAGACGACCGGCTGGGCCGCGCGCTGCGCGGTTGCCTAAAATTTAGGCAGATGACGGCGGGGCGACGGACCCGCCGCCCCGGTCTCTCAGAGGGGGGCCATTTCAGAGGCGAGGAAGGCCTCGGGGTCAGCGACCTCCTCCAGACGGCGGCCGCGAATCTGCCAGAACCGGTTGCCAACCGCGCGCAGGAAACTGCGGTCATGGCTCACCAGCAGACAGGCGGAGCCATGGGCGACCAGCTCTGCCTCCAGGGCTTCCTGTCCTTCGATATCCAGATGGTTTGTCGGTTCATCCAGCAGATAGAAATTCGGATTTTTGAGCCGCAGAAGCAGCATCGCCAGCCGCGCCTTCTGCCCGCCTGAGAGTGCCGCCACTGGTGCGTCCTGCAGGGCGAATTTGACCCCGGCACCAGCCAGAAGGCTGCGCGCGGATTGGTCGCCAACATCTGAGGCCGCCGTGATCAGCGCCAGCGGGGTATCCTGCCCGGACAGCTGGCTGAGGTGCTGATCCGAATAGGCCGGAACAACCGAGGGCGCGCATTTGATATCTGCGTGTGTGCCGGTCAGGGCCTGTTGGATCATTCGGACCAACTGCGTTTTGCCGGTGCCATTGGCGCCCAGCAGGACGATGCGGTCGCCGGGGGTAATCCACTTCTGGCCTGTGCTATAAAGAGGCCGTCCATCTGGTGTGTCCACCATGACATCATTTAATGTGATCAATGCTTTGGCATGGGTTCCACTGTTGCCCAGCCGGATGTCGCCTGCGGAATGTTCGCGGTGCGCGGGTGTTGCCGCAGCCTCCAGCCGATCGGCGCGATCCGCGAGCTGCTTGGTCTTGGTCAACAGCAGATCGGAGCCGGAGTTGGTGCCGACATTCTTCAGCTTGGCCGCCTGCTGGCGCAGCTGTTGAGCTTTCTTCAGGTCGTTGCTGTGGCGGCGCGCCTCGGCGGCGTCATGGTCGTCCAGAGCGGTGCGGGCGGCGGAAAACGGCAGCTGAAACACCCGCGATCCCTCAGTGCGCAGGAACAGGGTGCGCGTGGTCGTGGCATCCAGAAAGGCGCGGTCATGGGAGGTGATCACCATCGGCAGATCGCGCGGGCGCTGCGACAGCCAGCCTTCCAGAAAGGCGATGCGATGCAGATCCAGATGATTGGTCGGTTCATCCAGCAGCAGCAGATCCGGCGTAGTGATCCAGGCGGCAGCAAGCATGGCGGTGCGTTGCCAGCCGCCGCTGAGCGTGCCCAGCGGCTGGTGCTGGAAGTCATAAGGCACCTGTAGCTCATCCAGCACCACATCGACGCGCCAGCGTTCGTAGTCGGCCTGATCGGCGGGCAGCGCGGCGAGCACCCAATCATAAAGCGTGATGGGCAGCGCCTCAGCGGGCAGGCTTTGTGTCACATAGCCGATACGCAGGCCACGGGCGCGGGTGATCTCGCCTGTTGTGGGGGGCAATTCATTGGCGAGACAGGCCAGAAGGGTTGATTTCCCGCGCCCATTGGCGGCGACCAGACCGATACGGTCGCCTTTTGAAAGGGTCAGGCAGAGGTCGGAAAACAGCGGGTCGCCAAGGGTGATACCCAAGGCATTGAGATTGATGACAGACATGGAAAACTCGGGTCAAGAAGATATGGCCGCGGCAGCGGCAATAGGCAGACCAGGTCTGAAACTGTCCTCTGGCCAGCCCTGCAAACGGATTTACAGGGCCAGACGGGGGCCGTGCTGAAGTCGGCGGATGATACGCATGTTCAGCTGATGCCCTCCCATTGTATGTGTGACCTTTGCCTCAGGCTAGGAAACTGAGCAGCGGTTGGCAAGGGGGCCGTGGGGCGTGCATGAGAGATGCGCTGCGATGCCTTTACCAATTCTTAGACCCGCGTGGAGGATAGTCACGATCAGTTGCATTTGCCTCAAATAGGGAAGACTAAAAATTGCTTAAAACACAATCGCTGAACCCCGTCTCGCTGGTCACACATGCGGGGCGCGCGGATGCCGGGACATTTGTGCAGCTTGCGAAAACGGCCTCCCTTGCGGATGGCGGGGTGCAGACCTCGCAGCTGTTGGCAGAGGCGTTGCAGCTGGACCCACACCACCATGAGGCGCAGATCCTGCAGGAGCGGCTGCATCAGACGTTTGTGCCGCGCTGGCATTTTCCCATGCTGGCAGATCAAGCGCGCAACCGCGCCTATGCCGAGGCCATCGCAATGAAGGTGAAACCCGGAGACATCGTGCTGGATATCGGCTGCGGCGCGGGGCTGACGGCGATGTTGGCGGCACGGGCCGGGGCCAAACATGTCTATACCTGTGAACAGCAGCCGCTGATCGCGCAGGCGGCCCGACGGGTCATCGCTGACAATGGTCTGAGCGACCGCATTACGGTTCTTTCGAAGTGGTCGCATGAGATTGTCATCGGCGTCGATATGCCGGAGCAGGCCGATGTGGTGGTCTCCGAAATCGTGGATACGGTGCTGCTGGGGGAAGGGGCGCTGGATACGCTGAGCCATGCGATGTCCGCGCTGGCCAAGCCGGGTGCGCGGGCGATCCCGGAAACCGGGACATTGGTGGCCCAGTTGGTTGAGAGTGAGGCATTGCTGCAGCAGTGGCGACCGCAGGCGGCGGAGGGGTTCGACCTCAGCGCGTTTCATCATCTGGCGCGTGTGGCCCAGATCACGCCCGGCGATTTCAAGGCCTGCGGGCTGCGACCTCTGGGACCGAGCACGGATCTGTTTCAGTTTGATTTTACCCGCCCCGATGTGACACCGGCGCGCAGCAGCCAGCGGTTGAGCTGCAGCCATAGCGGTGTGGTGCATGCGGTCTTTGTCAGCTTTGAGATGCAGCTGGCACCGGGGATCGGGCTGACAAACGGGCTTTATTCGGATGGGCATTGGGGGCGGACGGCGTTCCTGCTGGATGCGTCCCGGCGGCTGTCGCCCGGCGATTGCCTGCAGGTGACAGCGCAGCATGACGCGGCCGCGCTGAGCGTGACGGTCCATAATGCGGAGCCTGCGGCAGATCGCGCTGAGGTCTGGCTGCAGCCCGCCTGGCGGCTGGAGGCGGAACCGTCCGAACCGAAGCCTCTGGCTGCGCTGGATTATCCGGTCTGGACGCCGACGCCTGGCGCGCCGGTTGAGGCGCCGGTCCGTGCCTATTCCTGACCCTCGGCGCGCAGCCTTTGCCAAGGCTGCGCCTGCGCAATGGGGTTGGTCGGGCTGAGCGTATGTGATCAGTCGTTGCCATTGGTCATTGGCGCCTGTCATCGAGGCCTGTCATCGAGGCCTGTGATCACGGCCTGCCGCGGCTTGTCATGTAAAAAGGGGGGCGCTTCGCAGGAGGCAGCCCCCATATTTTTGTGAACACAACTGCGCCTGCATATTAGCGTGGCGGCCCGCTTGACCAGACAGCCCATTGTTGGGGGAACCCCAGCCTCTGCGCCACCATTGGCCTGCGATGTTTTGCTGGGGCTCGCGACGGGAAATGCGGGGCTGGAAACTGCGGGCAGGTTTGCGACGGATCATATGCGCCCTGGCTCTGCCTCATGTGGCGGGGAGGATTGGGGCAACGAAAAAGGCGCGCCCGAAGGGGCGCGCCTTTGTTCTTGGGCCGAACCCGCAGGATCAGAAATCTTCCCACCCGGCGGCTGCCTTAGTTGGGCTGGCGTCAAAGAAATCATCGTCACCATGCGCCGAGGGCGCGGGGTTTGGCGCAGCCGGTGGCTGGGCCTTTGCAGGTGGCCGGGCTGGTGCGGGGCTGTTTGAAGCCATTGCCACCACATTGCCTGCGGCCTTGCGGGTCTTGAATACCGAAACCTGACGGGCCAGTTCATTGGCGTCGTTGCGCAGGATCTGGCTGGCTGCGGTGGATTCCTCGACCATGGCGGCATTGTGCTGGGTCACCTGATCCAGCTGGGTGACGCCGGTGTTGATCTCGCCCAGCGTGGTGGATTGCTCCTGCGCGCCGGTTGCGATGCCGCTGACGTGACCAGAGATGGTGGCGACCCGATCGATGATCTGCTTCAATTCCTCGCCGGCGCGGCCGACAAGGTCCACACCCTCACCTACGTGGCTGGTGCTCTCGCTGATCAGTGCTTTGATCTCCTGCGCGGCATCCGAGGAGCGTTGCGCCAGGGCGCGCACTTCGGATGCGACGACGGCAAAGCCACGTCCGGCCTCGCCCGCGCGGGCGGCTTCGACGCCAGCGTTCAGGGCCAGAAGATTGGTCTGGAACGAGATGTCGTCGATGACCGAGATGATCTGAGAGATCTGTTCCGAAGACTTTTCGATCTTGGACATGGCATCCACGGCACGGGTGACGACCTCGCCGCTGTTGACGGCAGTTTCCTTGGCCTCGGATACGATGCCTTCGACCTCACGCGCGCCATCCGCTGCGGATTTTACGCTGACGGTCAGCTGCTCCATCGCGGCGGCCGTTTCTTCCAGCGTGGCTGCCTGCGATTCGGTGCGTTGTGACAGATCACCGGAGGATTGGCTGATTTCCTCGGCACTGGCGCGGATCCGCGAGGAGTTTTCGATCACCGCATCGATGATGCCGACCATCTTGTCGACGGTTTTGTTGAAATTCTGTCGCAGGCTTTCGTAGTCGGCCGAGAATTCCTCATCAATGGTCTGCGACAGATCCCCTTCGGAGAGCGTCTGAAGCCCGACGTTCAGACGCTCCACAACCAGCTTCTGTGCGGCCTGATCGGCATGGCGCTGTTTTTCGACGGTGCGGGCCGCAGAGAGTTGAGCCTTCAGCGCCTCAATGTGGCGTGCAATCAGGCCGATTTCATCGCCGCGCGTCTGGTGTTCTGTGTCATGGTCATAATCCCCATCGGCGAGGCGGTTGATGGCGGTGGCCACATCACCAAGGGGGCGGGACATCATCGACCGCAGCGCAACCACGGAAAGGCCCAGCATGACCACAAAGGCGCCGCCGGCCGCAAGGAAGGACAGCAGCTGGTTCGGGGCAACTTCGGCAAAGGCCACATCCGGCGACCAGACCATGCCGACAGCGCCAACCACGACAGTGCCTTCGGCCCCCGCTGTTGCTGGTGCAGCGACGAGATAGCCGTTCTCGCTATACTCCATCTGATTGGTTTCCATCGCTTTTTGGGCGACGAGCGTCAGCTCGGCGATTTCGGCCTCTGTCGCGACGCCGGTGGAGGCAACCGTCTTACCCTTGCCGTTGATCGCGATGCCGTGGTTGGCGCGACCGTTCGACAGCTCGATCAGCGATTCAAGATCGCTTTCAAGGCGATCGGTGTCGCCAAAGCGAATTGCGCCGCCGCTGCGCGCGGCCACAGTTACGGTGACGCCTTCGGCCAGCGTCCGCACACCGCTGTCGACTGCTTCACCCAGAATTTTCTGGTTCTCCCAGGTTAGAAACAGGGTGACCACAAGGGTGGACACTGCAATAAGCAGGCTGCATTTGGCAAAGACAGAGAGCCTGTTCAGGGCCGCACGTGCAGGGTTTCGGAATTTCATTTCAGCACCTTTCAATCACCGTTGCGCGGAACCGGCGCGCGGGCGGTATGTGTGTCGGATCACAACCGACAGCCCCCAATGGGCAGCCGCGCTATCGGGCTGCCTCGCTTCACGAAAGGGGTGACCGGAATTGGACACCCCAGAAAACCATGCCCGATTGGGGGCGGCGACATGGCGAACACAACATGGCATTCCTTTGCACAGGCTTGGATGCCGGTAGTCAGCAAGCGCGAAATTGCGCGGCCCCAATTAAGACAAAAAACGACAGAAAAAGGCGCGGCTACCCCGCGGCACAACTGCAGACACCGCCCTGAGACGGACGTGCAGCGCGCGTATCGGACCGGGGCTGGCCGGTTGGTAAGAGGCCGGTTCGTGACTCGCCGGTTCGCGACAGGGCGGCGGATCGTCGTGATCGTGGCCACCATCTGCGCGATAACCAACTTGAGGTCCGCCCGTCGTTCCAAGGTCTGCTCCTTTTCATGACATGTGCGTCTGCACATATTCGGCGGGTAGCATAGCCATCAGGACTTACCGGTGAATTAATGGCTCAAGCGGCAATGACCGGCGCCTCACCAGGTTGGGCGTTTTGCGCTGTGATATCGGTGAGGGGCGGTCGGTCTTTGCGCAAGATGATGATTCACTTGTGGTTTTGCGTCGCGTTGACGGTGCTGTTTCTATGCCCTTGACGCTGGAATGAGGTCCGTTTCCGTAGGGGTTTGTGTGAAATTTTCTGTCGTAAAGTCTCTGCAGGGTGGTATTTTATCTATATTCCATCGTGTTTTGCGTCATTTAAAATTTATCTGGCTTTTTATTTTCCGTTGATTCTCCAAGCTGTTGGAAGAATTCACCGGGTTTGGCTTCACTTTCTGCTGCACGGACGGGTTGAAACCTAACGCCAGACATTTACTAAGGGGCGTGGTGACGTTTTTGGGGAACGAATGCAGGCAAAACACCTTGACAGAGGGTTTCGCCGCCACCGGAGGCTCATTTTGCCGCTGATGTAAGGAGACTATTGTTGGATACATATTCCGGATCACCCAAGACAGAGGCCGTTGAGGCTGTGGATCAGATCGCGCATCAGGGGGCGGAAGACGATCTGAGCGATTTCGAGTTTGCCTTGATGCGGACGTTTGAGGGATTTGCACGCTGGCAATCAGAATGTCTGGGTCTGGTATCGGATCTGGCGGCCTCGGGTCCTGAAATCACCTTGTTGAATGTAATCCGCATGAATGACCGGCCCAAGACGATCAAGGAACTGGCCCGGGTCACTAACCGTGATGACGTGCCGAATATTCAGTATTCGCTGCGCAAGCTGGCCTCTGCGGGTCTGATCCGCAAGACGGGGTCCGGGCGTGGCGGGGTGACCTATTCGGCGACTGATGACGGGCTGGAGATAACCGCAGCCTATGATGTACAGCGCCGCAAGCTGTTGCTGCAGGCGCTGGAACAAGTGCCGGGCGTGGAAAATCGAGTGGGCGAGGCGACGCGGGTCCTGAATATCCTGACCGGCATCTACGATGGCATTGCCCGTTCGGCAACGGCTCAGCGGCAAGCCTAAGGTCCGCCCGGCGCCGGTCCGTCTGCTGGAACCCGCCGACATCTGTCGCTCTCTCGACAGAGAGTGGATTTCGGTGCAGGGTGGCCTGCGCCCATGCGTGTTCGGCCAATCGCTCCTCCGGCGGAGGGGGCGCGGGCACGGATCGGGCGCTCCGGCAGCAGCATGGACGTAGAGCGGTGATTGAACTCAAGGATCTGAGGTTGCTGAGCGCCCTGGCGCGCCATCGGCATTTTGCCAAGGCGGCGCAGGACAGCGGCATGTCGCAACCGGCCTTCTCCATGCGGATCCGCAATCTTGAGGAACGTCTTGGCGTGTCGATTGTGCGCCGTGGGAACAGGTTTCAGGGCCTGACCGAAGAAGGCATGATGATCGTACGGCGGGCGCGCAGCATTCTGGATGATGCCAAGGCATTGGAACAGGAGGTTGCGGCGGCGCGTGGGGAGGTTACCGGCACGCTGGTGCTGGGCGTGGTGCCGACGGCGACAGCTTATGCGGCGCAACTGGTGGACCGGCTGCATCTGGCCCACCGGCGGGTGCTGGCGCGTATCGAGGTGCTCAGCTCGCTGGTGATCCAACAGCGGCTGTTTGATGGGACCATCGATGCCGGCGTGACCTATCACGACAGTCTGGGCCCGGATCAGGTGAGCATTCAGCCGCTCTATGAAGAGACATATGTTCTGGTTGCGCCAGAGAATATGGTGGCGGAGCGACCTGCGGACGCTGATGGCATCAGCTGGGCGGAGGCGGCAGACCTGCCGCTGAGCCTACTGGAGCCGCAAATGCAGAACCGACGTATTCTGGACCGGATCTTTGCCGATCAGGGGCTGCGACCTGAGGTGCGTTCGGAATCCAGCGGGTTCATGGCGGCGATGGTGATGGCGCGGGCGGGGTCAGTTGCAACAATCCTGCCGCAGGCGCTTGTCGAGGCGCTTGGTACGCTGGACGGAACAACGGTGCTGCCGCTGACAGACCCGGCCCCAACCAAACCGATCGCAATGGTGACGCTGGACCGGCAGCCTGCTTTGACCACGGTACAGGCTCTGCGGGCGGTGGTTGACGATTTCGTGCAATAAGCGTTCGTTATCGTACCTTCGAAATTTCCGATTTGACGATAGGCTTCTTCAATGGAATGCCGCCTTAACTGGCGACGCGAAGTGGAGGTCATTGTGGCACCTTTGGACAATAGCAAGGGCGTGTGGAAATCTGGCAAAGGCAAGGGGCGCAAAACCCCCAAGGGCCGACAGCTGGAGGATCAGGCGCATAGCGAGGTTCTGGACCTGATTGGTGACCAGCCCCGCAATCGGGATTTGCTGATCGAATTCCTGCATCTCATTCAGGATAAATACGGCTGCCTCAGCGCGGCCCATATTCGCGCCCTCGCTGAGGAGCTGCGCACCGGGCAGGCGGAGATCTATGAGGTTGCGAGTTTCTACGCCCATTTTGATGTGGTGCGCGAAGGCGAGACACCGCCACCGGCGCTGACCATCCGGGTTTGTGACTCGCTGTCCTGCGAGCTGGCGGGGGCCGAAGCGCTGCAAAAGGCGTTGGAAGACGGTCTCGATGCCTCCCAGGTTCGCGTTCTGCGCGCGCCCTGCATGGGCCGCTGCGACACGGCGCCGGTGCTGGAGATTGGCCACAACCACATCGACCACGCGACGCCCGAGAAGGTACAGGCCGCGATTGCGGCAGATGATACCCACGCGCATATCCCCGCGTATGAAACCTTTGCGGCCTACGAGGCCGAAGGCGGCTATGCCACGTTGAAAGACCTGCGTGCGAATGGCGACTGGGAAGCGGTTCAGGCCAAGGTCAAAGAAGCCGGTCTGCGCGGTCTGGGCGGTGCTGGTTTCCCGTCCGGCACCAAATGGGGCTTTGTGCGCGCCAACGCAGGCCCGCGTTATCTTGCCGTGAACGGTGATGAGGGCGAACCGGGCACCTTCAAGGATCGCTACTACCTTGAGCGCACGCCGCATGTCTTCCTTGAGGGGATGCTGATTGCCGCCTGGGCGGTCGAAGCCGAGAAAGCCTTTATCTATATGCGCGACGAATATCCGGCAGTGCTGGAAATTCTGCGCCGTGAAATCACCGCGCTGGAAGAGGCGGGCATCGTCGAGGCAGGCTATATCGACCTGCGCCGCGGGGCAGGGGCCTATATCTGCGGTGAAGAAAGCGCGATGATTGAATCGATCGAAGGCAAGCGCGGCGAGCCGCGCCACCGCCCACCATTTGTGGCGCAGGTGGGTATCTTCGGCCGTCCGACGTTGGTTCACAATGTCGAGACCCTCTACTGGGTCTGTAAGGTCAACCGCGAGGGGCCGGAGTGCCTGAACTCGGTTGAGAAGAACGGTCGCAAGGGGCTGCGCAGCTATTCGGTGTCGGGTCGGGTGAAGAAGCCGGGCGTGCATCTGCTGCCTGCCGGGTCGACCATCACTGACATCATCGAGGCCTGCGGCGGTATGCTGGATGGCCACGCCTTCAAAGCATATCAGCCGGGTGGCCCGTCCTCGGGCCTGTTGCCCGCCTCGATGCATGACATTCCGCTCGATTTTGACACGCTGCAGCCGCATGGCACCTTCATCGGGTCAGCCGCTGTTGTGGTTCTGTCCGACAAGGACTCGGCCCGCGATGCGGCGCTGAACATGCTGCGCTTTTTCGAGGATGAAAGCTGCGGCCAGTGTACCCCCTGCCGGGTGGGCTGCGAAAAAGCCGTCAAGCTGATGGGCGAAAAGAAGTGGGATCAGGGGCTGTTGGAAGAGCTGAGCGCCGCGATGGTTGATACGTCGATCTGTGGTCTGGGACAGGCCGCACCCAACCCGATCCGCCTGACCATCAAACACTTCCCCGAGGAGGTATAAGCCATGAGCGATAAAATCACTTTCACACTCGATGGCGAACAGGTCACAGCAGACGCAGGTTTGACCATCTGGGAAGTCGCCAACGGTCGTGGGCTGAAAATCCCGCATCTGTGCCACAAGCCGCAGCCGGGCTACCGCCCGGATGGCAATTGCCGGGCTTGTATGGTCGAGATCGAAGGCGAGCGCACGCTGGCAGCCTCCTGTATCCGGGAACCCGCTGAAGGCATGGTTGTCACCACCAACAACGCGCGGGCTGAGAATGCCCGCAAGATGGTGATGGAACTCCTGGTGGCTGATCAGCCCAAGCAGGACGAGGCGCGCGATAAGTCCTCGCATCTGTGGGATATGGCGGAGCTGAACCGGGTTTCAGAGTCGCGTTTCCCCAAGCTGGAAAAGGACCGCATCCCGCTGCTGGACGACAGCCATGTGGCGATGAAGGTCAATCTGGACGCCTGTATTTCCTGTAACCTTTGCGTGCGGGCCTGCCGCGAAGTGCAGGTGAATGACGTGATCGGCATGGCCGGCCGTGGTCATGATGCCTATCCGGTGTTTGACATTGCGGATCCTATGGGCGCGTCCTCCTGTGTGGCTTGCGGTGAATGCGTGCAGGCGTGCCCGACCGGCGCGCTGATGCCCGCGACCGTGATGGACGACAATCAGGTTGGTGACAGCAAGGACTATGATTCCGAGACCGAAAGCGTCTGCCCGTTCTGCGGTGTCGGCTGCAAAGTGTCGCTGAAGGTCAAGGACGGCAAGGTCAAGCATGTCGAGGGCATCAATGGCCCCGCGAACGAAGGCCGCCTCTGCGTCAAGGGTCGATTTGGTTTCGATTACATTCACCACCCGCACCGGCTGACCAAGCCGCTGATCCGCCGCGATGACGCGCCTGCCAAAGGCCTGAACGTCGATCCGGGCAATCTCTCCACCCATTTCCGCGAAGCGACTTGGGAAGAGGCGATGGATCTGGCCGGCAAAGGCCTGATGAAGCTGCGGGACGAAGACCCGAAATCGGTTGCGGGCTTTGGTTCTGCGAAATGCACCAATGAGGAGGCCTACCTCTTCCAGAAGTTCATCCGTCAGGGTTTCAAGCACAACAACGTCGACCACTGCACCCGTTTGTGTCACGCGTCCTCCGTTGCGGCGCTGATCGAGAACGTCGGCTCCGGCGCGGTGACCGCGACCTTCAACGAGATTGAAAACGCAGATGTGGCGATCGTCATCGGTTCCAACCCGATCGAGAACCACCCGGTGGCGGCGACCTATTTCAAGCAGTTCACCAAGCGCGGCGGCAAGCTGATCGTGATGGATCCGCGCGGCGTTGGCCTGCGCCGGTTCGCGACCGAGATGGTGCAGTTCCGCCCTGGTGCAGACGTGTCGATGCTGAACGCGATCATGAATGTGATCGTTGAAGAAGAGCTCTACGACAGCCAGTATATCCATCGCTGGACCGAGAATTGGGACGCCGAGAAAGAGCACCTGAAGCAGTTCACCCCCGAGAAGATGTCGGAGATCTGCGGTATTGAGCCGGACCAGCTGCGCCGTGTTGCCCGGATCTTTGCCGGTGGGAATGCGGGGCTGATCTTCTGGGGCATGGGGATTTCCCAGCACATTCACGGCACGGATAATTCGCGCTGTCTGATCTCGCTAGCCCTGATGACTGGTAACGTCGGCAAACCGGGGGCGGGCTTGCACCCGCTGCGCGGCCAGAACAACGTGCAGGGCGCGTCCGACGCGGGCCTGATCCCGATGTTCCTGCCGGATTACCAGACCGTGACCTCGGATGATGTGCGCAAATCCTTCACCGATGTCTGGGGCGGCGGCGACTTCTCAAACGAGAAGGGCCTCACCGTGACCGAGATTGTCGATCAGGCCTATGCCGGCAATATCAAGGGCATGTACATCCAGGGTGAAAACCCGGCGATGTCCGACCCGGATGCGGATCACGCCCGCGATGCCTTTGCCAAGCTGGAGCTGATGATCGTTCAGGATATCTTCCTGACCGAGACGGCGAACTATGCCGACATCATCCTGCCGGCCTCGGCGCTCTATGAAAAGAACGGCACCGTGTCCAACACCAACCGTCAGGTGCAGCGGGTGCGTCCTGCCGTGGCGCCTCCGGGCGAAGCGCGCGAGGACTGGAAAGTCACCGTGGAACTGGCGCAGCGCATTGGCCTGCCCTGGGACTACAAGGATGTCAGCGAAGTCTTTAACGAGATGAAGCTGAACATGAAGTCCCTGAACAACATCACCTGGGAGCGTCTGGAGACCGAGACCATCACCTATCCGTCGCTGCATGAGACCGACCCCGGTCAGGCGATTGTGTTCGGTGATGGCTTCCCGCGCCCCGAAGGTCGCGCCCGCTTTACCCCGGCCTCGGTGATCCCGCCGGATGAGGCACCGGATGCGGAGTATCCGATGATCATGACCACCGGCCGCCAGCTGGAGCACTGGCATACCGGCTCGATGACGCGCCGGTCACTGGTGCTGGATGCGGTGGAGCCGGAGGCGAACTGCTCGCTCAACCCGCGCACGCTGAAGCTGATGGGCGTTGAGCCGGGCGAAATGGTGCGCCTGTCCACCCGTCGCGGTTCAATCGAGATCATGGCGCGGGCTGACCGGGCCATCGCCGAGGACATGGTGTTCGTGCCCTTTGCCTATGTGGAAGCGGCCGCCAACATCCTGACCAACCCGGCTCTGGACCCCTATGGCAAGATCCCCGAGTTTAAATTCTCGGCCGTGAAGGTCGAGAAGATCGAAGGGCAGATCGCAGCCGAGTAATCCGGTATAGCTGACAGAAGTAACAGAGCGGGCGCGGAACCAGGGGTACCGCGCCCGTTTCATCTCGTAGCGGCGGGGGGGCGCCCCGCGCCGGGGGGGGGGG